>DNHH01000017.1:0-1048 GCA_003485955.1 Opitutia bacterium
GTCTCAGATAATCCGTCGACACGCCGCGTTTGCGTTGTTAAGTTCCCAACGACATACTCGGTCTCAACAATTTTCGATAGATTCACGCCGGCCTCGGGCGAGGTGTGCTCACGGATCGAAAAGATACGTATACCGCGGATGAGATTGTCTTGGGTTAATCGTTGAGCGATACCCAGCTCTTCGGGGTTCAATTTAAAATTTGCAGGCTCTGCGGTCGCGGCGGCATCCCACATCGTGGCAGTGCGTGGACCCAATAGACACCGGGGTAGTTGGTTTAGCTCATCTTTACTCTCGATGACGAAAAGGGCAGCTTTGCCGACATCAAGTTCGGGAGTCTCTTTGTGGATGGCCTGCAGTGCTGTGAGGTAACCCTTAAGATCTTTTGCATTGCTGAGACGTCGTTGTGCATTTTCCGATGCTGAATCGAGCAGAAGTCTCTCTTTCGATCGATCAGTGAGCGACATTGCTCGATCGTTACATTCTGTACCAACGATTTTTTTTACACCCGGAGTATTCAGTAATTGCCGGATTTTTTCGGTCGTCTCTTTGGCTAATTCTGGATTGTTGCCGATAGCTTTTTCCAAGGTTTCCGAAAGCTGATCGATTTGCTTGGGTAGGCCTAGTTCGAATTTTTTGCACTGGGCAATCAGGTTATCAACGTTGCCCGATTGTGTTTTCAGTCGTTTAGCTGCCTGACTACCGACTTTCGTTAGTGCTACATTAAAGGCGTCGCCACGTCGCTGTACTTCGAGGAAATTATTCACGTCAATGCCCGTTGCGTTCGCCTGTGATAAGTAAGCAGCTTCCGCCGCAAGTTGCTGCTCTTTTTCTTTTAAGCTAACAATTTCTTGTCGGATTTTAGAGACTTTATCACTGGTGATTTCTCTGAGTTCTAGTGTATTTGCTAGATTATTAACTTCAGAAATCTTTTGATCAGTAGCGTCGAAGTCCCAATTCTGTAAAGGTATGTCGATAGCATTTAAGGCTGTCTCGATCTCCGTTTTACTTCGGACCGACTCATAGAAAAAGTAACTCGCAGTTAGCACCG
>DNHH01000017.1:1229-4863 GCA_003485955.1 Opitutia bacterium
ATTAGCACCGCAATCAAGGCGAGTACGGATGCACTAACATGTTTCGTGTGAGCCCTGACAACTTTTCGATGGAGCGCGCGACTCAACTCATTGGCTGCCTCGGTCATCTCAATCGGCATCGGGAGGGTTGTGTTCGATGCCTTCTCAATCCATTTATTGATGCGCCTCAGTAAGTCTGCGGAGTGTCCACTCTGTGCTTCTTGCCCAAGCCGGCTCCATTCTTCGCGTAAATTTTCAATCTGGTTGCGCGCGTTTACTTCAGCGGCGGCTGCATTTGCAAGTTCGGTGGCCCATTTCTCGCATGTTCTGAGAATTTCGGCTTCAGCGCCTTCGGCTTTGATCCCTGCGTTGCGCTCACTGGTTCGTGCTCCGCCGACTTCGTCTGCGCATGTTCGCCAATCTTTGGCGCTATAGGCTTGGTTAGCTCTTTGGGCATGGCCCGAAATTCGGCTGCGGCTTTGTGACTGAATCCAGAGTGCACGTAAACGTAAAGCTTCTTCCCAGTCGCGATCACCTTTGAGTTGCGCAGTCCCAACTTGCTCCATGCGCGTCATGAGTTGCACGGCCGCTTCTGTATTCTTTTTCGTAAAGTATTCGGCCACACTTTTTAGTGCATCTCGCATGAACTTGCTCCGGAGACGGTTTAACTCCGCTTGAGCATTTGTATCACTTGGATTGACCGTCGTAATAGAGCGTAATACGTAAAGTGCGCGTGAATCATCACGTTCCCGGATAGCTTGTCGGTAGTCTCGGTAAAGCGGGTGATTTTCATCGATTGGCTTGCCGTAAAGTTGCTCGACGCTCAGTAGCTGTGCGTCATCAAGGGGCGGAGCCGTAGGCAGGCCATGATCTATGCAGAGTTGTCGCCAAGCGACGCTCTCTTCAAAACTGAGCCACGCACAAAGATCGAGCAGGCTAGGTTCGGCTTCGGCAGATTGTAGTGCAGCTTGTTCATTGCCTAGGCGAGCAAGTGTGGCGCACTGCGCGAGGCGTTCAGAGGCACGTTTACCCAACTCCGCCATTTCGGTAGCGAGCGCGCGTGCTTCGAGGTCAGGTGTGCTCAGCGAAAGTTGAACGCGTATGCGTGACTGGAGGCGTTCAGGCAACATGCTCAGCGAAACTCTCCGATTTGAAGAATGGAGTTACCACGGCTATCAACGCAGCGAATGGTCCAGGTTCCGCCAGCGGCTAAGAAATCTCCGGCATCAAACAACTTACGTCGTTCATTGATTTCTGTGCGTCGTGTTGATTCTGACGATGTATTTAAGCGGATAAGATCTGTGTCTAAAACGTTCTTACTGATTACCAATGAGGCGGTTCGATCTGGGAAGGCATGCCCAGCAGGGTAGAGTCCATTGCGACCGTCGATCAATGAAAGCCGCGTGAACACAGGCTCGATCCAGGGTGCGAGGGTGGTCTCTTGATTACTAGCGTCTGTGTAGAGCGCGCCTAAGCTAAATCGAATAGGTTCAAGCGCTTCGGGGTTCGCCAGTAGTACAATGCAAAGTTTGCGCCCGGCCACATTCAACAATTCGATACCTTGATTGTTTTCCGTAAATCCAGCAGGTGGTTGTCCAGTGAATTTTAACGTTACGGTATTGGCTCGCGAGCCTACGGATAGACTGACGTTTGGCTGACCAGCGCTGGGCGTTTCTTCCGTAACCGATACGGAGCTTGCGCCTTGTTCAAGTTTTGCACGGTGCAGACGTGTGCTGTTATCGCGCTGGGCGATGAAACGGTATGTGCATAGTCGAATGGATATGGACTGTGAAGTGCCTGGGCCGCCCGTAAGACCTTCTTTGAGAAATGCGCTGATTTTAGCGCCTGCCTTGGGGCCGAAGTCAAATTCTGCTGTTGAAGGTATGTTGGGGCCTGCCGATCCCGTAACCCATTTGCCAGGGACAAGTAATGTATCACGAATATCTAACTGTGTGAGTAATTTGGCACGAGCGCCAACTTCTGTTAAGCGTGCGAGTGCGGCATCTTTAGGTGCACCAATTTCTTTGGCGATTCGCAGGTTTTCCGCAGCTTCGGCGCGCAGGGCTTCGACTGCCTCAGGGTTTTCAGCGACGCCTGTCTGGTTGAGTTTATCTTCGAGTGTCTTGGCAGCTGATTTTGCGATGCATGCTTGAATTCGTGGTACAAATTGATCGCGATGTCGCGCGGTGAATGCAGGTGAGATTTGCGCGATTTCAATCCACTGACGTGCGGCCGTGACATAATCTTCGCGGCTCATGATATCTTGTAACTCCTGTAGGGCCTTGTTCGCACGGAGGATATCGGCGGCCGCTGCCATTTCCTCAGGGGAAGGTTCTTTTTTGACCGGAACAGTCGTGACCTGTTTGGATTCTGCCTTGTTGGGTTTGTAGACGAAGTAAAAGGCGACGGATACAGCGCAGATTGCGAGTGCGATTGTGCCAATTAACCAGCCGTTTAAAAACACGGGTGTGACCGCCGGGCTACTCTCTGAGGAAAGTTGTTGTGGGGTACGCATTGCAGTCGGCAATGCGACACCGAGTGCGGCTTGGCGCGCCCGTTCACCTTCAGGTGCGGGCTCATGGTTAGCGGAGCTTAAATCAATACAGTGTCGTCCACTTGTTTCACCCCCGCACCAAGCAAATCCTTCGGAGCCTGTGATTGATGCTTGGGTGGTAAAGTTGGCGCTCCAGCTAGCACGGCCAAGCAGGGCGCTTGCCTCGGCAAACAACTGTAGGAGTTCGTCGGTATCCTTGGCGTTGATAAGGCTGATGTTACTCGCTGATTCTCCCGCAATTAACCAAGCTGCCTTGGCGCCAGTACCGGTTACTTTTCGCCAGTGGCTGCAAGGGATGAGCGGACGGCCTGCCTTGAGTTGTAGTTTAATCGGATCGAGCCAACGAGGTTCTCCATCCCATTTCTCAATCCATCCATGCCAACGAGAAGCTATGTCTGCTGGGGGAGGGAGTGCTGCCGCCTCCTCTTCGGTAAAGACGAGGTGTTGTGCGAGACGATTATCGCGTTGGGTGTAATCAAGTCCGCCGGCGGTAAAGCGAGAAAGTATATACCAAGATTGGCCGGCAGCATCCAATCGACGAAAAGTAAATACGGCGGTGGATGAGTTGCCATTGGGTGTGCCCATTCCTTCCAAGAGCGTAACGAGCCTTTCGGGAATTTCTCGGTGACGAGCGACCGTGCAGAACCCAGATCGGCCAGGGGTGAGCCCTTGTGGGGCTGAAGTGAATACAAGGGAGAGGGGCATCTTTTTTTAAATGCAGGGCAACATGGACGGCGAAGTAAGATGAAGAATCCAGTAAACGGGATCTTCGACGCGAGCCGGTGCGAGTCTCTTAGGGTCAGGAGCAATGCGTCCGCTGTTTGGGCCTGCCGTAAGAATGACGGGTGTATGCCCAAATGATGTGGCAGCGAAGAAGCGTAGATTTTTTGCAAGCGACTCTGCTGTCACTACTAGACCCGGGCAGAGTTCTTTCAGTACAGTTCGGACGCGATCGGAATTTCGGTCAATTGCCCCGAGGTCGAGCATACCATTTTTGACCGTTGGCTCGAGTGGTTCAGGCAGAAGGTGTGCCCAGGCGTCAGATTTGCCGACAATGAATGCCATGGGTGTTTGGATGCGGTCAGAGGGTGCGAGTCCAAG
>DNHH01000017.1:5050-13664 GCA_003485955.1 Opitutia bacterium
GTGCGAGTCCAAGCACCCGCTTGATGCGACTGTCCACTTCAGCGAGGATGGAGTCTTGTTGGTCAATACGTCCACTCATTGAAAGTTGCGGGTCGTCCATGCCGACTAACTTCTGTTTGAAACGCGCATTGGCCGTGGGATCAAAAAGGAAGAGCAGCCCAGCAGATGTAGCGACATGTAGCGCCCCTGGCGACTCGTGAATATCGATTCCAGGTTCGAAATGTTCGCCGGCGTTATCGTAAAAGATAACTGAACATTCTGAGTGGGCTTTGGTGGGCTTACTAATGGTGTAAATAAAAGGTCGTGGCAGTGACACCATCCGTCCGAGACGTGGTAGCTTTTCGTAAGTAGCTCCTTCAAGTGCGGTTTTGCCAAGTAGTGCTTGGTCAGGTGTCGTTGCTGAAAACAACGAGTTGCGCATTTGATTGAGCAACATGTTGCCGGTGGGGTCGCCGTCCTTGAATGCTAGACCGAAGTCGCGTGCGAGTTTTTCTTGGAGGACATGTGTGGTCGCTGCGAGGAAGTAGGATTTTCCAGAAGAAGGCGCACCAATCAGTGAGAGAATCGATTGCGGCATCTCTAAGAATCCTGGTGGCAACTGGCGGCGACAATGGGGACAGGCGATATCTGTGCACGCTAAGCCCATAGGGTCGAGGGCTTGGCCTTGATCATTGAAGCGGGTGGGTTGGAAACGTAGGCGTGCATCGGTTCCAAGCACCGGGTCACCTCTGAGACTTTCGTGCACGGCAATACTCAAGGCGTCACCTGCGTCGAAGCGCGTCCAGCAAACCGGACAAACATGTTTACCAACATTTTTTTCGGCGACGAGTGATCCTGAGGGCGTGGTACCATCGACTCGATTCGGCGTTAGCGATGGAACGACTTGGGTGAAAGAGAATCCGATACCAAGTCCTCGGGGCGTACACGCGAGCGTATTGGTTGGGCGTCCGAGTTCGGAGGCGATTTTCACAATGCGTTCTTTGGGCGCTTCCGCTAGGAATTCACCACTTTCAACATCGAAGAGCAGCCAAGTCGATGTATCGACGTCTTTTGTCCAATCTTGGTCAGAAGCACCAATCACAAGTAGGGAGTTTTCCCCTTGGAGCGTAAAGGTGTCACTCATCGGTGTCGGCTCGCTTAAGCGTGCTCCATTTAAGAACACGATTGAACCTTGGGTTGGTACCATCATCAAACCGGAAGGAGTCTTTTCCAGGGTAGCGATGGGCCGGGTTGAGCCGATCGGGAATTTTACCGGGAATGATGAGGCTTCGCCCTTCGTCCCTCGGATACAGTCAACCCAGCGGATAGGGGGTTGGTTTTTGGAGTCAATGGGGGGCATTTTAGGGCTATAACCTTGCTGTTGAATTCCTTGGGTTTGTCATTTATAAAAGGACTACCCCGTCCAATGGAGCATACTGAGGAAGAACAGCTAACTGTCGAGCGTGCTCGCCAAGGAGATTCTGGCGCTTACGCGTCATTGGTTCTTCGCTATCAAGACCGTATCTTCGCCAAAGTATTTTCGCTTCTTCGAAATCGACAGGATGCCGAAGAAATTACCCAAGATACTTTTATTCGAGCGAATCGTGTCATCGCAAATTTCCGAGGTACGGCTTCATTTTCGACCTGGATTCATAAGATTGCCATCAACCTTGCGCATAACCGGTACTGGTATTGGTGGCGTCGTAAGCGCGACCAGTCGTTCTCCCTGGACGCAGAAATTGGTGAATCCGGCAACACACTACATGACATTTTGCCTGATAGTTGTCAGGGGCCTGGCACCGAGGTCTTGCATAACGAATTTGTTTCGCGTGTCGCCGAGTGTATGGCTCTGCTCAAACACGACCAGCAGCGCATTTTGATACTCCGTAATATCGATAATCGTTCCTACGAGGAAATTGCCGATGAGCTTGGTCTCTCTATTGGCACAGTGAAGAGTCGTATTAATCGTGCACGTGAAGCACTGCGCGAACTCATGGGGGATGAGTTTCTCAAATGATCCGCCACGCAGATTTTGATAAGGCGGTTTTTGCTTACTTAGACGGGGATGCTGTCGCCAAGGATGTTATCGCCTTGCGTGATACTCTACGGAGCCATCCTGAGTTGCGTGCACGCTTTACCGCTTTGGTTCGATTGCACCGTGCGCAGTCTGTCGTCCTAGCCCGTCGAAACACCGTTTCATTTGCAGGTGTGCTTAAAACTCTTCGTGAATTTGCGAACCGTGCAGGTCGTTTCTTCGCCCATGCATGCGTGCTGGTGTTAGTAGTTGTTGAGTTAGACGTTACTGTTCCGGGAGTTGACACACGTTCATGGATTCAGCCACTCGTAAGCATTTCCGAAGATACGTCGATGGATGATGAGACTATGCCGATTCCAGAGATTGAAGAAGTAAGTGTAGATGAAGACGTCGTACCGATGCCTGATGTACGCGAAGCGGACTTCTTGGAGAGCTAAGGGTATTCAAGCCTTGCCAATAGCCCTAACTGGGTTGTCTTGGGGGCATGGAGGGAGCTGCCACTAGACCAGAGAGGGTCCTTCGCTGTATCGCAGCCGCTCCGGGCGTAGCGTATGGTCCAGCCTACCTGCTTCTCGAGGGCATGGTTAAGGTGTCCAAGTATGCGATTGAAGATGTGAAAGCTGAGCAGGTTCGCTTGGATGCCGCACTCGAAACAACGCGTCGACAAATTTCAGAGTTACGTGATGAGGTCGCAGGGCGATTAGGCGACGCCGAGGCAGAAATTTTTGATGCGCACCTGCTCGTACTAGAAGATGCCGCCTTGGTGGGTGAAGTTATGGCGATGGTTAAAAATCAAAAACTCAATATTGAGCACTGCTTTTCAACGGTTGCAGACCGGTATATTGAAATCTTTGCAAACCTGGACGATGATTTTTTACGTGAACGTTCTTCGGACATTCGTGATGTCACCGGTCGTATTCTTGATAACTTATTAGGGGTAACTTCGCGTATTCGCAAAGCCGGTGAACCCTCTATCATTCTTGCGGGTGACTTAACGCCTTCAGATACGGCGTCGTTGCCAGTCGGTGAAGTTTTAGCAATCGCTACAGAGAGCGGCAATCGCACGAGCCATTCGGCAATCATGGCGCGTGCACTTGAGGTACCTGCGGTTGTGGGTGTTCACGGATTGATGGATCTCGTGAATGCCGGCGACACCATCGTCGTAGATGGCGATGAAGGCCTCGTCATCTTAAATCCAACGCCCGCGACGCTTGAGCGCGTTCGCTTGTCGAGTGCCCAGGCCGCCCGCCGCCGTGAAGCATTGCTGGCGGATAATGGCTCACCAGATGTCGGTACAGATGGGGCTCCTTTTATCCTCCAGGCCAACATTGGTGGCCCCGACGATCTCGAAGATGCAGTGATTGCGAAAGCACATGGGGTAGGCCTTTACCGTACAGAGAATTTATTCCTACGTATCGATGGTTGGCCCGACGAGGCCACACAGTATGCCGAATATGCGGAAGTCGTACGTAAGGCAAACGGCCAAACAGTAACTTTCCGAACGCTCGATATCGGCGGCGATAAACAACTCGGAGATGCTGAGGTTGAGGCTAACCCTTTTATGGGTTTTCGAGCTTTGAGGCTTTGCTTAGAGCAACCCGAGATCTTTCGTGCACAACTTCGTGCGATCGTACGTGCTTCGGCTCTTGGGCCTGTCTCTATTATGTTCCCGATGGTTTCGGGTTTAGATGAAGTTCGCCGAGCTAAAGCCGCAGTTCATGCGGTCGTAAATGAACTCGAGGTCGAAGGTATTCGTCCGATGGTACCTCTGAGAATGGGCGTCATGATTGAAATACCCTCTGCGACGGTTATTGCCGATGCCCTTGCTGCAGAGTGTGACTTTTTCAGTGTCGGTACGAATGACCTTGTACAATATCTACTCGCGGTCGACCGCGGCAATGAGCGCGTGGCTTCGTTGTATGAGCCCGCACACCCTGCAGTGGTCTTGACTTTGCAGCGCGTTTTTCAAGCAGCACGGTCACGAGGAATTCCCTGTGGTGTTTGCGGTGAGTTGGCTGGCGATGTGGGTTGGGCGCCTTTACTCCTCGGCTTAGGGGCAGATTCGCTATCGATGTCGACACCCGCCATTCCCGAGGTTCGCTATGTTTTAAGGCGAAGCACTCAAGCGGATCGTGAGGCACTCGCCAGGGTTGCGTTGGCTTCGGTAGACCCAGTGGCAACGACACTGGCTTTACGTACGTTTGCCAGCGACCGATTGCGTTCTCGCCCCTGAGATGAAGCCAACCCCTAATTCCTATATCGAGGCGATGCTGGCGTATACGCCAGGTGAACAGCCACATGGGGAGGGTTGGATAAAATTAAATACGAATGAAAATCCGTATCCACCCAGTCCCGCCGTCGCTGCTGCAGTGGTCAGTGCGCTGAGTGTTGATGGAGCAACTTTACGTCTTTACCCATCGCCCGACAGCCGTCGTTTTCGCGAAGCTGTGAGCGCATTACACGGTCTGCCCATCGATCACGTACTTGCCGGTAATGGATCGGATGATGTCTTAAATTTATTGATACGTGCTTACGCTGGCCCGGCCCGTCCGGTTGGTATGCTCAACCCGAGTTATTCACTCTACCCTGTTTTAGCTGCCGCTCAAAATGCACCTGTGGTACGTGTTGAAATTCAGGCCGACTTAACCTTTTCCATCAATGCAGTCACAGATTCGGGTGCTTCCATCTTTTTTATCACCAACCCGAATGCGCCCCTTGGGATAAATTTCGCGCGTAGTATTATAGCCCAAGTCGCCGCAAGTTTCAAAGGATTGCTCGTAGTGGACGAGGCCTATGCAGCGTTTGCGCCTGAAGACTGTATCGAGCTTCTTCGATCGCATAGTAATGTTGTTATCACGCGCACGCTCTCCAAGGCGCACGCACTTGCCGGCATGCGTGTTGGCTATGTGCTTGCCCGACCTGAAGTGATTGGGCTGCTCGATTGCGTGCGTGACAGTTATAATTTAGATCGGCTTGCCCAAGCGGCAGGCGTGGCTGCAATTAGTGATTCAAAATGGCTCCAAGAAACCGTGGGCAAGGTGAAGCATTCCCGTGAGCGACTCACGCGATCGCTTTTAGATATAGGTTGGTCTGTTGTGCCGAGTGCTGCTAATTTCGTCTTAGCAACGCCGGTTCGAATGGGTTCGCCCCCTGGAGTTTCGACGAGTGAGCATGCATTCGAATTTTTACGTTCTAAAAAAATCCTTGTTCGGCGTTTTCCGGCGCACCCGTTGACGGTCTCGGCGCTTCGTATTACGGTTGGTACGGATGCCGAGGTAGATGCTTTTATGCATGCAGCTAAAGAGTGGACGGCAGGGCGGGGTTGACTTCCGCGGGCTCTCGGGGGATGAGTGAGTCATGAGTCAGGGCTCTAGAACTAGTACTGTTAACCGGGATACCGCTGAGACGCGTATCTCACTTTCCGTCAATCTGGATGGAACCGGCCGTGCTGAAATTGCGACGGGTATACCGTTCTTTGATCACATGCTTACGCTTTTAGCAAAGCACGCCTCGATTGATCTTACCGTCAAGGCGAGCGGGGATACAGATGTCGATTACCACCATACTGTCGAGGACGTCGGGATTGTGCTGGGACAAGCCATTCGCGAAGCATTGGGTGAAAAGCGCGGCATTCGCCGCTATGGATTCTTCCTTCTGCCGATGGACGAAGTCTTATCGCGTGTCGTCATCGATTTGTCCAATCGCCCAATGTTGGTCTACCAGGCCGACATTACCAACTACATGGTGCGCGATTTCAATATCGCACTCGTTCGCGAGTTTTTCCAAGGACTCACCAATGCCTTAGCCTGCAATCTGCATATGCGCTTAGAGTATGGCGATGAGCCACACCACGTCTCTGAGTCGTTTTTCAAATGTTTCGCGCGGGCATTACGTATGGCAATCGAAGTCGATCCTCGCGCCGGTGATACTATCCCTAGTACCAAGGGTAAACTCTGATTGCTGCCGTGACCGTTCGTCCGTCTGTTGCCGTTATCGATTACGGTGGTGGTAATTTACGGAGTGTTCGTCGTGCACTTGTTGCCGCTGGCGCAGACGCTTTTTTAGCCTCAACGCCTAGTGAGGCCGAGCGAGCTGATGCCGTTGTCTTCCCGGGTCAAGGTGCCATCGGTGATTGTATGGACTGTCTCAAGCGCACCGACTTCGCCACATTCTTGAAGCAATGGATTGCCGCCGATAAGCCCTTCTTAGGTGTATGCCTTGGCCTCCAGGCTCTCTTTGAGTATTCAGAGGAGGGGAATCAGGCCGGCTTAGGTATATTCAAAGGCAAGATCACCCGGTTCCCTGTGATGGAGGGGTTAAGGGTGCCTCACATGGGCTGGAATGAGGCTTATTTCGTGCAAGGTGCAGGTTTGACCGAGGGTCTGGGTGTAAATGGCGAGCCGTTCTACTTCGTCCATAGTTACCGTTTGGTAGAGACCGAGCCTAAGCTGGTATGGTGTACGACCGACTATGCTGGTAAATTTGTGAGTGGCATCCGCCAAGGCAGGGTCCTTGCAACGCAATTTCACCCTGAGAAAAGTCAGGTCAAAGGCTTGCAACTCTACCGTAATTTTCTGACTTTAGTTTCCCGCTGACCTCACATCGGAGTGTTGGCCAAACCCAACCCCCATGTCTCAGAAAAAAGCTATTCTCAAGTTGGACGACAAAGAGTTCGTCCTCGATACCCTCGTCGGCACCGAAGGCGAGCGTGCTGTCGATGTACGCACCCTGCGTGACACTACCGGTTACATTACTTTTGATGACGGTTATGCCAACACGGGTGCATGCGAATCAAAAGTCACCTTTATTGACGGAGAAAAAGGTATCTTACGCTACCGTGGCTACTCCATTGAAGAACTTGCTGAAAAATCTACGTTTATTGAGACGGCGTATCTTTTAATTTACGGTGAGCTTCCGACCGCAGATCAGCTTAAGTCCTTTAAGGCCCGCATACTTGATAATGCGCAAATTCATGAAGGTCTGCGTATCGCGATTAGTGGCTTCCCGAGTACCGCACACCCCATGGCGGTTCTTTCAGCGACACTTAATACCCTTGGCTGTTACTACCCTGAACTCGGCACTAATGAGCGCGCCCACGATTTAGCGCAGCTCGATGAAGCTGCCACTGTTCTTATTTCAAAAGTTCGTACCCTCGCTGCATTGGCTCACCGGGCCAAAGAAGGGCAACCCTCCGTTTTCCCGAAGCCAGGTAACGACTACTGCAGTAACTTCCTTCACCTCATGTTTGCGCAGCCTCATGCCGATCATGTGGTGCACCCTGAGGTTGCCCGTGCCCTCGACTTGATTTTGCTCCTGCACGCAGATCATGAGCAGAACTGTTCAACGTCGACAGTGCGCATGGTAGCTTCAGGCGGTGCCAATCTCTTTGCATCCGTTTCCGCAGGTGTTTGCGCCCTTTGGGGTCCCCTTCATGGTGGTGCCAACCAAGCTGTCATCGAGATGCTCGAAGAAATTCATAAATCTGGCGACGATGGTTCCCGTTTTATTGAAGCGGCGAAGCAAAAGGGCAGTGGTGTGCGCCTGATGGGCTTTGGTCACCGTGTGTACAAGAACTATGATCCACGTGCGAAGATTATCAAAGCACAGTGCGATAAGGTCCTTAAGCTCCTGAATGTTAACGATCCATTATTGGCGATCGCGATGCGACTTGAGGAGGCTGCCTTAAATGATCCTTACTTTAAGCAACGCAACTTGTACCCGAACGTTGATTTCTACAGCGGTATTATTCTGAAAGCTATCGGTATACCGACAGAGATGTTCACGGTGATTTTTGCGATTGGTCGTATGCCAGGCTGGATCTCACATTGGAAAGAAATTGCGGAGTCGCCTAAGCAGAAGATTCATCGTCCACGTCAGATTTACATGGGTAATACTGAGCGTGCGTACGTACCGATGGATAAGCGTTGATGCGGGTCGAAGTAGGGCGGGAGGCAAGCTCTCGTTTCCTCCTTCCTCTTTTCGACTTATTTGTCTAAGTAGTCTGTATGGACATCGGTATCGTCAACGGACCTAACTTAGACCGACTCGGTAAGCGCGAGCCCGAGGTTTATGGTACCCGTACCCTTGCCGATCTCGAAACAGATGTACGCGCCCATGCGGTTGCGCGTGGGCTCAAACCACGTTTCTTCCAATCCAATCATGAAGGTGAGATTATTGATACACTCGCGAAGTGGACAGATGACGGCGTGAAGCTCCTCGTGATTAACCCGGGAGGTCACACCCATGTGAGCGTTGCTCTGCGTGATGCCATCGCGGGTAGCGGGATGCGCACCGTCGAGGTTCATATTTCGAATATCTATAAGCGTGAAGCCTTTCGCCACGTATCGATCACTGCCGGTGCTTGCGAAGGCGTGATCACCGGGCTTGGTTTCGAAGGTTACAAGCTCGCTGTCGATTTCTTGGCTAAGAAATAAGAATGCCAAAGGTGAGGAACCGACCCTTTCAGGTCGGTCCCTCATGTGGAGTCAGGCACGATAAGCCGGATTCTGTAGCGGGTGATACTCACCACTCCGTCCGCATCCATTTCTCTGGCTTTTCAGCCCTGCCTTGCGGCAGTGCGACAACCCGGGACCTTGGTGG
>DNHH01000017.1:13936-19222 GCA_003485955.1 Opitutia bacterium
TTACCTCACCGTTTCACCCTTACCGTTTCCCTTGCGAGACCCGGCGGTCTGTTTTCTGTGGCACTTTCCGTCACGACTTTCGTCGCGCCCCGCCTTGCGTCGGGAATCCTGCCCTATGGTGTCCGGACTTTCCTCATGGTTTGCACCATGCGGATGCGTGTGTTCTGACTGTGCGATACTTTATGGGAGTCGCTCGGTAATGGAAAGCCTTTAAAGCGGACTAGGCGATAGCACGGTCTATGAAGACCCCTAGGAAGACCATTACGAGTCACTCTCAGGTGGGTTTGCGGTTGCGGGGAATGCGTGATGCATGCTACGACTATCGTCGATGCCTATTAGTCGTGATTTGCAGCAAGGTTTGCTCAAGGTCGATAAGGACCTTGATTTCATGATGACGTGTTTCGTCGAAGTACTCGAGGAGCTCGGCCACAAAGATTTAGCGGGAACTTTGCCTTGGATGGGTACACGCAAATTGCGCGGTATTCAAATTTTCTCCTACCGCGGCGTGCAGGCTTACTCGATTGCCTTCCAGTTGTTAAACATGGTGGAAGAAAATGCTTCGGCACAATCGAAACGCTTACGCGAGGACTCCAAAGGCCTCGCATCCGATCCAGGTTCCTGGGGGCGTACCTTTAATTCATTACGGGATGCAGGCATGACGGATCGTCAGGTAGCCAAACGCCTGCACGATATCCACGTACAGCCTGTCTTGACGGCGCACCCGACCGAAGCGAAACGGGCAACAGTACTCGAGATTCACCGCCACATCTATAAACTACTCGTTAAGCGTGAGAATAGTATGTGGACGCAGGCTGAACAGCGTGCAATACGCGATGAAATCAAAGTCGCCCTCGAGCGTCTGTGGCGCACAGGTGAAATTTACCAGCAGAAGCCAGATGTGGCCTCCGAGTTACGCAACGTCATCTATTTCTTAACGAACATCTTCCCCGAAGCCGTCGAGCGGATGGACTTACGCTTACGCCAAGCTTGGGAGGCTGCAGGTTTCGAGCCTAGCCGCATCGAACATCCCGATAGTTTACCCGGACTTACCATCGGTACATGGGTCGGCGGCGATCGCGACGGCCATTCCCTTGTGACTGATAAAGTCACCGATGGCGCACTTCGTAGTTTCCGTCGTAATGCATTAAACTTCTGGGGAGACCGTCTTGAGGCGCTTGCTCAAAGGTTGTCGCTAGGTGACAGCTTGCAGACACCGCCCGAAATCTTTGTTAAACAAATCGAAAAGTTATCGGCGAGCCTAGGCGAAGATGGCGAACGCGCTCTTGCTCGTAATCCTAACGAAAGCTGGCGGCAGTACCTTAACCTTGTTCGCCTACGGATGCCCGCGACCGATGGTCCAGTTTTGCCTCACCAACATGCGACTGCCGATGGCTTGCTCGCTGACTTACTCTTTTTGCGGGAAACCCTCATTGAAGTCGGTGCGGCGCGGGTGGTTCGTTATGACTTAGACCCGATTATCCGAGGGTTGCGCGTATTTGGGTTCCACCTTGCGACGCTCGATATACGTCAAAACAGCGCATTCCATGATCGGGCCGTTTCGCAGTTGATGACGGCTGCAGGTCTACCAGGCGATGAGTACCTGAAATGGGATGAAGTCCGTCGTCTTGGTTTCTTAGATTCCGAACTTAGGTCGCCACGTCCATTTATTCGTGAGAGTGCCGATGTCGGCACAGAGGCAGATGCCATCATTGCCTGTTACCGTGTAGTCTCCGGGTGCCTCGGTCGTCATGGTCCAGCAGGTTTGGGATCCTTGATTGTGTCGATGACGCGCTCCGTCTCCGATCTCCTTGCGGTATATTTGTTGGCTCGTGAAGCTGGTTTGACATCGGGTGGAGTCGACAACCCACATTGTTTACTCCCAGTGGTGCCACTCTTTGAAACGATCGCAGACCTTGAAAAGAGCACGGTCATTATGGATGCGTTCCTCGCTCACCCAATGACGCGTCGATCGCTGGAAGCACGTCGAGAGGCAACGGGTGCACGCGAGCTGACGCAGCAAGTCATGGTTGGTTATTCCGACTCCAATAAAGACGGGGGTATCTTAGCCTCGCTTTGGAATCTTTACCGTGCCCAGCAGCGCTTGACTGAAGTCGGTGCGAAGCATGGCGTTCGCATTGTCTTCTTCCACGGTCGTGGGGGCACGATTTCGCGCGGAGCAGGCCCCACACACCGCTTTATCGACGCATTACCTCACGGAACAATCGGTGGGGAGCTTCGTATGACTGAGCAGGGTGAAACGATTAGCCAGAAATACGCGAATCAGATTACCGCCGTCAATAATCTCGAACTGCTGACAGCAGGCGTCACTCAAAATACACTGTTGTATGAGAAGGACGATGATAGTCCTGATAATCTTTGCAAGGTGATGGATCAATTAGCTGAGTATTCCCAGCAGGCCTACCAAGGATTGTTACATACCGAAGGGTTTATCGACTTCTTCCGTCAGGCCACGCCGATTGACGTCATTGAAGCCAGTCGTATCGGTTCACGTCCATCACGCCGTACAGGCGTTGCGTCTTTGGAAGACTTGCGCGCTATTCCCTGGGTGTTCGCCTGGAGTCAGTCCCGTTTCTATCTTTCAGGTTGGTATGGTGTGGGGTCTGGTCTCGCCCGTTTAAAAGAGGAAAATACCAAGGGCTGGGATCTTATTAAAGGACGTTACGATACCTGGGCACCCCTGCGTTATATGCTTAAGAACGCTTCGACCAGTGTTCTGGCCGCCAACCGTCGTATGATGAAGCTCTACGGCGCCATGGTGACCGACAAAAAGCTCCGTCAACGTGTACTCAATCAGATCCTGGCAGAGCACGCCCTCACGCGTAAGATGCTCGACGAGCTTTCCGGTAAGAAATTAACCCAAGGTCGTCCTCGCCTGCGTAAAGTTATCTCACTGCGCGAAGAAGCCATCGATCTTCTGCATGAACAGCAAGTTGGTCTAATCAAAGAGTGGCGCAAAGCCTTGGCTACGGGCGACAAGAAGGATGCGGACGCGCATGTACCTCAGCTCTTGCTCTCGGTTAACGCCATCGCGGCTGGCCTTCAGACTACTGGCTAAGCTCTTAGCGCGCAGGCGGCGGAGAGTCGAATAGCCGCACTTTAACAATCAGACGGTGACCATCTTTGCCGATAATCTCAGACTGTTCTCCCGGAAGCATGGTGATTGTTTCTACCCTGGGTGAGCCATTGGCCGTGGGAACGCTTGCGCTCGCTTTGACAAGACTGAGGCGGAGCGACTGCGTTCCGCGTAAGAGTGTTAGGCTTTTAGAGCCACTATCGTAGCTTGTAAGCGTCCAACCGTCGACTTTCTGACCGATGCGTAGCCAACTACGCGACCCGCTTTGGCCGGCAACAGAGAAGAGGCCATCCGAGGGCAAGGCAGAGTGGAAATTGATTTTGGTATCGGCTGCCGGCTTTGCTTGGGTCGTGAGCGTATCAGACGAGATTTTCTCGCCCAGCTCGGTTCCAAGTGAGACAAAGCGTAATTGGACGCGTCCATCGCTTAAAATCGTTGGAGTGAATTCCATGCGTATTGCCGTTACATCGACCCGCCCGTCGGAATACCCATTTCCGAAAAACACTTTACACTCTTGACCGTCGGTTGTGGTGACTGTGGGCATACCGCGTGTACTTGCGCCGCTGCCATCAGGATGAACGTGGGTAACAAATGTCGTTATTTCAATTTGGGTCTTACTATCTGCTGCCCAAGCTTCAGTGAGCGTCCCGATTAACGGAAAGAGGGCGATAGCCGCAAGGATGCCCGCACGCATGGTTTAGCGCGTCCAGAGATCAGTTAAAAAGCGCGTAGCTACCTGACTTATAAAGACGATATTCCAGAAGATTACCTGGAGGCCGAGCGAAGGTCCAAAACCCATTGAAAGGATTTGCGAGGCAGCGCTCGCGACTAGTAGAACAGCGGTGCAGGTGGCGAGTGTGACCACGAGGGTCTCGATGTTTGCGGGCACGAATGTCGAGAGGGAGGTCATGGCCATGCAGAAGGCGCAGAACGTTAAGCCGACGGACACTAATGCAACCGCGCCGATACCAATGATTGAACCCTCTTTAGCAAAGAAATGTTTCGCGGCAAGGCGACCAAGGTAAGGAAGTAATACGACCAGCATGGCTACCGCTGCC
The DNA here is from genome assembly GCA_003485955.1 of Opitutia bacterium. Classification (GTDB taxonomy): domain Bacteria; phylum Verrucomicrobiota; class Verrucomicrobiia; order Opitutales; family UBA953; genus UBA8828. The sequence goes on from DNHH01000017.1 coordinate 18,089, forward strand.
CAAAATGAAATCGAACTGACATCAACTGTATTACCAAGAATCATCTCTCCGTAATTTCGAAGGGCATGTTCGAAGGTAAGTGCTTTAGGGAGGACGTTCATCGTGGTTACACGGTGGATATCTAGGGTAGATTGTCGAGTTTCAAGGGCCGAGATCAACGTCGACGACAACTTCTGCGCCTGCCTTGGGGGTGACAGGTACTTCCTTGGAGTTAGCGACGACAGTAATAGCCCCGCCATCCATGCGCACTTTTACCCAAGGTACATCCATCATGTCTTGTGTGTCATCAGCAGTTTTAACTGTCGCGAGAGATTTTCCGCCCTGCATGACCGTGACAGTCGTCGGTACGCGTTTACCTTCTTTGAAAACACGCAACCCTAGCACACATTCTTGCTGCGTGAGTGCGTACTTCCGTCCACCCGCGTAGGCATGGTATGCAGTGGTCCGGTTAACTGCAGCAACAGTACGTGAATTCAAATTCCAAACGAGAGGGAAGTAGAGACCAGTTGGTGCCCACGAGGTCGCATACACCCACGTCTCCGTGCGCGCTGGATCGGCGTAAGAGGCACGTTCTAGGAGCCATCCATGATTGAGACCTTTTTTATCGGGGTAATACTCAGTGAACATCCACTCGCCGTCCCAAACTTCGACCCAGTTGTGATTACCTTCGACAGTTACCCATGTGGGCACGCCTGCAATCCGCGCAGGAATGCCGACAGCACGAAAGGCATCGCATAGAAGAATAGAAAGACCTGTGCATGAGGCAACACCTTGGCGGATGGAGTCAGGTGGACTTTGATTGGGGGCGCGGCGCTTTGTATTGTACTCAACTTTCACGATATCTCGGAGCGCAGCGTTGACGGCTAGGATGGCCTCACGACGTGTTTTGCATTTCGCCACAACGGGACGGAGTTTGGCGAGTAAGTCGGCCCGCCAGCTGTCTCTGTCTTCATCGAGTACCGCGTAAGGTAAGACATCGTTGAGAAAGCGCCATTCTTCGAGTTCTTTCGCCCAGGAGAATTCCTGACGTGCAGCGAGGGCTAGCTGGATATTTTCTTGGACAAATGCGGGATTAAGTTTTTGGAGATCGGACCTTGGCATGGTCGCGATGAGAAAAGCCGCTGCATATTCGGA
>DNHH01000017.1:19474-22579 GCA_003485955.1 Opitutia bacterium
GACTCGATACGCATGGCCGCACTCATGATCGCTTGGTCGGGACGTGGAATACGAGGGTTGGCTGACGCCTTGGACAAGTCTTGTTGTAGGGCTGGGATAGCTGTATCCGTCATGGGGACAGGGCATTGTGTGCTCGGTGTTGAGTCTTCAGCTGCCGCAAGACTTGAGATTGTGAGTAGTAAAAGGGCAGGGTAGCGCATTTTAAATTTAACGTGTCCACTCTTCGCGTGCTGATACCCAGACGTCGAAGTTGAGCGGTCGTTTACCCGTCGGGATTATCCGGTAATATCCTCCGGATCCCTTGATGAGCGCGAGGCCTGCAGCAACATCCCAAAGGTTCGTGGCGCATTCCTGATAGGTATCCGCGGTGCCTTCGGCCACGTAAGCTATCGCAAGGGCGGCACTCCCAATCATTCGTATTTTTTTATAGCGGGCAGCTTCGAGCAGGAATGCGTCCATCGCTGGTCCTTCTTTGTCTGCAGCGGCTGGAAAACCGGTCATGAGACAGGCATCAGCGGTACGCACAGCCCACTTGGGCTGGATGCGACGTCCATTGACGTAGCTACCTTCACCCGGTACCCCCAGGTATGTCTTGCTGGCTGTGAAGTCCCGCAAAACTCCAAGTATTGGCTCTTGTCCGCGCATCAGACCAATCGAGACACAGGTACAGGGTTGATTGCGGAGGTAATTGTAAGTGCCGTCGAGGGGGTCGACGACCCAGTAGAGTTCTTTACCTGAATCGTAGAGCGCAGGGTCGCCCCCGAGTTCTTCTCCAATAATGGGTAAGCCTGAAATTTTCAGGCGCTCTCGAACCAAGTTTTCAGAGTCAATATCAGCCTGCATTTTGACGTCGTCATCCGTCGTCTCATTGACGCGCCGTGAGGCACCATCAAGGAGCAGGGCGCCTGCCGCCTCAGCAGTAGCGAGGGCGAGGGAACGCAGGGAGTCGAGGTCAGCCATGTCTTCAGCACGCTATGGCACACCTAGGGTCTTCGGCAAGCCCATGCAGGCGATTAGGTGGGTGTGGTATAATAGCTATGTTCTTTCCCAGTCGGCCCTGACCGACTGAATGACTAACAGTCTTTCGGGGGTGTTCCGGATTCGATTCCAGCCAAGAGGACGAGCCGGCATGCGGAGGATGTCGATGACCCTCCTTAATCCCATCGGCGGCAAAATAACTGCCAAAAACACAATCACGTTCGAACGTAGCAATACGCTCGCACTCGCTGCCTAATACCAGCGATAGGACCTTGAGCCTGACCTACGGCCCAAGATCATCCTAGTTAACGTAGGCGATCCCCTCCTCTGGTCGACATCTCCGGGGTAAGTGAGAAGACGAATAGGTCGGACGGGCGCCCACGCCCAAATCCGGTCGAGATCAATCGTGAGGCTAAGCATGTAGAGGGCCCGTAGTAAGGGCCGGAAGACGCGGGTTCGACTCCCGCCACCTCCACCATTTCGTCAGCTTCTCTGTACCTTCGTGCAGGGAGGCTGGTTGCGTTTATCGCTTTGAATGCTCGGTTGCGAGGTGACGTCGCAAGGCGTCATTACCAAAATCATTTTTTAGATCACGCCAAACAGTGTGAACGTGATTCGCATTGTTTTGGGTATTATCAAGTTCGATTAAAAAATCTGGGCCTTGAATACGGTAGTAATGTCCCTCGCCTTCTTTGAAGCCGCCTATCCAAGCAAATGTCAGTTTATTTTTTGGTACGTCGCGTAATGCCTTAAGTGTTGGTACGCTAAGTTCACCTTTAAATCGAAGCACAAATTCCTCAACGATTTGCCAGAAGATTACTTGTTGCTCGTTGCTGAGGTCGGCCAGGGTAATTCCAAGTGGTTGCAATACTTTGGCTTCACGTGACTGGCCGCTTAGGATATCGCTCGGCGCTTTCCCGCCGACAATACCCAGCGCAACTTGCGTACCATTGAGCGACGTTGCGAGGTCGCGACCGAGTTTATCCTCTTTTGCGAGTACTTCTAAGCCCTGGTATTTCGTATTAGCCGCGTTTTCATTTACGCGGCCTGGATTGGCACCCATGAAGTGTGGAGTCAGTCCGACAATTTCTCCGTTCAGTAGCGTTACTTGCACTTCAAGGTGATGGCCTTCAAAGCGCCAAGCCCAACTACCATGTGAGCTCGGCGTGCCAAAGATTGTTAAGTAGTAGAGTTCGGGATCGCGCGTGGGTCCTTTACCTTTTTCGATTTCTTTTAAAACAGACTCAAGTTGTTGAATGGAAGTTGTCTTAGTAACACCAGAAGCAGACAGTGCACTGTGTAGTATTTTAAGTGCCGCATTAGACTGCTCTTTATTCATTTCTTTGAGCGAAAGTCCTTTTCTATCTGCTGGAACAAATCTCCAATTAAAGCGCTCATCACTGTTAAATGGGACGTTTGCTTTTACACGTTGTGCAGGGTCGAGTTTTGCAAGAAAGCTCTCAGCATCTTTAGACATCTCGATACCGATGTCGTGTGCATGGACGATTGAGGCAAATAACCAGAGACTTAAAATAGCGAAGCGCATGCTAGTCTGACAGTTGACACCTATGGTAGTTGCATTTTTTCGGTCTGGGAGCATTTGAGAGGATTGCCGTACAGCATACGACAACACGTGTATGCACCTTATCACATATGTCAGAATCGCAGTTGAAATAACTTTAACCCATGCATAGGCATAGGGGATGCAGGGTTATAATCCCGATATGATTCAAGGGCTCGCTGGCACGGCTTTAATTGTCGCGGCTGGTTGGTTGCTTGCTGCCTTTGGGTGGGTCGGCTCCGAGTCGCGCCAGCCGTTAATGCGATTAGTGATTTGGCTCTTTTTCCCTGCCCTCATTTATGATCGGGTTCATCATAACCCCTTAATCGCCACGGGTAGTGCAGCGGCATTGTATGTCGGTACCGGTTTCGCCATGGTGGTTAGTGGCATTATCATTGGTATCATTGTCGGTAAGTTGCTGCGTGTAGGACAAGGCGTTTCCGAGCGTACATTTGCCTACGCCAGTGGCATTAACAACTTTGGCTATATCGGTATTCCAATTACCGCGGCGCTTTTTGATAAGGATGTTGTTGGTGTGTTGCTCGTTCATAACGTCGGCGTTGAAG
>DNHH01000017.1:22649-25156 GCA_003485955.1 Opitutia bacterium
TCGCACTGGCAGTTAATTTATTTGGATTCGGGACTTCAACCGTACCGGCATTCTTTGGCAAAGTTTGTCACGATGTTGGTAGTTGTGCTGTGCCTGTAGGGCTAATCCTAACAGGGATCTACATGCATGAGACATTGCGCGGTTTCAGTTTCCGTACGGAGGTTCGTTCAACCATTGGGNNCTCGTTCATAACGTCGGCGTTGAAGCTGCTGTCTGGACTGTGGGTATCGCCCATTTATCTGCGCATAGTGGCGTGCGTGTTCTCCGAAATCTCATTCACCCAATGACGATGATTCTGGTGCTCGCACTGGCAGTTAATTTATTTGGCTTCGGAAGTTCTCCAGTACCTGCATTCTTTGGTAAGGTTTGCCACGATGTTGGTAGCTGCGCTGTGCCGGTTGGATTGATCTTAACAGGTATTTATATGTATGAGACCCTACGCGGATTTAGTTTCCGCACGGATGTACGTGCGACGATTGGATTTTTACTCGTCCGTCTTTTAATCGCACCCATGGTCATATTGGTCGCGGCATCGTTTGTGACAGACCACAACTTACAACGGGTGATGTTGGTTCAAGCGGCTATGCCTGCGGGCATCTTTACATTCCTTATTGTCGGACATTGTAAGGGTGACGTTCCGCTCGCTTTACGCGGAACAATTGTTACGTCGATACTCTGTCCGTTAACGATTCCTGTCTGGATTGAAATTGGGCGTCGCTGGTTGGGTATCCAAGGTTTATGAACGTCCAAACGCTCGTCGTTGGGCAGGGGCTTGCTGGATCATTGCTTGCTCGACGATTATCAGATTCTGGCACTGTTGCCGTCGTTGATCCCGGTCAATCGAATGCCAGTTTGGTTGCCGCCGGATTAATGACACCCCTCACGGGACGTCGTTTTCGTCTAACCCCAGAGTACCCGCAGCTTTTTGCACGTGCTCGCGAAGCTTACACAGCGCATAACGTATTTCATCCTATCATCGTTTACCGCATGTTTGCGGACGCCGAGCAGCGTGCAGAGGGCTTACGCCGGTGCGTCGAGGCCGATTGTGCGCCCTTTGTTAAAGATGTGACAGATAATGCAGGCCGATTGAGCCAAGACCTAACGGATACACATGGCGGCGTGCTTATGCATGGGGCATGGGTTGATCTACCGCGTTTTCTAGCGGATACCAAAACTTGGTTAGGGGAACGGTTAATCAAAGATCAACTCAGCACTAACGATGTTACGGATACGCCCACAGGCATTCGTTGGAAAAATATTACTGCGCAACGCGTGGTCTGGTGCGATGGATGGCGTGCGATGCTTCCAGGTGGCTTATTTTCTAATTTAACCTGGCAACCTGCGAAAGGAGAGTCGTTAGATGTCACTTCGGACGCACCGGCTAAAGATTTCGTACTCAATCGTGAGGGTTGGGCTTTGCCATGTGGTGAAGGGCGCTGGCGAACAGGCACTAATTGGGACTGGGAAGAGCAGGGTGAACTAGTTACAGACATTCAGCGAAAAAAACTCCTCGCAAGGTTCCAAGGGTATTTTAATCAGCCTATTTCAACGACAGTTACTGCGCAGGCGGCTGGAACCCGTCCCTGTACCCGCGACAATCGTCCGTATCTCGGCCAACATGCATTGCGCACACGACACTATATCCTAAATGGACTCGGTCCGCGTGGAACCGCTTGGGCCCCCACGGCTGTAGATTATCTTGAGGCTTTGCTAGAACACGGCGTGCCTGTGCCCGCTGAGTTCGATTACCGCCGAGCAATGGTGCCTTAATTAGGGAAGGTAGTAAATAAGGTGGCCAATCGTTCCGAGGTATAAGGCGGCTGCTACCAGACGTCCCCAGAGACGTTCCATATCGGTACGATGTGGTGCGCCCCAGCGGCCCCAAATCCAGCAAGATGCGGCGATGATGACGAGACCGATAGATGCATCCCTCAACCAGCTTGCGTCTTCGACGAGTGCATTGAGCACCCAAAGTAAGTAGAGCGCGTAAGCGAAGAGGGGGAATGACATCGCTTGTTTTAATGTCTCCATCCACTCGCCCGGACGTGGCAGCAATCGGCTTAATGCAGGGAAGGCTGCTAAAAGTACATAAGGTAGGGCCATACCGAATCCGATAACGGCGAAGAAGCTAAGTGTCTCCGTCGTTCCGCGTGAAGCATCGAGGGCAAAGCCAAGCGCTGCGCCTAGTCCGGGTGCTGTACATGGCGTTGCCACAACGGTCGCAAGTACACCTGAGAAAAAGGCACCGGTGTTACCTTCTTTGGTAGCTACATTGCTGGCGATTCCTGTTCCGATTTCAAAAGTACCAGCGAGTGACATACCTAATGTCACCATAAGTACTGCAGTCGCTAATACGAAACCTGTTGATTGCATCTGGAATCCCCAGCCGACAGCGCTTCCGCCTGATTTCAGGGCGAGAATAAGTCCTGCTAAAGCTAAGAAGCTTACGAGTACACCGAATGCATACAGAAAGGCTTGGCGAAGTGTCGTACGGTAATCCGTGCCAC
>DNHH01000053.1:0-223 GCA_003485955.1 Opitutia bacterium
CCTTCGAGTAGCTGCGCGTGTAATTTAAAGACGACTTCGGATTCGTCTGCTGAAAGTTCACCACTCATGATGGGTGGCGAGACGGGACCCTTGGGTGGGTGAACGAGTGATAATCGTTTCACATCAACAGCCTTGCCGTTGATGCGCGGTTGGCTGATGCCGATTTCAAGCGCGGGGAGCTTAGAGATGTCGACCGTTTTGCCGCCGTAGATCTCGATGAAGG
>DNHH01000053.1:387-2430 GCA_003485955.1 Opitutia bacterium
TTGCCGCCGTAGATCTCGATGAAGGCCGAGTGGCGGCCCCAGAAGGCGAGTGTACGGCCAGGGAACTTGAGTGAGGTAATGAAGGTGAATTGACCGGTCGCCTTATCGGTGACGAAGGCACCAACCCATGTCCATTCCTTGCCATCTTTATCCTTTTCGTAAGTGAGCTTGCGAAGCGAGTAGGTGTAGGTGCCTTCGCCCCAGGCGTAGGGACGCCGCCCCGAAGCGAAGTCGCCTTCATAACCTGCTGCTTCAATCAGGCCGTTGGATGCTGGACGTACAAACGAAGTATCGAGGTCCTTGTTGCCCCAGCGGGAGAAAATGGCGCCCTTACCCTTGTGATAAGCGCCCGTCGGACTCTCTTCGCTGACGGCGTAGCCGCCGATGTTAGACTGGATGCCGCCGTAGAACTTTGTGGCGTTAAATTCACCGATGCCGATGGGGGCGATGTAGAGGTTGAGTTTCGATGGGTCGACTTCACCTTTTATGCGGACATCGATGTCGAGCGATTGGAAGTCGGGCGTGGCAGGGATGTCCCACCATAAGTTCATCATGTGCCATGGCAGCTTAGGCAGGTTCTCGGCGTCGATCTTCGGCGTCGCAGGGTCGATGCTTGTTGCCTTCACGGTGGTTTGGGTTTCAGCCGATAGCGAGACGCCAGCAAGCATGAGGAATAAGCAGAGTAGGCGATACATGGTGTGAGAATACAGACAGCCGAATCGAAGAGTGGTTTCCGGACAAATAAAAAGGCCCAGCGGTTAGCTGAGCCTTCGGGATTAAGTTAAATTTCGATTTAGCGCTTCTTCCAGATGCGAAGTAATGCGTCAGCCATGTCGGATGGTGTCTGCGCGACCTCGATGCCACACTCGCGGAAGATACGGATTTTCGCGTCAGCGGTGTCGTCCGCGCCGCCAATGACAGCACCGGCGTGGCCCATGCGGCGACCAGCGGGAGCGGTGGCGCCAGCGATGAAGCCAGCGACGGGCTTCTTGCAGTGTGCCTTGATCCAGCGGGCGGCTTCGACCTCGGCGCTTCCGCCGATTTCACCGATAAGGATGATGGCCTCGGTCTCGGGATCGTCGTTGAACATCTTGATGACGTCGAGGTGCGAGGTGCCGTTGACGGGATCGCCGCCGATGCCGACGCAGGTCGACTGACCATGGCCCTTTGAAGTTAATTGCCAGACAGCTTCGTAAGTCAGCGTGCCGGAGCGTGAGACCACGCCGACGGAACCGCGCTTGTGGATATAGCCCGGTGCGATGCCAATGCGGCAACCTCCGTGCGACTTGTCGCCGGTGCCTGGGGTGACGATACCAGGGCAGTTTGGTCCGATGAGACGGGTGCGACGACCTTCCATGGCGCGCTTGGCGCGGATCATATCCTTCACGGGGATACCTTCGGTGATGGCGACAGCGAGGTCGAGGTCAGCGTCGACGCACTCCAAGATAGCGTCGGCAGCAAACGGAGGCGGAACGAAGATTGCGGAAACAGTCGCGCCGGTTTCGCGTTTGGCATCGGCAACTGTGTTGAAGATAGGAACTTTTTTACCGCCGTGTTCAAAGACTTGTCCGCCTTTACCAGGGGTGACGCCTGCAACGACTTGTGTGCCGTAGTCCAAGGAGAGCTTGGCGTGACGGCCACCGAAGTCGCCCGTAATGCCCTGGACGAGTACGCGTGTTTTTTCGTTAACGAAGATAGACATGGAAGTTCAGTTATTGTTTGGCGACGAGCGCGACGATTTTTTGGGCTGCATCGGCCATGGAGTCGCCCGAGACGAGCTTGAGTCCGCTCGCGGCGAGCGTCGCTTTACCCGCGGCAACATTGTTACCTTCGAGGCGAACGACGAGGGGTAGGGTGAGGCCGGTTTCGCGGGCTGCGGCGACGATACCCTGGGCGATGACGTCGCAGTCCATGATACCGCCAAAGATATTAACCAAGATTCCCTTCACGTTGGGATCGCCGAGAATAATCTTAAAGGCTGCGGTGACTTGATCTTTCGAGGCACCGCCACCGACGTCGAGGAAGTTGGCCGGGCTGCCGCCG
>DNHH01000053.1:2652-3259 GCA_003485955.1 Opitutia bacterium
GCGAGGCCGGCGCCGTTGACGAGACAGGCGATGCTGCCGTCGAGCGCGATGTAGGAGAGGCCGAACTTGGAAGCTTCGATTTCTTTAGAGTCTTCCTCGTTGAGGTCGCGTAAGGCAACGACGTCGGGATGGCGGTAAGTGGCGTTGTCGTCGAATGAGACTTTGGCGTCGAGTGCGAGCAACTTGCCTTCTTTGGTGACGAGCAAAGGATTCACTTCGACCATTGCACAATCCTTGTCCCAGTAGAAATGGTAAAGCTTAGTGACGAGCGTAACGCACTGCTTGAAGAGATCACCGGAGAACCCTAGGGCGAATGCGATTTGGCGGGCTTGGAATGCTTGCAGGCCAACCGCAGGGTCAACGTGTACCTTAAAGATACGCTCAGGCGTTGTGTGAGCTACGTGTTCAATTTCCATACCGCCTTCGGTCGAGGCCACAATGACAGGACGAGAGGTTGCGCGGTCGAGGAGGATAGCGAGGTAGTATTCATCATCACGTCCGTCGGCACGTTTACCGAGGTTAGCAGCTTCAGTGAAGTAAATGGTTTGGACCTTACGACCTTCAGCACCGGTTTGAGCGGTGACGAGGGTGTTGCCGAGCATGGCCT
>DNHH01000053.1:3507-4264 GCA_003485955.1 Opitutia bacterium
ACGCCGCCTTTGAATCCGTTGGTGAACGTGCCTTTACCGCGGCCTCCTGCGTGAATTTGCGATTTCACCATATAGCCATCGGCGCCATTGAGCTTCGCAATTGCAGCTTCGAATTCGGAAGTGGTTTGGGCTGTTGCACCTTTGGGAACGGCTACGCCGAACTGCTCAAAGAGAGCTTTAGCTTGATACTCGTGGATGTTCATTCGTTTGAAAGGTAGAGATGGCTGCTGGGCGACCAGGGTGATCGCTCGGTTACAGCCGGGAGTGATTAGACGGCGCCGAGGTCAATTTCCTTCGCTTTCACGATACGGTCAATTTCTTTGCCTTGGGCATCTGTGCTGGCCTGAACTTCTTTTTCAGCACGCTTAAGGTCGTCGTCGGTGATGAGTTTGTCTTTATGGGCTTTCTTGATCGACTCCAGGCAGTCGCGACGGGCATTGCGAATGCGCACACGACCTTCTTCGGCGCGTTGATGGGCAACTTTTGCTAATTCCACGCGACGTTCACCGGTAAGTTCGGGAACAGGGCAACGCAGGAAGTTTCCTTGTGGAATAGGGTTAATGCCAATGTTCGCTGATTGAATAGCCTTACGGATATCTTCCATCACAGCTTTGTCGAAAGGCGTGACGGTAATCGAGCGAGCGTCAGGCGTGGTGATAGCTGACATATCCTTGAGGCGCTGCGACATACCATAGGATTCAATATGGACGTTAATGTTTTCGACCATCGAAGGTGATGCCTTGCCGGTGTGGAGGGT
>DNHH01000053.1:4417-4964 GCA_003485955.1 Opitutia bacterium
CATCGAAGGGGATGCCTTGCCGGTGTGGAGGGTGGCTAATTCGTGCTGAGTCCACTCGACAGCCTTCTTCATTGAGTTAGTGCCGTCAGCGATAATTTTTTTGAGATCCATGGTATGAAGTTTTTTGGGGTAAATTAGCTAACGAGTGTACCAATGTTTTCGCCTTTAATCGCACTACGCACAGACTCCTTTTGATTCATAGAGAAGACGAGAATGGGGATACGATTGGCTTCGCAGAGAGAGAAGGCTTCGGCATCCATCACACCGAGTCGCTTCGAGATAGCTTCGGCGAAGGAAACCTTCTTATAGCGTTTAGCATCCTTATGCTTCACGGGGTCTTTATCGTAGATACCGTCAACCTTGGTGGCCTTTAAGATAATATCTGCGCCGACTTCATTGGCTCGAAGTGCGGAAGCGTAGTCGGTTGTGCAGTAGGGGTTGCCGGTGCCAGCGACGAAAATGACTACCCGGCCGCGCTCGAGGTGTTGGGTGGCACGACGTTGGATAAAGGGTTCAGCGATCCGGTCCATCGGGATGGCGGTCATGA
>DNHH01000053.1:5136-5316 GCA_003485955.1 Opitutia bacterium
GGTCCATCGGGATGGCGGTCATGACACGCACATCGAGGCCGTGTTTTTCGAGTCGGTCCATGAGGGCGAGTCCATTGATGACCGTAGCGAGCATGCCCATGTTGTCGCCCGTGGTGCGGTCGGTGCCATTGGCCTGGGCGCCTGCTAGGCCCCGGAAGATGTTGCCACCACCCACGACGA
>DNHH01000053.1:5482-5738 GCA_003485955.1 Opitutia bacterium
AAGATGTTGCCACCACCCACGACGACGGCGACTTGGGTACCCAGGGAGCGGACAGCCTTAAGTTCGGCGGCTAGGCGGTCTAGGACGGTTGAATCAATAGATTCCCCCGTCTTATCATTGCGGAGGGCTTCCCCGCTCAGCTTGAGCACGACTCTTTTGTACTTAGGCTTGGCGGTAGGCATGGGTGGTTTGTAGGACGAACCTCTCCTCACCGTCAACCACCGCTTGACACTTTACCCCTAGACCTTGTGGAATA
>DNHH01000053.1:5967-11033 GCA_003485955.1 Opitutia bacterium
AGGTTCGAATCCTAGTCGGACTAGCGAGCCCTCGAAACGAGGGTTACCCTAAATAAAAAAGGCGGACGCAGGGTCCGCCTTTTCTGTGTTCATTTTTCTGCGCTTAGGCGCGGCCTTGGTACTCTTTGTTCTCGGTGCTGACCTTGATGATCTCGCCTTCCTTAATGAAGAGCGGCACGTTAACTTGAAGACCGTTTTCGCAAGTGACTGTTTTTTGTACGTTACCGGCGGTGTCGCCTTTAACAGCGGGAGGAGCTTCGAGGACTTTGACGGTCACTGAAGGGGGCAGGTCGACGGTAATAGGCTTATCTTCGACAAAAAGGACTTGGTAGGTGGTCCCTGGGATGAGGAACTCCTTGGAGTCTTCAAGCGATGTTGCTGAGACGTAGAACTCTTCGAAAGTAGCTGGGTCAATGAAGACATAGCTGCCGTCTGCTTCGTAGGAGAGTTCGAGCTGCTTGATCGAGTTATCAAAAACTTCGAACGAAACGTTGATGCCGCAACGAATAGGAATCTTGGCACCTGTTTTGATGGAGCGGACCTCCATTTGGCAATAGGAAGCATTGTTCGGCGGGGTGCGCACTTGGCACTCCAGCACGACGCAAAGCTCGCCGTTATTGCTAATGATGTTCTTCTTCTTGATCCGATTGACAGGGAGGCTGGCCATAGGAACAGATTTAAAAGCCGACCGTACCCCCGGTGGTCAAGCGCATAGGGCATTTTAGGTGGTTATAAGGGGTCTTAACCTGCTAATTCTGCCGACTTCGCTGCCCATTCGGTCGTCGCGGCCTCCGCCTTAGCGGTCACCTCCGTTAGGCGCATATTAAGCTCTTTGGCCCGGGTGGGGTTGGCGTAGGTGGCTGGTAGTTGAAGTTCGGCGGCAATCTCAGCTTGTTCGGACTCAAGTTTGGCTACGATTAATTCGAGTGCAGCCACTTCTTTTTCGAGACGCTTACGCACCTTGGGGTCGAGTGGGACATTCTTTACCGGCAAACTTGCTGTGGGAGTCGTTGGACGATTTTGTACCGGACGTGCATCGGTGAGGCCGGCGGTGAGAGCTTCGCGTTCACCTTTGGCCTTCGATTTCTCTAGGTAGTAATCATAACCACCCGCATACGGGGTAATCCGTCCCGAGTGGACATGAATGACTTTACTGGCAATTGCGCGGATGAAATGGACGTCGTGACTGATGAAGACGAGGGTTCCTTCGAAAACCTTGAGCGCTTCAATCAAGGCATCGATTGAAACGAGATCTAAGTGCGTCGTCGGTTCGTCCATCAATAACACATTGGGAGGTCGCACGAGAAGACGGACAAGTGCGAGGCGTGACTTCTCACCACCTGAAAGTACATGGACGGGTTTGTAGACGTCGTCCTTGCGGAAAAGGAATGCGCCCAACACCGCACGTGCGTGTTCTTCCGTCAAAGGGTATTCAGCCGTGCGCATCTCCATGACATTTTCCAACACCGAGACTTTGGTGTTTAAGTTATCGAGGCGGTTTTGAGCGAAGTACCCGATGTGCACATTGCTCCCAATTTCGCGTTCGCCACCTTGAATCGGAACCGCACCCGCCATGATTTTGAGTAAGGTTGATTTGCCGGCACCATTGGGTCCGACCAGGACAATCCGATCGCCGCGCTCAAGCTCGAGATTGAGGTCGCGGTAAACTTGGTGGTCTCCGTAGGACTGCTGCACATGTTTCATCTTCATTACCTTCAAGCCTGAACGCGGTGGCTGCGGGAAGCGGAAGTGAATGCGTTTTAGATCGTCCTCAGGCTCTTCGGGGGCTTTTGCTTCGAGACGCTCAATTTGTTTCTCTTTCGACTTCGCCCGCGAAGCCATGGAGGCCTTGGCGCCAAAGCGATCTACGAATGTTTGGAGGTGGGCAATCTCGCGTTGGCTGTTGCGATAAGCTGAGGCTTGCTGCTCTTTGCGCGCTACGCGTTCCAGAAGGAAGGCGTCATAGTTGCCTTGGTAGCGATGGAGGCGTCCGCCGCGCAGTTCCAGCATGCCATTACAGAGCGCATTTAAGAATGCACGGTCGTGCGAAATGACGACAAGGCCACCCGGGTAACGTGTTAGGTACTCCTGAAACCAAAGCAGGGCTTCGAGGTCGAGGTGATTGGTCGGTTCGTCGAGAAGAAGTAATGTCGGCTCGCTGACGAGCAGTCGTGCTAAGTGCGCACGCATCACCCAGCCTCCCGAGAAGGTTTTGGCGGGAAGATCGAAATCGCTCTCTCGGAAACCAAGGCCAGCGAGAACTTTCTTAGCGCGAGGCTCCATCGACCAATCGATGTCGTAAGGATCGCCTGCCTGAAAGGCACTACCGGCTGTGGCAATTTCGATAATCGTTTCATCGCCAACGGGTGCGCTTTCTTGAGGTAAGAAACCAAAGTCAGAGCCACGTTCCCATTCTGCAGAACCTGTATCAGGCTCCTCCGTACCGAGGATGATGCGGAAGAGGGTGGATTTGCCGGCACCATTCGCCCCCACCAGCCCGAGGCGTTCCCGACGGCTAATGCTTAGCGTCACTTCGGAGAAAAGCTCCTTCGGTCCATAGGACTTCGAGATGTTGGAAATGGTTAACACAGACTTGGGTAAAGAGAACAAAGCCTCAGAACTAAAGACTAAAGGCGTAATTGGTGCTTTATTCTGCGGCTGACTGTCCGGCTAGCCACCCTGTCGTCCATGCCGCCTGGAAATTAAAGCCACCTGTCACGCCATCGATATCGAGTACTTCGCCTGCGAGGAAGAGTCCTGGGGTCACTTTGCTTTCCATGGTGCGAAAGTCGACTTCACGCAGGCGGACGCCGCCACATGTCACAAACTCTTCTTTATGGGTACTCTTTCCGCTGACGGGTAATTCGGCTGATGTTAACCAATGGCAGAGTGATTGGGCACCTTCGGCGCTCAAGTTTGCCCACGTCATCCCTTCAGAAATACCAGCAGTTTGCACTAAACGCTCCCACAGACGTGCGGGGATCCCAAAGGGATTCCAGGTCGTCACCTGTTTGCGAGGCTCTTTCAGCCGCAAAGAGGCTAAGGATGCCGCAACCTGTTTAGTGTCAGCCGCAGGTACGAAATTCAGCTTCAGTGTAAACCGGTATGCACAGTCCGCGAGCAGGCGGGCACCCCATGCCGATAATTTAAGAATACCCGGTCCGCTTAAGCCTGTATGTGTAATTAGGACTGGGCCACGTTCGCGCAACTTGAGGCCATCAACCCATACAATGGCATCTTCAACCGAGAGGCCTGACAGATCTGCAAGCAATGCATGCTTAATGTTGAATGTGAAAAGCGAAGGGACGAGGGGTTCAACTGTATGACCCAGTGAAGTTGCGAGGGCATGTCCTCCGGCAGAAGCTCCCCCGCCACACGCAAGGATGACGCGGTCGGCTACGAGGGTTTCGTTACTTAGATGAACGGAGAATTTTTCATCCTTAAAGTTCAGCGATTTCACGCTCGTGCCTGTACGAATATCTACGTTGGCAGATGCAGCGGCGTGTTGGAGGCAATCCACGATGGTTGCCGAGTCGTCGGTAACCGGGAACATGCGTCCATCGTCTTCAGCTTTGATGGCAACGCTACGTTGTGAAAACCAGTCGAGAGTGTCGCGAGGCTGCCAGCGATGAAAGGCTCCCAGAAGTTCGCGTCCGCCTCGAGGGTATCGCTTAACAAGTTCAGCGGGCTCGAAACAGTTATGGGTAACATTGCATCGTCCGCCGCCTGAAATGCGGACTTTAGCGAGAAGGTGTTGAGTCGCCTCCAAGAGGGTGACTTTACCGTTACGCCCTAAGGCTTCGGCGCAGGTAACAGCGGCGAAGAAGCCTGCTGCACCTCCGCCAATGACGACCACATGTCGCGACATCTCAGCGCACAGATGGCTGACCTACATCAACCTTATCGACCGGTCTAGGGGTAGGTTTAGGCTTTGTTAAATCGGGAATAGACACGGAGAAGTTTAGCACGCAGTCGGACTTATAAATTCTCCTGAGGTGCGCGTTTGGTTCATTTTCGAGAAGCCCGCGACGCACAGCCCAGAGTGCATGACATTTGGGCTTAGAGAGGTCCTGGCTTGATCCCGATTGCAGTTCCTTGGGGTCTACCGTGTTACTTTCGTCCGTGGAAAGTTTTCCGGCCGAGTACGCTGCATACTTGAGCATGACGCTGAATTCAGACTTAGGTGCATCGGCCGACAGGTTGTTTGCTTCGGTGGGTGCGCTATCGTCTTTATCTTTTAAGTCTAGCACGCAGATGCCGTCAGGTTCATCGGGGAGGCGAAGGCCTTTTTCGAGTGCTGTTGCGATTGATGCATCGTCGGTGCATTTATTGACAATAAAGACACGTCGTACAGGACCACCCTCGTGTTTATTCTGCGTTAAGCGTTTGCGCCAAACTGCCCAGATGCGTTGTCCGTTGGTATCAACGAGAGCAGTCTCACCGCCAACATCGATGGTAAGATAGTCTGCTCGTAAAACTTTAATATCATCGGGCGAAATTTTGGGGGCAAGTGTTCCGATTGGACGCACCGGACGGCCTTGTTCATCAAACTGTTTGGCGGTTGCGAACCACGTAATCTCAATTGGTCCTAAACGATTATATTCAACCTCATGAATAACCGCGTAGGGCACAGCTGTCATCGCTAACGAAAGGAGTCCGCCATAAATGGCTGCCCTGGGGAATATCGCAATGCGGTGTACCATTGCGGCAGCGAGAGCTGTGCCTGCAAAGGCTGCAATGGCTACTGAGAATTGGACGTCTAATCGGGCGCTAGCGCTGATACGTTCGGCCTCATCCCACATGAAGCGCCCCCATCCTTCATTTAAGATTAAAACCCAAAGCGCCCCCGTGAGTGCGCCGAGGAAAGCGGCAATCCGTGGACCAGCTTTTTCATAGTGCGGAAGTGCGAGCGGAGCTAAGAAGGCCCCCACCGCTCCTTGAAAGAAGATATCTTGGACCGAGGCCACTCGGGTGGCAACTGCCCCGACGACGAGAAGCGCCCAGGCTAGCCAGTAGATGCGCGCGCGCTGGTACATTATTCACCAACGACGGTACCAGGTGCGATA
>DNHH01000053.1:11191-12117 GCA_003485955.1 Opitutia bacterium
TTATTCACCAACGACGGTACCGGGTGCGATAATCGCGTTCTTTTTGACGACAAGGATGGCATCTCGAACATACCAAGCATCTGTTTCCGTCTTCTCTGCTAAACCTGCTGGTGAGAGGCGACAGTTGGCGCCGATGCGGGCATTTTTGTCAATGATCGCTTGGCGAATGTGACAGCCAGGACCGACACCAATGTCTGGACGATTTTTTTCGCGATTCCGGATGAAGTCATCAGGGCGTTCATAAACATCGGCACCCATCATAACGGTATTTTCGAGTCTTGAGCCCGTGTGAATGACTGAGCGAATACCGATAACGCAGCGTTCGAGGTCGGCATCGTCCACGATACATCCATCTGCAAGGATCACGCGGTGAGCCCTTGCGCCGTTGATCTTTGCAGGGGGGAGGTAGCGAGCGTGGGTATAGACAGGATTCGCTCCGTCAAAGAAGTCGAAGGGAGGAACTGGGTCTGTAAGGGTGAGGTTGCACTCCCAGAAAGAGCCGACGGTACCAATGTCTTCCCAGTAGCCGTCGTAGACAAAGGCGGTGACGCGGTGGGAGTTGACCATGCCTGGAATAACTTCTTTGCCGAAATCCGTCTGTAAAGGATCGGAGAGGGCTTCACGCAGGCGCTTGCCCGAGACAAGGTAGATGCCCATTGAGGCTAGGCAGTAGGAACGGTCGGATGTATCTGCTAGGCGTGAGCGGGCTTCCCCTTGAAGCGCTAGTCCGCGGACGAGTGCAGGGTCTTTGGGTTTCTCCACGAACTCAGAGATGCGTAAATCCGTGTCGACGCGCATGACGCCAAGTGCAGAGACTTGGTCGGAGGGCATGGGCTTAGCAGCGATGGTGATATCGGACCCCGTGCGGAGGTGCTGCTCAAGCATTGGTCGGAAATCCATACGGTAGAGCTGATCGCCCGAAAGGA
>DNHH01000055.1:0-1803 GCA_003485955.1 Opitutia bacterium
GCCCCGGTGCCGATGCGGTAGCCGACGCCGCGCACCGTCTCGATGACCTCGCCGGCCGCGCCGAGCTTCTCGCGCAGGCGGCGGACGTGCGTGTCGACGGTGCGCGTCTCGAGGTCCGGCGAGTAGTTCCAGACGTCGGCCAACAGTTCCTCGCGCGACTGCACGCGGCCTTTCCGTTCGAGCAGCAGCCGCAGGAGCTTGAACTCGGTCGCGGTCAGTTCGACGGCCTTGCCCTGCGCGGTCACTTCGTGGCGTTCGATGTCGAGCAGCAGCGCGCCCGCGGCGAGGCGCGTCGACGGCTTCGCCGCGGCGGACTTCGCGCGACGCAGCAGCGCCTGGGCCCGGAGCATCAGTTCGCGCACGTCGAACGGCTTCGCGACGTAGTCGTCGGCGCCGCTCTCCAGCCCCTTGACCTTGTCGGCGGTCTCCGCCTTCGCCGTGAGGAAGATGACCGGGGTGTCCTGGAGCAGCGCATCCGCCCGCACCATGCGCAGCAGCTGCACGCCGGTGAGTTCGGGCATCATGACGTCGAGGATGATCAGGTCGGGGCGGAAGTCGCGGGCCAGCCCGATCGCCCGCAAGGGGTCGTTGAGCGCGCGGACGGCGTAGCCGGCTTGGCGGAATTTGTAATCGAGCAGCTCGGTCACGTCCGCTTCATCGTCGACGACGAGGATGCGCTTGAGATGTTCGGCGTCCATAAGGGTGAACCCCACTCAAAGGCTAAGGCGGGTTAGCCGCCAGCGTTAGGTTACGATTGAGACAATCGGGATTCGGCGCTAAATATAATCCTAAGTGATTGACCAATAGAAACTTAGAAATCTCCGAAACCTGACTGTCACCCGCCATAGCCGCAATCTTAACCAATGCCCTGTTCCACGTGGAACAATGCCCCCTGCCCTGCCCTTACTTATCCTTCTTGGCCCGGAAAAGGATCATCAACAGAGAGATGTCGGCAGGATTCACCCCGCTGATGCGGCTCGCTTGGCCGAGGGTCAGCGGTTGGATTTGTTGAAGCTTCTGGCGGGCCTCCAGGCGCAGTCCGTAGGCTTTCATGAAGTCAAATCCCGTTGGGACCTTGAAGGCATCCAAGTCATGTAGTTTGCGCACGGATCGGAGTTCGCGCTCAAGGTAGCCCCGGTACTTGACCCGGTACATGACCTCGGCCTGGACTTCGGGCGTTTCGGCCAGGAAGCTCGGCGGCAGGTCTGCGGGCGTCGACTCCCATTCCCGTCGGATGACATCGCCCGCAATGCCGCCCTTGATGGCGAGCTTTTCCATGTATTCGACCCAATGGGCCACTTGGGCCGCCTTGGCCTCGATCCGGGCCAATCGCTCGGGCGGAACCAGTCCAAACTCGGCGGATTTGCCTTTGAGGCGGATTTCGGCGCTGCCGTGATTGAAGAGCAGCCTGTATTCGGCCCGGCTCGTGAACATCCGGTACGGCTCTTGGGTGCCTTTGGAGACCAAATCGTCGATCAGGACCCCGATGTAGGCTTCATCGCGGCCGATGACCATGGGGGTTTGGCCCCGGACCTTGCAGGCTGCATTGACGCCTGCGACCAAACCTTGGGCGGCAGCTTCTTCATAGCCGGAGGTACCATTGATCTGGCCGGCGAAGAAGAGGTTCTCCACTTTCTTGGACTCAAGCGTCGGGAAGAGCTGGGTAGGGGGGGCGAAGTCGTATTCCACCGCGTAGGCGGGGCGCATCATCACGGCCTGTTCCAGCCCAGGGACGGAGTGAAGCATCTCCAGCTGAACCTTGAAGGGCAGGGAGGTCGAAAGGCCGTTGATGTACCATTCATC
>DNHH01000055.1:2088-7222 GCA_003485955.1 Opitutia bacterium
CCGGTGATCTCACCACCGTAAAGGGGAGAGAGGTGGAGATTCTCCTGGACGATTTTCCCGGTCGCACCGGTGGCCTCGGTCATCCAGCAGGTCACTTGATCCGTACCCGGCGTCCATCCCGGCAGCCGTTGCTCCGAGTGTTCCACGTGGAACAAGTCGGTCTGCTGACGGGTGTCATGGAAGGCGAAGAGGGTAGGGGAGGCATCGCCCGGCTGGGGCTCGCATTGGGTAAAATCGATGGAGGACCCGAGGATGCGCGGAGGGGTACCCGTCTTGAGTCGCTGCAGTTCAATGCCTGCCTCTAAGAAACTGCTGGACAACGACTTAGCACTAAAATCGCCGAGACGCCCACCTTCGGTCTTGTTCGCCCCGATGTGCATCAAGCCCCGGAGGAAGGTGCCGGTGGTGACCACGACCGTCGTGGCGTGGAACTCCAAATCCAAGTTGGTCTGTACCCCCTTCACGGCGCCTTCCTTATAGAGGAGGCCGGTGACCTGGGCCTGGAAGATGGTCAGCCCCGGCTGCCCTTCGCAGAGGTGCTTCATCCGGAACTGGTAGGCCTTCTTGTCGCATTGCACGCGCGGCGCTTGCACGGCTGGACCTTTTGAGGCGTTAAGCAGACGGAACTGAATTCCGGTGACATCTGCGGTAATGCCCATTTCGCCTCCGAGCGCATCAATCTCCCGAACGATTTGTCCTTTGGCCTGCCCGCCGATAGCTGGATTACAGCTCATCTGGGCCACAGTATCCACATTTCCAGTTAACAGTAAAACTTGAGAACCCATCCGCGCCGCTGCCAGAGCGGCTTCCACGCCGGCATGCCCAGCCCCGCAGACGAGGACGTCGTAGGGCCGACTTGGGCCGAGGCGAATTTCTTTTCGTGGAAGTGACATGCGGGCGACCCCCCGCAGAGAATCACTTTCCGATGCAGAAGGAAGCGAAGAGCTTGTCGAGCATCCGTTCGTTGTCCACCCGTCCAATCACTTCACCCAAGGCGTTGATGCCGGAGCGAACTTCAGCCGAGGCCAACTCTGTTTCTTTCGAGCCGAGGCTTAAGTGCTGGGCTGCGTGCTCAAAAGCCTTGGCGGCACGGCGCAGGGAGTCGGCATGACGGGCCGAAACCACCAATGTTTCCCCGGACGGCACAAGGTCTGCCTTCTCTAAAAGGGCGGCGACTCCTGCACGGGCATTGCTGACACCGTCATCCGACTTTAGACAAGTGCTGAGGCGGGGTAGGTTACTTAGCCATTGGGAAAGGGCAGGGTGCGCCGGTAGATCCGACTTGTTTTCAACAACGGCTGCGTGCCCGTCTTTCAAGAGAGTCAAAAGTGCCTCAGGTAGCTCAGGGGCCGGAAGTGATCGATCGACGACCACAAGTAAGAAATCCGCGGATGCGGCTTGGGTCAGCGAACGGTCCATTCCTGCGAGCTCTAGCTCTGCGCTGCTTAAGCGAAGTCCTGCGGTATCAACCACTGTAACGGCCAACGGCAAGCCCGTCATGCGCGCTTCAAGGTAGTCGCGGGTTGTTCCGGGTTCTGCGCTGACCAGCGCGCGTGCCTCGCCGGCAAGTGCGTTTAGCAAAGAAGATTTTCCTGCGTTCGGTGCGCCGACGACAGCGATGCGAATTCCCGAACGCAGCGCGGCATCGTGTCGTTCGGTTGCAGCGACGGCCTCGAGTTGTTGTGCGAGAGTTAAAATTTTGCTGCGCGGACCCGCAGGATCTTCGGGTGGCAAGTCTTCTTCTGGAAAATCAATATGCGCTTCAAGGATCGCCAGCGCGCTCAACGCTGCGTCTGTCCAACGCGTAATCGAAACACCCATTTCGCCGGCTAGCTGCCTGCGCGCCGCTTCCAGAGCCCGTTCCGAGGTAGCATGAATAAGGTCAGCGACAGCTTCGGCTTGGGACAAATCCATGCGACCGTTTACAAACGCGCGCCGTGTAAACTCGCCCGGCTCTGCCATGCGAGCGCCACGTGCCAGACAATCTTCAACGATGCGTCGTACGAGTAGGGGATTTCCGTGGCAGGTAATTTCCGCAGCGGCATTCCCCGTGTGTGAGGCGCCTTGAGCATGACAGGTGACAATGACTTGATCGACGACAGTTCCGTCGACCGAGCGCCATAAGCCCATCGATGCATGTCGCATCGCTGGTGCTTCCTTACGACTTAAGGCAGAAGTGACTAGGCTATGGGCAAGCGGGCCATCGACCCGAATAAGGGCGAGTGCGGAGGTCCCGGCCGCGGATGCGGGGGCTACCAATGTCTCACTATCAGCCATGCGGAAGCTATCCGAAGCGAGAGAGGCCTCGTGGGCAAGCGTAGGACAGGGAAAAGGCTGGAAGGGAAGGGCACACACCGCATCGTTCTTTTCCGTGCCTGTAGAGACTCCACTGCTTGAGCCCGAACTTGCTCGTCGCATCGCCGCGGAGCACGGAACCCCCTGCTATGTCTACTCGCAAGCATGGCTTGAGCTACAGGCGGCGCGGATGCTCGCCTTTCCGCACGCTTACGGACTAACCGTGCGTTTTGCGATGAAGGCCTGCCCGAGCGCAGCCATCTTGCGAATTTTCAAGAAAGCTGGCCTCCATATAGACGCATCTTCTGGCTGGGAGGTGCACCGGGCCTTGCGTGCAGGTTTTGAGCCAGCCCAAATTAGTCTCTCAACCCAAGAGCTTCCCGACGACTTTGCTGAACTCCTTAGCCGAGGGGTTGAGATTAATGCATGTTCGCTCGAACAGTTGGAGTGTATCGGTCGGGCGAGGGCAGGCCACGCCATCGGCCTTCGTTTTAATCCAGGCCGCGGTTCAGGCGGTACCGGCAAAACGAATGTCGGAGGGTCCGATTCATCTTTTGGAATTTGGTATGAGTGGGCCGAGCAGGCTGCAGCCATCGCAGCTACACACCGGTTGCGCGTTGTGCGCATTCACACGCACATCGGCTCAGGTAGCGATCCTGCGGTTTGGCAACAAGTCGCCGACGCCAGCCTCGCGCTGGTTGGCCGCTTCCCTTCCGCTACAATTTTAAATTTAGGTGGAGGCTACAAAGTTGCCCGCGTGTCGACAGAGAAGGAGACCAGCCCCGTGATTGTCGGAGCGCCTGTTCGCGCAGCGTTTGAGAAATTTGCCGCAGAGCACGGCCGAAAACTTCATCTCGAGATTGAGCCAGGCACATTCTTGGTAGCGAACGCAGGCGGCGTGCTTGCTTCGGTGACCGATGTCGTGCGCACCGATCAACGTACGTTTGTGAAGTTAGATTCAGGTATGACAGAAATTTTGCGGCCATCACTCTACGGCGCACAGCACCCCATCACGTTTTACCCTGTTAAAGAATCCGGATCGATGGTCGACACGGTTGTGGTTGGTCACTGTTGCGAGTCAGGCGACCTCATCACATGCGCGCCCGGAGATGCCGAAACCATTGCCCCGCGTCGCTTGCCCAAGGTCGTCAGTGGCGACCTCGCTCTTATCGGTGGCACGGGGGCGTACTGTGCCTCCATGAGCGCAAAGAATTACAATTCCTTCCCAGAGGCGCCTGAAGTTTTAGTGGGGCGCGACCAAGCCGTTCATTTAATACGTCGACGGCAGACGCTTGACCAAATGTTGGCCAACGAAGTTGTTCCGGAGGGCCTCTAAGCGATGACCCAAGAGCGTCAGCTACCACTCGGTACCGTTTTGCCTTCTGAGCCCCACGGTACAGTTGTGTCGCTTCCAACAATGAGCGACGTCGATGGCTACGAGCGCCACTTGCCAGCCGTCCGTGAAAAAATAAAAGCGGGCTATCCTCGATTTGTCCTAAACACGCTTGTCGCGGAAGTTTGTGATCAAGCAGCCAGTCAGGTGGGATTTGACCGAACCCGTTCAGTCGCCTTGCACTCTGTGCGTGCAGCACATCAAGCCGTCGCGCTTGGGCTCCCCACGACCCATCGTTTACATAATTTTAAAAATTGGGCCTTACTTGAAGTTGATGCACCCTCTTTGGAGCGCGTTAACAAAATAGTCCAACACGCTGGCCTACGTCTCGCCTCGCGTGCTGCCGAAGCGTGGCTCGCGAATCGCCAGGAAAGTGCCGCCGAAGCCTTGGCGACACTCTCCACATTTTTATTACCGTGGATTAAGCCCGCGACGGTTGATGATTTTCGTATTACACCGTCCGGCATGAACGCGGTCGCTGCAGCCTTGGATGCGGCACGCTCCGTCCAACGCATCCGCGGGCGCACTGCGTGGCTGCAACTTGGCTGGCTGTATGTCGACTCTTCCGAGCTCTTGCGCAAAACACTCGCCGTCGACGAAACGTTAACAGTGATTGAAGACGTTACGGACACGGCTGCCATTGAGCGATTCTTCGCGGCTCACCGGGGTAAAGTTGCCGCTGTGCTCACAGAACTCCCGAATAACCCGCAACTCGCTTCGCCCAACTTAGATCACCTTTCTGCGCTTGCGGTTAAAGAGGGCGCTTTGCGCATTTTAGATCCGTCATCAAGCGGGTTGGTTAATGTAGATCTGATGCCGCATGCTGACTTGCTGGTTACAAGCCTGACGAAGTATTCGGGCGCGCGCGGCGATGTTATGGCTGGCCTGGTGGTTGTGCACCCGAGCGCCCCTTCGTGTCATGAGTTGCGCGAAGCCGCCTTTTCGTGGGTTGGTCCAGTTGCTGCCGGCGATGCACAAGCTTTAGCTGAGCAATTGCCCGAAATGGTGGAAGTCGCCACGGCGCAAAATCAAAACGCTGCCATGATTGCAGACTTTTTAGGAAAACATCCAGCCGTGAAGCGCGTGCTTACCGCAGAGCGTGGAGCGACTGCAGGCGCGTATGCAAAAGTGGCGCGCGGGCCGCACCGTCCTGGTGCGCTCATCACTTTCGATTTAAAAGGCGACTTGGGTACTTTTTACGATGCAGTGCTTTTGCCCAAGGGTCCGAGTTTTGGACTTAAGTTCACGCTACTTTGCCCATTCCTTTGGTTGGCTCACTACGACATGGTCACCACAGAAGAGGGCCGGGCGCGGATTCGTGCAGCCAACTTAGATCCAGACCTTGTCAGGCTCTCTGTTGGGACAGAGCCCCCCGAAGTCATTATCGCCGCACTTAAAGAAGCATTGGATAAACAGGCATAATTTTCCCCGCATCGGAACTTTCAG
>DNHH01000127.1:0-370 GCA_003485955.1 Opitutia bacterium
AGTTACAGATTGGTCAAAAGCTTCTTCAAAAGGCAGAGCGCTTTGACAAAGTTGTGGTCGATAAGAAGGTCGATTCACGCGATGCCTACTACGACAAACTCAAGAAATCTGTCGTTCCTGAAACTGAGAAACTCTCCAAACGACTCGACCGTTCCTGGGAAAAAGTTGAGAAACAACGCTCAGGTGCAGCCCGCGATTCCGCATATAAAAATTACAACAAAATTGAGAAAGAATGCGTTAAGGTCCTGCGTCGCTTCTACTTCAAACTAAAGCTGATCGAAGACGATATTCTCGAAAACCAGATGAAGACAGACGTCGAACTCTGCCGTAAGCATCTCGAGCCAACCAAGCCTCACATCGGACCGAAGCG
>DNHH01000127.1:562-756 GCA_003485955.1 Opitutia bacterium
GCCAAAGCTAAGATTGTAAACGTTGAAGTCTCAGGTGCCTTTGCTCGCGAAATGGAGCGTCGGTATCGCATGCCAGCCGCAACCCTCGTCGAGATGTACACAACCGTCCGTCGACACATGGAAGCTGCTCAGCGCGCCAAGACTGAAATGGTGGAGCACAATCTACGTCTGGTTATCTCGATTGCTAAGAAATA
>DNHH01000127.1:1064-3175 GCA_003485955.1 Opitutia bacterium
TTCGCCAAGCCATCACCCGTTCCATTGCAGATCAGGCCCGCACCATCCGTATCCCTGTCCACATGATCGAGACGCTCAACAAGGTCATGCAGGTCCAAAAGCAGCTCACCCAAGAACTTGGCCATGAGCCGACGGCCGAAGAAGTTGCCTCGGAAATGCAAATGCCTGTCGATCGCGTCCAGCAAATCATGAAGATGGCGCAGCAGCCAATCTCACTGCAATCGCCTGTAGGTGATGGTGAAGACACCTCCTTGGGAGACTTTATTGAAGACAAGTCTGCCGAAAACCCGAGCGATACCGCTTCGAATCGACTCTTGCGCGATAAGATCGATAACGTCCTGCACTCACTGGCTTCACGCGAAAAAGAAGTACTCGTTTTACGCTTCGGGCTCCTCGATGGCTATCCACGGACACTCGAAGAAGTTGGCCGTCACTTCAAAGTGACCCGCGAGCGTATTCGTCAAATTGAAGCGAAAGCGCTTCGCAAGATGCGCCACCCAACTCGGATGCGCCAACTTCAAGGCGACTTCGAAGGCGACCTCGATACTTCCGGACCAGGCTTCGATCAGTTCCGTAAAGATTTGGCTAGCTCCATTGGGGCGCCGCCAATGCCGCCTCCCAGCGAAGAAGTATGAACCGCTTCGTCCTGCTGACGTTTCTCGCTGCACTGACTGGCTGTGAGAATATGTCGGTTGGGGTTGGCGTCGGCATTCCCATCGGCGGATCAGTATCCGTTGGTGGTTCTGTGTTTACGACCCCTGCGGGCCAGTCTGCGAATCGACGCGTGGGCGTAGTTTTAACGGATCAACCCAGTTCAGTGCATCTTGAAGATGCACGCCGCAATCTTCCCGCGGGACTCGTGCTCGTCTCCCGCAATGCAGAGCTTAAGCCAAGTGCTATCCTCAAAGTTACGGAAGTACGGCAAAGTGTCGCCTTTACGGCGGTCACCCTTGGTAAACCTGCGATTGGCGATGAAGTCGTTGAAGCCAGCGAAACTTACCTAAAATCGGTCGAAGCTGGCTTATCTCGCTGACGGACGCTTGACGCAGACGCCCACGGTCGGCACGGTCAAACCCCTCATGCTCCAAGCAGGTATCGTCGGTTTACCCAACGTTGGTAAGTCCACTCTCTTTAATGCGCTCACCCGCTCACGCAAAGCGGAGGCGGCCAATTATCCATTTTGCACGATTGAGCCCAATATCGGTGTGGTTGAAGTTCCTGATGCACGCATGTTCGTGCTCCAGGAAATTGCCGGGACCAAAGTCGTCATTCCCGCAGCGATTGAGTTCGTCGACATCGCTGGTCTCGTCGCCGGCGCTTCCAAAGGCGAAGGACTCGGTAACAAATTCTTGGCCAATATTCGCGAGGTCGATGCAATCGTCCACGTTGTGCGCTGTTTCGACAACGATGATATCGTTCACAATATGGGCAAAGTTGACCCCGTCCGTGACATCGAAGTCATTAATACCGAACTTATCTTAGCAGATATTCAATCTGCAGAACAACAGCTCGATAAAAACCAGAAGAAAGTTAAATCGGGCGACAAAGAAGCCATTGCCTGCGTCGACATCCTCACGCGACTCGTTGCGCATCTCAATAACGGTAAACCTGCTGCTTCTTTGCCTGTTGCCGATGATGAACGTCCACGCCTTAAATCCTTTGCGCTCCTGAGTTCGAAGTCCGTTCTCTACGCCTGTAATGTCGCAGAAAATCATTTAGCAAAACCGGAAGACAATCCCTACGTACAACAAGTTCGTAAGTACGTAGCCGACCACCATGGTTGCGAATCCGTTGTTATCTGCGCCCAAGTCGAAGCCGAACTCTGTGATTTACCGCCCAATGAAGCGTCTGAGTTTCTCGCCTCACTCGGGGTTACCGATTCGGGTGTTTCGGCACTCATCCGTGGTGCTTACCATTTACTCGGACTCGCCACTTACTTCACCGCAGGTGAAAAAGAAGTGCGGGCTTGGACTTTCCGAAGCGGCATGACCGCCCCACAATGCGCTGGCGTCATTCATACAGATTTTGAAAAAGGTTTTATCAAGGCCGAGGTCGTTGCTTACGAAGACTTAAAGGCACTTGGGTCGATTGCTGCAGCCCGCGATGCCGGC
>DNHH01000127.1:3359-8322 GCA_003485955.1 Opitutia bacterium
CCGGCAAGTACCGCCTCGAAGGCAAGGAATACCTCTTCAAGGATGGCGACGTAGCGTTATTCAGGTTTGCCAACTGATAAGCGGTATTAGCCGGGCTAGCTGGTAAGTGGACCTTGGCTTTATCTTAACTTAGGTTGAACCTTGTCGGTAACCTGCTTTCTAAGAGGTATGCATTTCGCTCTTTTAGTCGCGGCAATCCTACTGACTGCTTGTGAAAAGTCAGAGCAACCCCGGGTTTATTCTGTTTCGAAATCGACGACGACAGCGACTGTAGCAACTACGCCCGCACCCATGCCAGCTAGCCCAGCATTGGTTGCCCAAACCAGTGGCATTGGACAGCCCACATTCCCCAAGTCACCGAGCAACTGGACTGCCCAAGATCCTGGTGCAATGCGCAAGGGTTCATGGAAAGTTAACGTCGATGGCGCCACAGCAGAACTTGCCGTAACAGCTTTCCCGGGAGATGTCGGCGGTCGCATGGCGAATATTAATCGCTGGCGCAGTCAACTTGGCCTACCGCCCGCAGATGCCGAAATGTATGATGCCATCGCACTCGTGAATGTGGGCGAAAGTCGTGGTGAGATAATTCGCATACAGTCTACGGATGGAGCACGTAGTACGCTCGCCGTTACTGTACAAAAAAATGGGGTGAGTTGGTTTCTTAAACTAACGGGTGACACTAAAGCGATCGAAGCTACGACGAAAGACCTTACGACTTTTCTCGCCAACACCCAACTACCCTAAGGCTTTACTGTGACCATCCTCATTAACTTTTTTGCATCTATCCGGTTAACTATCGGATTGCTCGTTGCGTCTATTGTCCTGGTTTTTCTGGCAACGCTCGATCAGCAGAACTGGGGTGTCTGGCACGTCCAAGATGCATATTTCGAATCTTGGGGTGTCCTCTACCCGCTAAGCGCACAAGCTAAGTTGCACTTTCCGCTCCCCGGTGGATTTCTGCTCGGAACGCTACTCGTTGTTAATCTTCTCACAGCACACTTCCGTTACTATCGCCCAGGCTGGCAACGTGTCGGTATCTCGCTGATTCACGCAGGGCTAGTTATGTTGCTGATTGGTGGATTTGCGATTGCCCATTACCAAGACGAAGCAGCCATGGTCATCCCCGAAGGCGAGTCGCGTAATTTTACGGAAGCTTTCCGCGAATGCGAACTTGTGGTCATCGACACTACTGACGCAAAACAGGACCGCGTTACCGCCTTTTCAGAGTCCATGCTCACAGACGGACTTCCGCCTCAAACAATTGAAGGTGTACGCGTTGAAGTTCTTAACTTCTACCCAAATGCTGCACTGCAGCCAGTGGCACAGAATCCTAACCTGAAACCGCTGCAGCTTAAAAATCCTGCGGGAGTTGCCCAACGGGCACCGCTGGGGCTACAACCTGTGGCGACATCGTATGACGACAATCGCCCCAACAATCCTGTCGCTATTGTTCGCCTAAGCCAAGGCAGCGAAGTAGCAGAAATTGCCGCGTCACTTCAGTTTCAAGAAATAATGGGCGGACAACGCGTCACAGTTGGCAACAAGAGTTGGGAAATTTCTGTTCGTCGCCAACGCGACTATTTACCATTCGCCATTGAACTACGAAAGTTCACCCACGATCGCTATCCAGGGACCGACATCCCGAAGCGCTTTGCGTCTGACATCACCTTGCGCGAAAATAATCAAGGGACTGAGTTCACAATTTCGATGAACCAGCCCCTCCGTCACGGCGGACTTACTTTCTATCAATCAAGTTTCGGGGAATCGAATGGCAAGTCTGCAACCGTACTTCAGGTCGTGCGCAATCCTGCTGACTGGATGCCCTACGTGGCGGTAGCAGTGATGTCATTGGGGCTTCTATTACATTTCATCTTGAGGCTCATTCGCTTCCTAAATGAACGTCGCTCAGTCGTGGCGCTCTTGTGTGCACTTTTAGCGACACCCGCTGCCTTTGGACAAGCCAACCCTAGCCTGCGCAACGAACTCTCGTCAGAACTCGGGAGATTACCGGTACAATGGAATGGGCGGGTCATCCCCGTTGATATTCTTGCCGCCAACACGTTGCTGCAGATTCGCGGTCGGCGCACAGTTGCACTGGATGAAACGGATCGAGTGATCTTCGGGAAACCACGTACCTTATGGACAGAGTCTGATAAGGTCCTAGTGGCATCACGACGTCCAAGCGTACCCGAAAATGTTCTACTTTCGATTCAACAACGCCCGATTCAACTTAAAGGTAGCGAACTAACAGCTACGGAATGGCTAGCGGAGACATGCTTCCGTCCATGGATTGCTCGCCACCTGAAGGTATTTAGGGTCGATCATATCGGAGCCCAAGCATTACTCGGCAGACCGAACGGCGACACTAAATGGTATAGCTGGGACGAAATTCTAACGCACGTAGATGCCGTTTCACTTGCTTCTAAAACTGCGAGTGAGCGTGCCCAACCAACCCGTGATGCTTTTGACCGCGCAGTGCTTAACCTTGATGCAGCGGCCCGGGCATATGCGGCAACGAGTCTCACCTTCATACCACCAGATCTTCCTCCCGAGATCACGCCATCACAGGAATACCTTGCGTGGTTAAGCTCTTTACAAAAGGCAGCCCAAGAAATCGAAACCTTACGCAAGAAGGATCCGACTTCACGGGGATTCGATCCACAGCTCCAAGAAGTTATTCGGCAACTTATCGAACGTTACCGCGATATCTCCAAGCAAGGCACGGTCGGTATTGTGCCTCGTAGTGGCAAGAATACCTGGTCAAAACTCGGCGACGCACTCCTCGAAGTCACCGAAGGGATACCATTAGATAAACCTGCTGTCGTACCTAATTATGCTCTTCTCGCAGAATCTTGGCGAACAGGTGACGATACTATCGCCCACAAATCACTAAGCGACCTGACAACCTTACTCGTAATACCTGAGACCTCACGGGTGCTTGCCGAATCTAACTTCGCACGACTGCAACCCTTCTACTGGATACTGATAAGCTACCTAGTTATCCTGCTCGCCATCCTTGTACATTGGACAACTGGCGTCGCAAAAATCCATCGTTATTGCGTCATTGCAGGCTGGACTGTCTTTGCCCTCCACACAGCTGCAATATTAGCGCGCATGCTCATCCATGGCTATGCACCGGTTACCAATCTCTATGGATCAACTATCTTTGTAGCCTGGGGTGCCGCACTTCTCGGGCTTCTACTTGAAAGCACTTGGCGCAACGGGTTAGGCGTTGCTGCCGCAGCGGCAGCTGGATTTGGTTCACTCATTCTTGCCCACAACCTTGCCCTTTCTGGCGAGGACGCACTTGAAAGTGTGCGAGCCGTACTCGATTCGAACTTCTGGTTATCAACCCACGTAACCATAGTCACACTTGGTTACTCAGCGATGTTCGTCGCTGGCATGCTCGCGACATTCCACCTCATTGGACGTTTACTTCCACGGTACACCGAAGAAACCGCTCAGCGACTTGCTCCCGCAGCCTATGGGATTCTCGCTTTTGCAACTATCGCCAGCTTCATCGGTACGATGCTTGGCGGAATTTGGGCTGACCAAAGTTGGGGCCGATTCTGGGGTTGGGATCCTAAAGAAAACGGCGCACTACTCATTGTACTTTGGTGTGCCGTCGCCCTCCATGCCCGTTGGGGTAAACTGGTAGACCGCGAAGGCTTCATGCAACTTCTTGTCTTCGGCAATATCGTCACTGCTTGGTCATGGTTCGGCACCAATCTTCTTGGGGTTGGATTACACAGCTATGGATTCACGGAAGCGGGTTTTATGTACTTAGCATATTTTGTTCTGAGTCAGTTGGCTATCATTGCCCTCGGATGGCTACCCGCTGCTAACAGACCCAAACAGCATGCCTGAATTATCTGACGGCTGGTTTTGTGTGAGGTGTAAACCTCGTCAAGAAGCCGTAGCCGCCGGACAACTCCAATCAATGGCAGGCGTGGAAATTGTTTTTCCGCGCGTTAAACGCATCAAGCGAACAGAGCACGGAAAGAAAACCGTGATCGAGCCGCTATTTCCAGGGTACCTTTTTGCCTCTTTTGCACCGGATGAACTTTCAGGACCGGTCAATCATACCCGCGGTGTCCTTCACCTGGTTCGACGCGACAGCAAACCCGTCGCAGTCGATCGAAGCGTGATCACTGAATTAAGAGCCCTTGGTCCCGAAGCTACACTCTCACTCGAGCAAGCTGCACTTATGGTCGGCGACAAGGTACGCATCGTTCGTGGAGTCTTCGCTGGTGCCGAAGGTGAAGTCTTGCGTCTGCACCCGCCCGCAAAGCGCATCGCCGTGTTACTCCAGCTCCTAGGCGCCGAGCAATCCGTAGACCTCGCGGAAGATGACATCGAAGGATCTGCGCCGTGATTCTTGACCGACTCGATAACTGGCAGGTGCACGCTGTCACGCATCCACTTTTTCCGCAGGCCTTTGCGTGGCTTAAATTGCTCGATGCTTCAATCGCCGACGGAAAGTATCCAATCGTTGGCGACAATCTTGTCGGAAGCGTCAACCGCTACCGTACCGCACCCTACGCCGACAAGCAATGGGAGGCCCACCGACTCTACGGCGACATCCAAGTCGTCCTCGCCGGTGAAGAACTCTGCGGACATGGCCAGCTGGACGGTCTTGTAGTCACGCGCCCTTACCAGCCCGAGAAGGACGTCGAAAAGTACACTCCACCGATGAAGCCCGAGCGCATGATTCGACTTACGCCCGGTCTCTTCGCAGTATTCCTGCCCGACGATGCCCATCAGCCCGGGGTACAAGTCGATGGCCCGATCGACGTCATCAAGGTCGTGGTGAAGTTCCGCCTAGGGTAAATATTCCGTAAAATCTGCCCACCGTAAGTATACTAAAAAGGTACTATTATAAGCATTATAATGTTTATATCCTTAGGAATTTAATAACCTAAACAGCGTCATGAATCGTATTTCACGATGCTTGTTGCTCGCA
>DNHH01000133.1:0-818 GCA_003485955.1 Opitutia bacterium
TTTAGTCCTTAGTCTTTAGTCTCTCTTTTCCCCTCCCGCTTCCTGCTTCCCGCTTTCTTCTCACATCCCATGAGCCCTTCTCCCGGCAAATATAAACCTTTCCGCACTGTCGTTCTCAAAGATCGACGCTGGCCTGACGCCGTCCTTGAGCGCGCACCCACTTGGTGCTCCGTCGACTTACGTGATGGTAATCAAGCCCTCGCTGTCCCTATGACAGTTGCGGAGAAGTTAGAGATGTTTGCCCTGCTCTGCCGACTTGGATTTAAAGAAATTGAAATTGGGTTTCCATCTGCCTCTGACACTGAATTCGCTTTCACTCGCGAACTCATCGAAAAGAAACTCATCCCGAAAGACGTCACGGTACAAATTCTCGTACAAGCACGTGAGCACCTCATCCGTCGTTCTTTTGAGGCACTTGAAGGCATTCACCAAGCCATCATTCACCTCTACACACCAACCAATCCTGCCCAGCGAGAAATCGTCTTGGGTATGGATAAAAATCAAGTCACCGACGTGGCTGTCAAAGCCACCGCACTCATTAAGCAACTCTGCCAAGAAGCCCCAAAGACCGCCTGGCGCATGGAGTTTAGCCCCGAGACGTTTGTACTCACGGAGCCCGAATACGCTGTCGAAATTTGCGAAGCGGTTGGCAAAGCCTGGGGCGCAACCAAAGACCGTCGCATCATCTTTAATCTGCCACTGACGGTTGAGGCTGGCACTCCCAATACCCATGCCGATCAAATCGAGTGGTTCTGTCGTCAACTCAAAGACCGCAGCGCTGCCATCATCTCGCTGCACACCCACAATGACCGTGGCAC
>DNHH01000133.1:987-1285 GCA_003485955.1 Opitutia bacterium
TGCACACCCACAATGACCGTGGCACGGGTGTCGCTGCAACCGAGCTTGGCCTTATGGCAGGTGCCGATCGCGTAGAAGGCACGCTCTTTGGTAACGGGGAACGCACTGGCAATGTGGATATCATCACAGTTGCACTCAACCTTTACGCTCACGGCATTAACACACATTTAGATTTTTCAAACTTACCCAAGATTCGTGAAGTCTACGAACGGGTAACCCGGATGACGGTGCACGAACGCCACCCATACGGAGGCGACCTCGTTTTCACCGCATTCTCTGGCTCCCACCAAGATGCCAT
>DNHH01000133.1:1449-1785 GCA_003485955.1 Opitutia bacterium
TCTCTGGCTCCCACCAAGATGCCATCAAGAAAGGCATGGATCGTCGTAACAAAGTCGGCTCCGATGCCCCTTGGGATGTTCCCTACCTGACAATTGACCCCAAAGATATCGGCCGCACCTACGAAGCCATCATCCGGATTAATTCCCAAAGCGGTAAAGGCGGCGTGGCCTATATCCTCGATCGCGAATTCGGCTTTGATTTACCCAAGCTCATGCATCCCGAAGTCGGGAGCCATGTCGGTGGGATTGCCGATCGTTTAGGCAAAGAACTTAGCCCCGCAGAAATTCACGCCGAGTTTCGCAAACAATTCGTCAATGTGAGCAGCCCTCTGGCAC
>DNHH01000133.1:1920-6317 GCA_003485955.1 Opitutia bacterium
TGCTCGGGCAGACGCTCTACTATAGCGTCAGCCCCAAAGTCATCTTGGCACTGCTCGAATTCCAAGCCGAACCTATCGGCAAGGACACCATTCGCGCCAAAGCTAAAGTAAGCTGGAAAGAGCGGACCATATCCATCGAAGGTGAAGGTAACGGTCCTATCAGCGCTTTTGTGCATGCCTTGGCGGCACGTGGCTGGGCAACCTTTACCCTGCGCGACTACCGCGCCCACGCACTGAGTTCCGGAGAAGAATCATCCGCGGCGGCCTACGTATCTATCCAGACGCCTAAAGGCAGTACAGTGTGGGGTTGCGGGGTTGACCCGAATATCGAACTGGCAGGCCTCCATGCCCTTGTCAGCGCCGTCAATCGGTCGTTGAGCTAACAAGCTCTCATAATAAAAAAGGCCAGCGGATCACTCCGCTGGCCTTTTTTCATGTCGGCAGCTTAGCCGCAACCGCAACCACCCGACTTCTTGTCGGACGATTCGACTGAGCAGCAGGACGAGCTCGACTCTTTCGAGCAGCAGGAGCCACAACCGGAACCTTCTTTATTGCAACAACCGCAACCGGAGAGACAGCAAAGCAAGCGGTGTGACATTACGAGGAAGAGCGTGGCGACGATAGCGAAAGCAACGACCGGATCGAGCAGGCTAGCCCAACCGAAGAAGGCCACGTGGAACGCAGCGATATTGAAGGTGACCGCGCCGATAAGCACGATACCGAGGCGGCGAGTGCAGGAGAGGAGCAGCGCAAGACCACCGAGAACTTCGATGACCTTGACGGCAGCTAAGTAGCCAGAACCATACATCGAGCCAATGAAGGCGGATGCAGGGGTGCCTTCAGCAGGTGAAGGTACGGCAATGAAGTGGAACCAGAAATTCAGTCCGAAGACGACGAAGATCAGGCCGAGTAACGAGGCAACGATAGTGGAGGCGAGTTTCATAACAGAGCACCTTTATGGTATCGTTTCTGAATGAAGCGAGTGCAAATCTAACACCCCCATAGGACCCAAATACCAAAAAATTAGCGACTCAACTCACGTGAACGATCGCGCGCGGCTATCAGCGCAGCGGCAATAGCATCGCGCAGATTTGCTTTGTCGAGTGCATCTAACCCCGCACGCGTGGTGCCGTTTGGCGATGTCACTTGATCACGCAAACTTTCGGGTTTCTCGCCTGTACTCTCAACGAGCGCCAAAGATCCTTTAAAGGTTTCACGCACAAGCTGACGGACTACCTGGGGCGGTAAACCCAAGTGACGTGCCGCCGCCTCATATGCCGCTAAGAACTCAAAAAAGAAACCAGGACCACTGCCACTAATGGCTGTCACTGCATCCAACTGTTCTTCTGGCAGCTCCAAGGATTCGCCGAGGCCATCCAACAATGCGCTCAATACGTCGCCGTCTTTGGCTGAAAGGGCGGTAGCCGACGACCAAACGGTTATCCCCTTCCCTATTGCTCCGGGCGTATTCGGCACTGTGCGCACAACGGCCCGAGCTTGCGGAAAAAATGCCGTGAGCTTTTCGAGCCGCACACCCGCAAGTACGGAAATAACGAGTTTGCCTGAAGACTTTATGCCATACTCGCGATCAAGGCCGGCAAACTGTTGCGGCTTACATGCGACAATCACCGCATCGGCATCCATTAAAACATCGGCTGCAGAACTGGCCAAACGGATACCTGTCTCTTGCGAAAGTAACAATGAACTCGTCCCTGCTCCGCCAATACACGCAATTTGGTGTGGCTCATAAGCGTTTGAACGTAAAAGGCCCGCGACCATCGCTGCTGCCATCCTGCCCGAACCGATGAATGCAATATTGCCCATGAATTAGAGGGATTGGATAGCTGCATCGAGAACCGTACAGGCCTGCTCGATGTCCGCACCTTCGTGAGCCGTCGAAATAAAAGCCGTTTCGTAAGGCGACGGTGCTAGGTAGACACCATGGTCGAGTGCGTAACGGAAGACCTTACGGTACAGGTCACCATTCGAGGCAATCGCTTGATCGTAATTACGAACCAACGATGGATTAAAGAATAGCGCGAACATCGAACCGACTTGCGGCACTTGCAGCGGAATACCTTTACGATTCGCTGCAGTCAGCAGTGTGTCGCGCACGCGACGTCCAAGTAAATCGAGACGCGCAAAAGGATTCTCATCGCGCAACTTACGAACGGCGGCAAGACCTGCGGCCATTGCCAACGGATTGCCACTCAATGTCCCTGCCTGATAAACCGGACCGAGCGGTGCGAGTTTATCCATAATCTCAGCCTTACCACCAAAGGCACCGACAGGAAGTCCCCCACCGATAATTTTACCGAGACAAACGAGATCAGGGACAACATCGTGCAGCCCTTGGGTGCCCGCCAGCGAAAGCCGGAAGCCAGTCATCACTTCATCAAAGATAAGTACCGAACCCTCGCGCGTACACAGCGCGCGTACGCCAGCTAGGAAGCCAGGGTCGGGCAAGATGAGACCGACGTTCGCTGGGAAAGGCTCAAGGATGACGCCCGCAATGGTACCAGGGTTAGCCTTAAATGCCTGCTCAAGTGCAGGCAGATTATTGTACTCAACAACCACCGTATCAGCAGCTGTACCAGGCGTGACACCGGCGGAATCCGGATTGCCTTGGGTGAGCGCACCTGAACCAGCCTTCACGAGGAGCGAATCGACGTGACCATGGTAACAACCTGAGAACTTAATAATCTTCGAACGCCCAGTATAGCCGCGCGCAAGTCGAATGGCCGACATGGTCGCCTCGGTACCGCTATTAGTCATTCGCACTTTCTTGACCGCAGGAACACATGCGAGGATGAGCTCAGCCATTTCAACTTCGAGAGGATTGGGCGTGCCGAAACTTGTACCGCGTTCGAGTGCAGCTGCAATGGCCGTACGAATAGAGGGTTCATTGTGACCGTGAATCGCTGGACCCCAGGTCAGAACGAAGTCGATCAACTCCTGTCCATCGGCTGTGGTTAGACGCGCACCATTGGCCTTGACCGTAAAGAACGGCGTACCGCCAACAGAGCGGAATGCTCGCACAGGAGAATTAACCCCACCCGGAATCATCTTCTGGGCACGGGCAAAGAGGTCTTCAGAGGCGGAGGCCATGGACAGGCAAAGGGCTATCCCCTACTTGGTTGCGAGACAAGCGACAATGGCGATACTGTTAGCACTTGCCTGCGATGACTTTTTAGAACCGATTAAATGCCCCCATGAAAGCACACCCTAAGAGTTGGCGCATTCACATTGGGGCGCATAAGACTGCGACAACCCACTTACAGGATATCCTCGAACTGCGCAGGGGCGTACTCGCCTCACAGGGTATCGACTACCCGACGCGCGACATGCTACGCTCAGTCCGCTTCGCCAAGTCGGTACGTACCGGGTCAACTTTTTACAAACTCAGGGATCGATGGCCGTTCCGCCAACTGTCTCAGTGGCGGGATCTGCATCGCATTCAGTCAGCGAAGCACCTCCCTGTCCTGCTAATCTCTGAAGAGCTACTGCTGGGTTTGTGCAACGGGTTAATCAACCCAATATTTTACCCCGAGGCGAGCGCGCGCATGCAGAAACTGCGCGAGATGGTCAAGGGTGCACCGACCACTCTCTTTCTCTCTATCCGCAATCCAGCGAACATCATTCCGTCAGGCTACTCGCAGTGTCTGCGTTCTGGAGCACGCACTATTCCGAGCATCGCAGAAATCCGCCAACGCTCTCTAGCTAACCCACCAAGCTGGACCGATCTCGTGCGCCGCGTGCGCAAAGGGTTTCCCGAGGCGCAGCTCATCGTTTGGACCTTCGAGGAATACATCGCTAACCCTGACGCCTACCTCGACCTACTAGTCGGCAA
The DNA here is from genome assembly GCA_003485955.1 of Opitutia bacterium. GTDB lineage: Bacteria > Verrucomicrobiota > Verrucomicrobiia > Opitutales > UBA953 > UBA8828. The sequence continues at coordinate 5,771 of DNHH01000133.1, forward strand.
GCAACTGGGCAACTGGCCATCGCTCGAGGCTCCGTCAAACACGCGCAGCATGTCCAGCGAAACCATTGACCTTATCCACAGGATTAATAAAAACCTAGACCGTCACGAACGCATTAAACGATGCGCAGAGCTATATGCGGGGGACACAGGCCAAACCCACTTCCAGCCATTTTCTACCGAAGAGGTTACCGAAATCACGCGTGCCTACATTGCTGACCTGGATGCGCTCGAGCGCGAGTTCCCAGGTGTGCTGCACCACCTACCGACCAAGGCTAAGTGAGAGATTTCTCGCAGAACATAACATCTTTCGCCACCTATGTATGACGCCTAACCGGGCATAAAATGTATCAACCTGTTAACAAGTGGAATGTGCACATCGGCCTTCACCGAACTGCCACCACCAATCTACAGAATACGCTCGCACTCGTTCGAGATCAATTACGCATGCACGGGGTCGACTATCCCACCCGGGAAATGCTCCGAAAAAATAGACTTGTTGACCGCTACTTCAAAGAACGAAGCGGTTTAGCTGCATTGTTACCGGATG
>DNHH01000133.1:6501-6745 GCA_003485955.1 Opitutia bacterium
GCTGCATTGTTACCGGATGCATATTACCGGATGAAACTTCTCAGCAATCTGAACAAGGCACGCGCCGGACTACCCATACTCATCTTTTCTGAAGAGCAATGGGTGGGAGAAGTTCCTGATATCCTCCACCGGCCCTGTTACCCTAATTTAAATGACCGAATCAAGCGACTGATGCGCTTTATTGGCAAAAAAGATGTGACTCTTTTTCTTTCGCTTCGTGAGTATTCAAGCATTTACACATCGG
>DNHH01000044.1:0-171 GCA_003485955.1 Opitutia bacterium
AGGGATAGCTTAATTTCCGTCCAGTCCTTGATCATCTTACGGATGTCGTCATGGGGGATAACCACAGGCTCTTGCGTCTTTGGGTTCTTGAGGGTGGAGAGTTTATCGAAAGCGAGCTGCTCGCTTTCTTTACCTGCTACCGCTGTATTCCACATCAACATGGATATGTTA
>DNHH01000044.1:364-2379 GCA_003485955.1 Opitutia bacterium
ACATCAACATGGATATGTTAAGAGCGCCTCGGATAGCCTGTTTCTTTTCTTCGATAGCGGCCTGACTCACAGCTGGCTGTTCAAGTAGGCCGTCGAGGATCCCAATTTTACGCGTAAAGAGATTCCATTTGTCGGCCAACGTTTGCCCTGGGCTAGCGGGTCCTTTGGGCGCTTCGGAAGGGGCAGAAGGCTTTTTTTGTACAAAGCCAATTGGACGAGCCTTCGGGTTGCCAAAAGCACCAACGGTACGGTTGCGGGAGCGGGACGAAGACATGGGAGGGGTGGGTAAGGAAAAAGAAAGGGGGCTTGAGGGGCAAGCGGGAAGAGATTCGAAAAGGCAAGGTCTCGGAGATAGGCTATCTGCGATAGGTTCCCTCTTGCGAAAAGTGCCTCCAGCGGGTCAGATAAGGCCACACCCGTGGCAGACTATAGCAAGATTCTAGCCGCTCACCGACGCAACCACCTGTCGGAGCCCTTGGCACTGCCGAGTGGCACGCACCGCTTCTTTTCTTCCGATCTTCTGCCCTTACCGGTCGAAAAAGTTTACCCATTTTTTTCGGACGCGCGCAACCTTCAGTCAATCACTCCTCCTGAACTTGATTTTCGCATCCTTACGCCGATGCCCATCGATATGCGTGAGGGAGCATTGATGGATTATCGTATCAAGCTGAACGGTATACCATTCCATTGGCGTACGCGTATTGCCCACTGGGATCCGCCCCATGCTTTCGTCGATGAGCAAGTCAAAGGCCCTTACGCATTCTGGCATCACACTCACACGTTCTATGATGAAGGTGGCAAGACGCGCATGGATGACGAAGTACTTTTCCGTCTCCCACTTTGGCCTCTCGGCGAGGTAGCGTACCCGTTCGTATACCCGAAAGTTAAGCGCATCTTCGACTTCCGTCGTCGCAAGATTCGCCAGCTACTCGGGATTGCTTAAGCGCCGAGTAATCCGGGGAGGTCAGCTAAGCGTTTGATAAAAGCGTCAGCCCCTGCACGCACTTTGGGGCGATCTGCATAGCGTCCGAAGCCAATAAAACGATCAGCATCACCTTTAACTTCAAGATCGCTGGCACCATCGCCTACCATCACGACTTCACTTGCGCTAAGTTCTTTGCGGAGCATTTGCGCCACCGCGTTCTTTCCGCGTGCACGTGCGGTCGGCGAATTTTCGTTAAAGCCCGTGTAGTTTCCGGATGCGTCAAAATACAGTTCGACGGCGTGTACGTGATTGATGCCAAGAAGTTTGGCCAGCGGCATGATGGCTTCGGTAAATCCTCCGCTGACGATGGCAATCTGCCAGCCGGCCGCACGGATGCGGCTGAGTGCTTCCATTGCATCAGGCTCAATCGTGGCGATATACTGTGCGGCAATTTCAGCGAGCTCTGTGCGCGTCGGGCGAATCAGTGCCAAACGTTGCGCAAAGACTTTCTCTAGAGGGATGCTTCCATCCATCGCTTCCGCGGTCATCCTTTCGACCTGCTTGAAAACTTCTGCGCCCCGGAGTCGTCCGAGCTCGTCGATGCCTTCAACCGATGAGAGGGTTGAATCGCAGTCTAAGAGTAGAAGCCGCGTGACCATGGGTTTAAAGAGGAGGAGGAGCGGGTAGGGAGCAAGCGGGAAGCGGTCGAGTCCAGGTTGACCCATGGCCTAACTCGGTTATCTCTGGCTCTATCTGTGAGGCCGTGCGTCCTACATTTTTTAACAGTACCCGACCTCAGTCCAGTAGAGGCTATCCATGTTGCTGCTGAAGTTGGTTACCCGTTTGTCAGTTTACGTCTACACGCGCCTAACCCTGCTGACGCTGCATTACCCTTACTCCTCGATGATACGATGGCGCGTGACGTGGCAGCGGCTTCTCGCAGTACCGGCGTAGGTATCGCCGAGGTCGACATCCTACGTTTACCCATAGACGCGACAGGTGATTGCCTTGCGCGGTTTATCGATCGAGCAGCTAGTCTCGGCGCAAAGCACCTTGTCGCTATCGGTTTGGATGCTGATGAGAAGAAAGT
>DNHH01000044.1:2567-6830 GCA_003485955.1 Opitutia bacterium
CGAAAGTTTTGTCCAAGCGTGTCGTTTAGCTGCCCCACACGGGATGACAGTTAATCTCGAGCCGATTTCTTGGAACGCTGTCCGTTCATTAACTCAAGCACAGCAAATTGTGGCTGCAGCAGGCCAGCCCAACAGCGGTGTCTTAATCGATGCGCTGCATTTTTACCGGATGGGTGAGTCGATTGACGTCTTAAAGACAATCCCGCCTAAGCTCTTAAATATTTTCCACCTTTGCGATGCACCGCTGCAAAGTCCTGTCGATATTGACGCTTTGCGGGTGGAAGCTCGCACGGCACGACTGATGCCGGGCGAAGGACAACTTAAACTCCTGCCATTACTTGAGTCGCTGGCGTCGCATACGTTAATCAGCGTCGAAGTACCTAACCAAAAATTTCTCAAAGAGTTTACACCGAAGCAGCGGGCAGTGATGGCTTTAAAGGCCACCCATAGTCTCTTCAAAGGTTGCCTTTAAGCCGTCTCTAAACGTTTACTCACGGCGTCCGTGAGCTCACCCGCTTCTCACAATCATTGGCGCACCATTGCACTTCGTTGGGCAGAAATCGGTGCGCCTCTTCGGCCGGTTGCTGAAGACCTAAAGTTTGTCGCAGACGAGGCTTCAGGCTGGGCCAAGCAGCAAGGACGTGCACCGCGCGTATTGATCCTCGGTGTAACTCCCGAGCTCTGTGGGCTCGATTGGCCAAAGGGAACTTCCGTGTGTGCGGTCGACCAGTCGCCTGATATGATCCGGGCGGTGTGGCCAGGCGACCCCGCTCAAGTGACATCAGCGAACTGGCTCGATGTTGGCAGCGTGCACGCTCCAGGGTCGTTCGACATCGTTGTCTGCGACGGTGGATTACACCTTTTGCCATATCCCGACGGACAATCTCGACTCTCAGAAGTCGTCGCAAAACTACTCGCTCCCAGGGGGCTCGTCATTGTTCGACTCTTTGCCCTTCCGAAAGTTTCCGAAAGTATAGCTCAAGTCTTGGCAGCTTTAGCGAATGGCAAGGTAACGGACATGAATCGCCTTAAACTTAGGGTAGGTATGGCGCTGCAGAAAGATTCTACCACGGGCGCTTGTTTGGGTGATGTCTGGAACTGTATTGCCGCTGTTGAGCCCGACCTTGCTGCCCTCGCGCGCCGTCTCGGTTGGCGCCGCGAACACGCCGAGGCCTTGGTGAGTTACCGTGAATCATCCAGCCGTTACTATTTCTCGACATCGCAAGCAGCGATCGACTGTTTGGAGTCGTCAGGGCAACTTCGCTGCGTGCGCACGCATCTGCCTTCATATGCAGATGCTGAACAATTCCCGACTGTTGTCTGGGAACGTCTATGAAGCCTCCTGAATCTATTCCTGACACTCAGCGTCTACAGGACCTGATCCATGGGTATCGCGGTACGGCACTGCTCTATGGCATGGTTAAGCTTGGTTTGCCTGAAGGTCTGGCAGTGGGGCCGCGCTCCGTTACGGATTTGGCATCCGCGCTCAAACTCCATGAAGTATTCCTACAGCGCTTCCTTCGAGGCTTAGTAACCATTGGTGTCGTGAGTGAGCTAGCAGATGGGCGAGTTGAACTGACCGCTATGGGTAAGTCGATGCTCTCACCGAGCACGGTGGCTCATTTAATTGTGACGGTGGAATCCCATCTACCCGCATGGAATGGATTAGCACATAGCGTACGCACTGGCGAAAAGTCATTTGACGAAATTTTCGGGATGACGAACTGGGAGCACCGTGAAGGTAATTCTCAGCTCAATCTGGCTTTTAATACTTGGATAGGTGGTGGCACGGCCGACGGTATGAAAGACATTGTCGATTTCTTAGCCTTGCCTGCGTCGGGTGTGGTTGCGGATGTCGGTGGCGGTAACGGCACGCTTCTAGCTGAGATCTTGCAGCGTCATCCAGCTTTGCAGGGCACGCTTGCTGAGCAGCCTCATCTACGGGATCAGGCCAACCAAACTTTTGTCCATGCGGGTCTTTCAGGTCGGACAACATTTACAGCCTGCAATTTCTTCAACTCTCTACCTTTCTCAGCGGATGCGATTGTGCTGAAGAGCGTTCTGCACGACTGGGATGATGCGGCTTGTGTGAAGCTTCTTGGGCATTGTCGCCAGGCCCTTCTTCCCAATGGCCAAATCTATATCGTGGAACGTATACTTCCGGAACGACCTCTGGATGCGCCGTTCACCGTTATGTTAGACCTGCAGATGATGGCTGTGACCGGTGGTCAAGAGCGCACTGAAGGTGCTTACCGCACTTTACTTCAGTCTGCGAACCTGCGGCTTGATTCTGTTAAAGAGACGCAATCTGGTTTCGCAGTCTTAAGCGCGTCCGTAAGTTAGTTTTTAGCCACCAATCTCGATTTCTTGGTACACCGTGTTCTCGGTCTCATTCACAGGTGCTTCAGGCAGAATCAAAATCCACCGAGCGCTGCCTGTGAGTGGGAGCGAAGTGAAATGCCAGGATCCGCGAGATTCGGCGCGGGTGTCGACTTCGCCTAAATAAGTATACTCTGAAATATCTTTCGGGGCTTTATCTGCTTTACTCCCGAGCACGGTGAATCGCTGGGGTAGCCGTGATGCCGATTGGGCGTAGGACCAGGTGCGCAGTGAAGTCGCCGCGACTACTTTCCCTAAGTCAGCGAGGTAACGTCCGCGTACGTTATTCGCAAACACAGGTCCATAGTCTTTAATGAGTTTCCCGTCACCCAGTTCGCTGGCAGGTCCATTCGCAGGGGCAGGTGATGCAGTCCATTTGGCCTTCAGTGTTGCGGGCACGCCGGGTTTTCGGGTCAGCGCCTGGGCGTCATTGGCCCAACTCAGCTCACAGGGCTTAACTGGATCTATATCTACAGTGACTGGCTTTTGGTCGCGGATAATTGTCAGGGTTTTTACCGGTTCGAGTGTTGTTTGGATGAATGCAGTGATGTCATTCACGGCCTGATTATTCACGGCCAATACCAGCGTGCTCTTCCCGTGTGTAAATGACAGAGGGTGCCCTGCGGGTGCAGCAGACAGCACTACGCCACAGGTTTCCTTGCTGACGCCGAAGGCAGAGTATTCTTCACCGACCATATTCTTCACTGTAAGCCCGCGCCAGTATGCCGCGGGCGTTTGGGTAGATTCGTTTGTTGCATTCGATGAAACTGAAACAGGGTCAATGCGTGGCGTTGGAGCGATGGCCCGAAGGGCTGGCTTGCGTACGCCAAAATCGTCGGTCGGGAAGTTTTCGAAACCTATTTTAAGGGCCGGCGATCCGGGCTTTACTTGGAAGTCTCCATTATCCGCATCCACAAAAAGCGGATCGCCCGATGTAGAGCGCTTATCAACCCCGAAGCCATTAGCCGCAGTGAGGTCGCTCGCCTTAGCGAAGAGATTGTTGTCGATGGATTTACCCCAGACCTTGGGCATGCCGATGGGAGCGTGTGCCCCGAGTAAGATATTACGTTCGAGGGTATCACCGCTGTTCGGGTACCAGACGTGCGGATGGAATCCACAATTCACAAAGATATTATTCCATGCACTTCGTCCGTAACCTTCGCGGAACTTCAGGCCGCCACGTAAAAAGACATTATGGTGGATGCGGTAATTGGAAGATCCGTCGTCGAGATCGACATCCCACCCGTGATCACAACGCCAGCGCGAGAAACGAATCTCGGTTGGTTCCATGGCGTCAAGGAAGGGTAAACCAGGCTCTTTGGTTACATCTTCGGGATTGGTAGCGCCCCAGTAGCGGTCGCGCCCCCAGGAGTTGAAGGAGCCGTGGTCGCTCGTTTCGAGTACGGTATCGAAGACATCGCAGCCTTCGATAATATGTCCACCCCAGCCGCCATCGCCAATATTGATGCCTGCCCGCGAGGTTTCGTGGATGGTCAGGTGGCGTAGTGTAATCCTGGCAGCCATTTCAATTTGTACACCCGCACCTTGTTTTTCAATCTGTCCGACGCGTGAGATGAGACAGTCTTCGACAATACAATCCGAAGGGTAGTCAGGAGATTTAGGCCCAGGCGTACGATCGAGCTGCGATACTTTGAGGCGTTGGTCGTAGTGTAGTAGGGGATTACGAACCGACGTAACTTCGCCTACGAATGAGATACCGCTCGCTCCAGCGTCATGGACATGAAGTCCTTTGAAAGTAATTTTACGTGCGTAGCCTGAGACCAGTAAGGCGTTGCCGCCGAGCTGATCAAATTCGCTATCGCTCAGGCTGCAGTCTTCAACGCCCGTCAGCATGACTGCAGCACCCCGGTAGAATGTCCAATC
>DNHH01000044.1:6985-7199 GCA_003485955.1 Opitutia bacterium
CCCGGTAGAATGTCCAATCAGAGCGCAACAATGGCTCGCGCGTTTCCATGAACGTCCGAGCTGCATGGCGGAAAATTAACCCCTTGAAAGAAATATGGTGAACGGGCTGTGTCGACGTGCCGCGTAACTCAATCAAGTTGGCGAGACGTACCCCAATAAACTCGGCTTTACCAACTGGCAGACTCGCGGGCGGCATAAAGACTGCCAGACCTGC
>DNHH01000072.1:0-258 GCA_003485955.1 Opitutia bacterium
ATTCGATGCGGTAGATCGGGAAATTTCTGAATTTCATACGCCAAAACCATGCCACCCCGTGTGGCTTTTTGCGAGTGTATTGTTCCTACAGACTTACCTAACGGTTATACTAACTTGTTGGAATACAGGCACTTATTCGCGCTTCTTCTTCCAAGCATTTCCAACGGAAATCACCCGAACAGGATCCCGCGTGCGCACCCAGACATTGTTTTCCTTCAACTGTTTGGCTGGCAAGGCCTGGCAAGCGTCACCAAAAGA
>DNHH01000072.1:447-1130 GCA_003485955.1 Opitutia bacterium
GCCAATGGCAACTTCTTGCCACGTGGGGATGCGTTAAAGCGCTCGGCCGTTTCTACAATGCGCTTGGCGGCCACCATCGGGTTGTCGTCTTCGGGCACTTGGACAACCCAGCCAACCAAGTCATCCGGAAGGCCACCTTCGGGCGAACTCACCAAAACAACATGGTGTTTCTTTACGGGCTTCTCGCGCTCGACGGCATCAGCTTCGGCCTCTTGGCGAATTTGATTGAGGACCTCGGCAAGCTTGCGCGCATCGATACCATTGCGCTGGAGGACTTCTTTAACGAGATTGAGGGAAACTTTGGCCATGTGAACGTACAGGGAAGCGAGTGTTGGCACTGTTTGGAAGCGGGAGTTATTCGCATTCCCTTGCGCTCGCCCCACCCCGTCACACGCTGAAGGCGTGTGCTCAAAAGGGCAATTATGGGCAGAAACCCAACGCGCAAACCGCGTTGAGGCCCTGCGCACACTCATCACCAAAGAAATAGGTGAATCGGATACTATCACGCTTGAGATTGGTTGCGGGCATGGACATTGGCTGACGGCGTATGGAGCCGAACACGCCAATGAAAAATGCGTGGGTATAGATTTGCTCAATGATCGTCTCAAAAAGAGTGAGGCCAAGCGCGCGAAACGCGGGTTAACCAACGTCCATTTCATGAAAGCAGAGGCTTCGGAGTTTTT
>DNHH01000072.1:1340-3323 GCA_003485955.1 Opitutia bacterium
TGTCCGCTTAGCAAAAATTTTTATTCTCTACCCAGACCCTTGGCCGAAAGCTCGTCAAAGTAAGAACCGCTTTATTCAGCCAGAAAATCTTACGCGCCTAGCAAATATAGCCCTTCCGAACTGCACCCTCTGCTTCCGCACAGACCACGAAGACTATCACTTGTGGGCGAGTGAGAAGCTTTTAGCTCATCCTGACTGGAAAGTCCTTCCCGGTGCACAGTGGCCCTTCGAGGCAGCCACATTTTTCCAGAATTTACTTCGGGATAAACGCGACTGCTTGGCTGTGCGCAGTTAGATCAGAAGCGCGCTTCGAGCTGGAACCAAACACGGTCACGAGCACTGCTGCCTTCGGCATCTAGGCCTTGGGCACTCAAGGCAGGATTATCGGCAACCGAGTGAGCGTAAGTGACAGAGGCACGAATCGGCATGCCGAAGAGTGAGTTATTTAAATCAAAGCCAACACCCGCAGAATTGAGGCTATAACTGTTAGCTGCGCTACTGGTATCCCAGGAATTATCATTACTCACTTTTACCCAACCCTGATCAAAGAACACTTTGGCGGAGAAACCAGTGAAGAGCGGCTGACGCAACTCAACGGAAAGCACGGCGGTCTTATCGCCAGTTGCTTCAGAGTTAGCGTAGCTCCGAAGACCGTAAGGTCCGCCTAAGCTGTCTTGCTCGGAAGAGTCTAAATTATCGCCGCTCTGCTGGACGCGAAGACTGAAAAGCATTGTGGCCGTATCCGTCAGGTGCTGCAGACGTGAAGCGGTGAAGATAATTTTGCTGTATGAGCCTTCTGCGAGGCGCGCGAGTTGTGAGTCAAGGTAGACACCTAAGACCTGGGTGCGATTATCGACAGTCGAACTTCCCGCTACGATGTTAAGTCCGATTTGATTCATGCCGCCGCCGAGTGCGTCGTCATACGACTCAATCCGTCCGCCCAACGTGAAGGCATTCAACGTGCGCGGGAACGTCATGCCCGTTACATCGGTGTTCTCGAGGTCACGCAATGAGTAGATAAGGTCGCCGTAGAAACTAAAGGAGCGCGTGCGTATGAAAGGGTAACTTCCGTTGACACGTAATTCTTTCGCGGTACCCGAGAAGCCCGTGAAGGCACCTGAAAGGTCATAGCTAACATCCGAGTACGACAGTCCAGAGGTGAAACCATCATTTCCAATCGGCAACGAGAATCCAGCGCGGATTGACTGCAAATCGGCGGCGTAGGTGTAACCAAGCTCAACTTCATCGCCATCAACCAAGCCCGTGGTGAAGCGCCCTGCAAGCTGGCTACGGTTGCGACCAGACTGCTTGTTTCCAAAGTTATCGTAACTAAGTGTGGCGGAAGCTGCAGGGGGAGGCGTGAACTCGATGTCAACACGCGTTGCACCCATTGCCTTGCCGGCAGAGAGCTGTGCAGTGACTGGGCTCTTCACTAAGTCTGAGGCAATCAGTAAACCGCGCTCGGCGTCTTGGACGCGGAAAGCGGCGCCGATTGGTTGGGCAGCCGTGATACGGTCACGAACAGCGTCTGCAGAAATAGATGTTCCGCTACCCGCGGGTTTTTTCACATCGACGCCTTCGACGATACCTTCGAGGACGCCCAACTTAATAATACCGTCCTTCATTGTCTGCTCAGGGCTATAGGTATTGGCGAGGACGTAGCCCTTCGATCGGTAAAGTTCACGGACGCAATCGAATCCGGCGCGGATTTGCGTAAAGGTTAACCAGCGACGCGTGTAGTCGGTTGTTGCCAAGTCGACTTCGCCCTGGGTGACAGCTGAGTTCGCTGGCACGATATAACGACGGACGTAAATTCTGACTTCCTTCGGGTCGCTTGTTTCAATCGCTTGATTAGGCGAAGGGGCTGCTTGAACGGAAACAGGGGGCGTCAAACTGGTCGGCAGCTGTGGCGCTTTTTTGTTTTCGCGCAATGCACTACCCGCGTCAGTGGGGGTTACTTGGGCATAAAGACCCGAAGCGGTG
>DNHH01000072.1:3513-3825 GCA_003485955.1 Opitutia bacterium
GAGGAGCGCGGCCGCTAGAAAGGCCTGCTTCGAAATGTTGCGAGACATGTCAGATTAGTTCTTGGAAAGTGTACGTGGGGCTGGCTTCGCGTCTTGCGCAGTTGCTTCGCCAGCGTCCTTTTTCTTCTTCTTTTCTTCGTCCGAACTTACGTCACGGAACTCAGGGAAGACGATTTGGATAGATCGATCGTTGAAGTTAATCTGTGCGCCAGGGTCTGCGCTGGAAACGCCTGACTCCGCAGGACGTGAAGCTAAGCCAAACGTCCAGCTTTCCATATTGCTGAAGACCCGTAGGCGCTCGAGATCAACAGA
>DNHH01000072.1:4001-4769 GCA_003485955.1 Opitutia bacterium
CTCGAGATCAACAGAGACGAGTGGCTTAATAGTGATTTCACCATCGGCAACGGCACCGAACGTATAATTGGCAGATGCCAAGGTAGAGGCTGTTGCAGTGATGGCGTAAGGGGAACCATCAGGGCGGCTTGCGGGGTTAGCGTTGGTATTCAACGTAAGTGAGCCCGTTGCGCCGATAGTACTGATTGTCTCGGAATATTTGAATCCGGTCCATGTCGTGCTGAAGCTTGGGTTAGAACTGCCGTAGAATCGCTCTCTATCGTTAATTTGTCCAGTGAGCGTCGCCTTAGCTACCACGAGATTCCCGCCGTCGGTGCTTACCGTATAGTTAGACGACAGGGAGCTAGCGCCATTGACCGTGATGCCGTACGTGCCCGCACCGCGAGTACCAGCAGCGGCGGTGTCGTAGCCGGAAGTGAAGGTTACGGTGCCGGTAACTTGGTTGGTTTGTCCAAGTTTATAACCAGAGACTTGGCTATCACTGAAGGTGATACCCGCCAACGGCGAGGCGTCACCATAGGTGATGTTGCGCGCGGCGGTGATCGTTAGGATTGCTGGGTTAATTGTCAGTGTCCCGCTTGCAATGCTACTGAAGGTATAATTTGCGGAGGACAGGGTATTAATCGCTGCGGTAACCGTATAATTGCCGATGTTCGTCGTATTAGTGACTCCACCGAAATTGAAGTTGGCTGAACCCGTTAAAGCTGAGTCAACAGTATCGCTATACTTCAATTGACCGTTCGTGGCCGAAGCCAAGATCGCCGATGC
>DNHH01000072.1:4931-11308 GCA_003485955.1 Opitutia bacterium
GGCCGAAGCCAAGATCGCCGATGCGTTGTTATCTCCGTAGAAGCGACTTGCATTGGCAACCTTCAGATCGAGCTGCTGCTTGTTAATCGTCAGCGTGCCTGTACCAGCGACAATTGTGTAATTGCCATTTGTGACAGACAGGTTGGCGACGCTTACATTCAGGTTATAATTACCTGCGCCGCGAGTAGCCGGCGATGAAGCATTGAAGTTAGAACTGAAGAAGGCTGATCCGGTGATTAAGTTGCTGTCGCCATTGACGTAGCCTGACACCATCGAGTTTGTGAACACGAGGCCGGCAAGAGGGGTCTCATCGCCGTATGTGCGTGTACGGTTAGCGGTAACCGTGAGCAGTGCCTTATCAATTGTCAGCGTTGCGGTTGTAGGTGTGCTGCCGCTATCGAAGCTATAGTTACTCAGTGCAATAGGCGCGAAGGTGCCATTAGTGATACCGATAGTATAGCTACCTGCGTTAGCAGAAGCATCGCCAGCCTCAGTAGACGTAACTACCGGAGCGCCCGTGAACTGTGTGTTCTTAACGCCAGCGGTGGTTTGCCCGTTCTTTAAGCCGACAATTTCCCAGGCATCCGTCACGCTGATTGTACTACCGTAATAACGGTTAACATTGGTTGCGCTGAGTGTAACGGGCGCAGGCGTAATTGTAATATTCGCAGTCGAAGGTGAAGCTACGAAGCTATAGTTCGTTGCACTAAGCCCCGAGACGTTGTCCACGCTGTAGGTATAAGGCGAACCAGCGACATCGAGCGTCGCAACAGAACCAGCTGTTCGTGAGAACCCAGCAGATCCAGAAACAACCGAGGAAGTGTCGGTGAGCTTGAAGCCCGAGAAGCCTGGCGTGAAGGAGTTAACTGTATCGCCATAGACGCTGGTCAGCGCTTGGGATGAAACGGTAAGGACTGCCTTAGAGATAGTCAGGGTGCCGTTCACGAAGGTGAACGAGTAATTGCCCGTTGTATCAATGAGGGTATTTTGGGTTGGCGTAATCGCGTACGTACCAACGTTGGAAGACTGCGTAGCATTTGTCGTTACAGCGGGCGAACCTGTGAGGATGGCCGAAGTTTCGCCAAGGCGATACCCAGTGATATCATAACCGAAGGATGGATTCACGTCACCGTACTCGCGGGTTGCGTCACGCGCAGTCACCAGCAGAGGCGCCTTGGTAATCGTCAATGTCGCAGGAACGTAAACCGTACCTGGGGGCTCGAAGGTGTAATTACGAGCGTCCAAGGTATTCTTGGTCGCAACTAAGACATAGCTACCGACGTTGTCGCCGACCTGAACGGGGGTAACGAGGTCGACCTGGAAGGCTGTTACGCTGGCGTCTCCCGAGAGCGCGCCCGTACCGCGCAAGGCCGCTTCCGTTTGGCCATTCTTAAATCCAGCACCGTCAATTGTGTAAGTGAAGCCAGTCAGAGCGTCGCCATATTGACGGGAAGCAGCCACTGCACGAATGGTGAGCGAAGCTTTTGCAACCGTAAGCACGCCATTGACCATGCGGAACGAATAGTTTGTGGCAGCCAATGAGCCAGGCAGACCCGTGATATCATATGTGCCCGCATCGGCCAAGGCACCACGACCAGCCGCGGCAATGCTGACAGCAGGAGCGCCGGTAACGCCAGAGGTAGCGAGTGTTTGGCTATTCTTAAATCCGGTAAAGGTATAAGTGAGCGTAGGATCTACTGAGCCGTAAACGCGGTATTGATTGTCGACGATGACATCGAGGAGCGCACGCGTGACAGTTAGGTTGCCTGCAATCAAATTGCCTGCGGTCGTAAACTCGTAATTCGCTGCATTAAGCGTTCCGCTATTAACCAAGATGGCACCATTGTAAGTGCCGACATTGGAAGTTGCGGTGACAGTTGGGCTAACGCTGATGGTCGGAATGCCAGTGACATTTGCAGTCGCTGCATCTTCACCATTACGGAATCCAGAGATAACGTAAGAAGTGCCATCGGTGACAATTGTCGTGTCGCCATAGGTGCGCGACTGATTGATGGCTGTGACAACGAGCGGAGCCTTGGTGATGGTCATTGTGCCCGAAACACCCGTGAAGGTGTAGTTCTGAGCAGAAAGCCCAGTCGCATCCACTGTCAGGCTATCGTTATAGACGCCGACACCGGTCGTCCCATTGAGAACGGTGGAAACTGTAGCACTTCCAGTCACGCCCGCAGTGTTAACGTCTTGTCCGTATGCGAAACCGAAGTATCGGACAGTGAGATTGGGGTTCGCATCGCCGTAGAGACGTGTGCGTGAGTCGGCGATAACTTGAACTTCCTTTGGATCAACTTGCAGGAATCCAGGGTCAATGATGCCGATGTCGTAGTTCGGTGAGTTAAGGTTACCCGCGTTCGCCGAGACGCCATAGCGACCGACGTTACGAATGCCCAAACCGGCGCCTTCAATAGCGAAGCTAGGATTGCCGCTTACGAAAGCATCGAGAGCCGTTTCGCCGTTCTTAAAGCCAGTCCACTCAATAGCATCAGCCGTGAAGTCGACTTCAGGGCTGCCATAGGTACGCGAAGCGATCGCCACGCGGCCTGTGAGTACCGCTGGGTCAATATGGATGGTGCCATCAACAAATACGGGCACGTAATTGCCTGAAGCATACGCTAATGTACCAGAGGCGAGAGCTACGTTATAGTCGAGGCGGGCCTGACTTGTAGAACTCGCTGCGGTGATGAGTGTTGGCGAACCTGTGACGATTGTTCCGTAAGTGTCGGTATATTTGAAGGAATCAGCATCAACTGTGTAATCGCGATCCAGCACTGGCGTACCGATATAAGGCGTGTCGCCGTAAGTGATCGTCTTGTTAACAACGCGGAATGTCAGCGAAGCCGGACGAACGGTGAGCACACCATCAATCGATGTGATGGTGTAATTGGGATTCGAAGAAGCGACGCCGCTGATGTCCGCGAAGATAGAGTAGAGCCCCGCATCGCGAGCAGCCACGTTGGTGGAGTCGTAATCCGTGCTGAATACTGGCGTACCCGTTAGGCCAACAGCTGCGGTTTCACCGGCAGGAATATTTTCGAATGAATAAGTGAATGTTCCACCTGTGGGCGTCGCATCTCCATAAGTGAGGGTAAGGTCGCCAGGTTTAACTTGGATTGGACGAGGTGTGATGGTGTAAGTCTGTACCGGTGTCGACACGCCATTGGCAGGGATGTTAACCACCACATAACCAGGACGCAGAACTTGGAATCCATTCAACGGGGTGACGGTGAAATTCCAGGTATTAATTCCGGATGTCGCTGTCGGACCGGTTGAAGGAAGGCCACCAAGTGTCCAATCCAAATTCAAAAATTCTGTGTTAAATGCCGAGGTGATAGTGTCGCCGGTGCGGAGAGCATCGACAGCAGCATCGAAGGGTGTGAGGCGAACTTCCTGTACCGCGTCAAAATATTGGACACTGACAGGGTCAGCTGAGCCTAAGCGGTAGAACGCTGTACCGAGTACAGAGTTATCGACGAGGCCAAGCGTATCGCGAACGCCATTGGCGCTGAACTCAAAACCAACACCGTCAGCACGTGTGCCAGCAAAGATTGCAGTTCCGATGGTCGGACGACCATTAATATTCCCATCGGCAGTGACCGTGATGTATTCTGAGTTAACTCCCGTGCCGCCATCAAACACTAGAAAAGATGGCCCGCCTAAATCGATATTACCTACAAGCGTTTCAATATCGCCTGCCAAAGTAAGCGTTGCAGGGGTCACGGCGAACGAGAGTGAGATGTCGTTGGTGGCGGTAGCAGCTCCGAGCGTAATGTCGTCGAACCCGATAACGGAAATGATATTCCCAGCAAATAGTCCGCCGGTTGCAGTGACAGTGCCGCTGGAATCTAAAAGGATAGTGTCATCTACGAGAACGAGCCCTGAGGTGACAATGTCCCCACCCGCATCTACGACCAAATTATTAGTCGAATCTACACCGGTCAAATCGACATTACCATCAGCGAAGACAAATATACTGCCATCCGCACTCAGTGTGCCCGACGAAGTCACATTATTTCCCTCGACGGTGAGAGGTCCAAACATGCCACCCAAGACCGGGACAAAGAAATCAGCTCCTTCGCCTGAATTAACATCCGCAAGCGAAATGTCCCCGCGGTTACCGTTAATATCGAGTCCAGAGAAAATGTAAACATCGCCACCTGCTGTAATCGCATTCGTGACAGTAATTGCGCTCGCATTTTCGGCGTCGATGACGACGTCATTCCAAGCGGTGACACTGCCGTTGATTTGAATTGGTCCGTCAAACGGATCCGTAGAACTTTGAATCGTGACGTTCCAGTCGGTTGACTGGATGTCACCGTTCACCGTAATTGCACGGGCAGCGCTGATGCTTAAGTCATCGAAGGCTGTTACGCTTTTAGTCGTGATATTTCCTTGGTTGGATAAAATTGATACAATGTTACCTGCAGAAACATCGCCGTTAATCGTTGAGTCGAGATTCGACTCAAGCGTGATGCTGTCGTTATTGGAAGTAATCGCCTCGGTCGTGAGTGTTGTGGCGGCGCGAATAACAACGATGCCATCGGTCGTGATGTCGTTTTGAACGGTAACCGCACCACCCGTCTGAGTAATATCGTCATTGATACGGATGTCGGAAAATGCCTTAACGGCGCCCTTAATGGTCGTATCGCCAACAGCCTGAACCCAAATACCAGTGATGTCTTTAACGAAGTTTAGGTTGTAATCTCCATCACCGAAGACCGAGTCCGTAGGGTTGAAGTCGAAGGTGGTTGTACCTGTGCCGCGCGAAAGCATCGCACCCGTCTCAGCATCTTGACCGGCCCAAATACCGATGTTGCCTTGGGCAATAATCGAGCTCGCAGGTGTCGCCTTGAGTGAGCCGTAAGGCGTGACAATCGTCACGTCGCCCGTTGAAGCTTCCACGATGCCGCTGATCTGGATATCGCCGATAATTTCACCAGGTAATGCACCGCCGTTAGCAGACGAAAGACGGTCTGCCCGGTCGCCAGCTGTTTGTGCCTCGAGACGAACAATTGAACCCTTAACGCGTACACCCGAGCGGATGTCGAGTAGCGCAGAACCTGCATCACGATCCCAATTGGTTTCAGCGATGCGGGAAGTTGATGGGTAATCGACTAGAGTCCGACCACGGTAAACATCTTCGATGAAGAGATAGTCTGGATTAGGAATGTCAGGGTCTGTGGGCGGGCCTTGGTAGTACTCCGCATTGTACAATGTGTACTGACCGAAAATATTGGCGTTCGAGAGGAGTGTGACCGCACCGGAGATACGAATATCGCTCGCAATGGTTAAGTTACGACCTGCCACCAAGCTAAGGTTACCTGTCGTCGCGATAACTGAGGCAATAGGGCCTGCGACGGTAATGTCGTTGGTAGCTTCGATGCGGACGTTAATTCCATTCTGCAGGAGAGTGAGAATTTTACCGGCGAGAATAAACTTATCGAGGTAACGTGTGTCGTACGACGTCGCACTGCCTTGCTGGATATCAACAACCGCGTCGAATCCGTTATTATAGGTCGGCGAAGTTGGATCGAGAATACTTCCGCCAGCACCGCTCGTAACGATAAAAATATTTTTAGGGTCGAGTAAGATTTCACCACCTTGGCCGAGGCGAAGGTTGTCGAAATTCACATCACCAAGAGCAGGCGCTGAGATGTCGATGAATCCACCTTTGGTTAAACCCGTAACATCGATGGAACCAGAGACTGCAGCGGAATCAGTGCCGCGAACATAAACCTCGCCGCCTTGAGCTGAAACAGAAGATGCATCGAGCGTGCCGTTAACGGTTACGTTCGAGGAGTCCATGCGGATGGTGCCGCCTTGGCGCGAAAGACCTTTGGCTTCAATCAAACCGCCGGTTTGCACAACCGCAGTCGCCAAGCCACTTGCTGCCTTGGCAGTGAGAACAACCAGGCCTTCTCCCACGCGAATCACTCCGCCGTTGGAGACGGCGGCGTCCACCAATGAGGCGTCCACTGCGAGTGAAATTAAACTGTCGCCTGCGAAATCAAGGCGAACGGCATCCCCTGAACCCAGGAGTACTTTACCGGCATTCGCAGTGATGAGTCCTTCGTTGGAAACGCGGGCACCAAGCAAGACAACGTGACCTGCGTCTGCGGCAGTGATGGTTCCCTGATTAACGACGTTACCACCGCGACCCGTGAAGGTTGCAGTGCCTGTGCTGAAATCACCAGAGGCATTTTGCAATGCAGAGGCCACCAACGAGCCAACATTTACCTCTGAACCTGGTGCGAAAAGAATACCTTGAGCGTTAGTTAAAACAACGCGTCCGTTCGAAGAAAGTTTTCCGGCAATAACCGAGGGATCTGAACCAAGGACGCGGTTGAAGCTAACGGACTTGGAAT
>DNHH01000072.1:11494-20630 GCA_003485955.1 Opitutia bacterium
CGGACTTGGAATCGGGTTGGTTGAAGCGGACTTCGGCTGAGGATCCGACATTGAAATTATCCCAATCCAAACTTGCTTGGCGTGAAGCCTGATTGACGTCCATGCGACTTCCCGAAACTTGCACAGACGCAGAGCCAGCGCGGACCTCGCGAAGGCTTGGGAGGGCGCCCGGGGTAGGGTTAGCTATCAGGGGTGTTACGGCCATCGCAGCAGCGGCTGCGAGGAACGAACGACCAACGTTAAACAACGATTTGGAGCGGCCCATAAAGTCAGAGGTAGAAGGTTGATAACTGTCTTTTTATCAGCAAATCGGTCAACCGCAAAAACCCTCCTAGAGACGCTTGCAGAGAGGGTCATAACAGGCCAGAAAAGCGCATGGCCCCTGCCCTTTCGCGACAAACCAAGATTATCGCTACTTTAGGGCCCGCCTCGGACAATCCAGAACGACTTTTGGAGCTCATTTCTAAGGGTGTAGATATCTTTCGGTTAAACATGGCACATGCTGATGAAACCTGGGTTCGTAAGGTAGTTGGCCATATCCGGGATGCCGCCAAAAAGTCCGAAAAAGACGTAGCGATTATGATGGATGTCAAAGGTCCCGAAATACGTACGAATAGCCGATTAAGCCCACTGTCCTTGGCCTTAGGTCAGGTAGTCGATATGTCCGGGCCAGGGGTTGAGCCAGAAGCAGGAATTGAGCTTATTTCTACCAATTATGCCCCCATTGTTAAATCGGTTAAGAAAAACTGTATAGTGTTGATTGATAACGGCTTAATACAATTTAAGGTCAAAGAAAAGAAGCCAGACAGGCTTCGGTGCACGGTCGAGCAGCCCGGGGTTATGGGCAGCCGTCGACATGTTAACCTACCTGGGGTCAAAATCGAGCTGCCGGCCCTAACCGAGAAAGACCTAAAAGACGTCGCACTCGGCTGCCAGGTAGGCATCGACCTTTATGCGCTCTCATTTGTTCGCGAAGCTGCGGACATCAAAGCTCTCAAAGAGCTTTTAGCTACGCATAGTTCGCGGGCTGGTGTGATTGCTAAAATTGAAGACCAGTCTGCCGTGGATCACCTTTCGCCAATTATCACAGAGTCTGATGGCTTGATGGTCGCACGTGGCGACCTCGGTATCGAAATTCCGTATGAGACGCTGCCACTCGTACAACGTCGCGCCATCCGACTCTGCCAAGTCGCCCGCAAGCCCGTCATCGTCGCAACACATATGCTGGAATCGATGATCGAAAATCCTGTACCCACCCGCGCAGAAGTTTCTGACATCGCCAATGCGGTCACTGAGTCGGCCGATGCGCTCATGCTCTCTGGAGAAACAACTACTGGGAAACACCCTATACGTTGTGTCGAGGTGATGTCGCGTATTGCCGAGGCCGTGGAGCGCGATCGTCCGCCCGAGATGACACCCGAGCCAGTGGGTGATACACCGAAAGCAAAACTGCTGCGTGCAGCCGCAACGCTCGCTCGCAATCTCGGTAGCGCTGGACTGGTTGTCTTCACACGTAATGGAGATTTGCCGCGCGTACTCGCTTCCATGCGCTCAGCAGGCTGCCCTATTCACGCCTTTGCGGAAGATGCGGTCATTGCGCGCCGCATGCATTTACTCTGGGGAGTTCAACCACACGTACTTCCGTTCGAGGGCGGCGCTGAAGCGACAATTGTTTCTGCACTCACACGTCTACGCGAAAGTGGAAAATGTTTACCAGGCGAACTCATGGTTATCGTCACCAACGTCATCCTTGGCGAAGGCATCATCGACAGCGTTCAATTGCGCGAAGTGCCACCGATTCCGGCAGCGACTACGCAGCGAAGCACCAAGCGTTAGGCCGCGTGTCTCGCAAGATAATGTTTAGCCAGTGCTTGGGTACCCAAGTCAGCGTCGCCCGCTGCAACCACTTGATCGTAAAGACGTGCCGCCAACTCTAGTCCTGGTAAATTAAGTTTGAGTTCCCGGGCGGCAACCAAAGCGAGCCCGAGATCTTTTACAAAGTGGCGAACATAGAAACCGGGCGCGTAGTCGCCCTTCAAAACGCGCGGCGCAAGATTCGTTAAACTCCAACTACCAGCGGCTCCACCGGAAATCGAACTGAGGACGGTTTCGGGGTGAAGCCCAGCCGCTTTCGCAAACGTGAGTGCTTCACACATTGCGAGCATGCTCGAGGCGATTGCGATTTGGTTTGTGAGCTTACAGAGTTGGCCAGCACCTGCTTCACCCTGAAGCACCACAGACTTTCCCATTATTTCAAAAATCGGCTTTGCTCGTGCAAAGTCTACCTGACTCCCGCCAACCATAATAGAGAGTGCCGCTTCGCGTGCACCGCGGTCGCCACCTGAAACAGGTGCATCCAGCGCGGCAACTCCTTTGGCGGTAGCTTCTTTAGCCAAAGTGCGTGCCAGTGCGGGATCCGAAGTCGTCATATCGATCAACAGCTGACCGCGATGAGCCGCCGACAAAAAACCATGAGGCCCGCTCCATACTTCAGCAACGTCCGCCGGATAACCAACCATCGAAATAGCTATGTCGGCACCGCGGGCCGCAGCTGCCGGTGAATCAGCCCAAATCGCGCCAGCAACGATGAGTGGCTCGGCGCGTTTGCGCGTGCGTGTATTCACGGTAACGGCATGACCTGCTTTCAATAAATGCCCGGCCATGGACGTGCCCATGACTCCGGTGCCTATAAATGCAATACGTAGCGACATGCCCCAACCATCATGGGTCTTTTTACCGAGGCAACATTAGTCAGCCTTGGCACCACGCTCTCCGTCAGAGAATCGTATGCGAATGGACTGACCGGACTTTAAGTCAGTAGATTTAATCACCACTTTGCCATCTGCCGAACGCACCAGCGCATAGCCACGGGCGAGAATAGATTCAAAGCCAGCCGCGCGCAGCCGCTTGGACAATTGCCCAAACCTTTCGCGCGCCACAGACACACGGGCTCGCGGCGATCGACGAATAAACCGGGATTTTAGATTCGAAAGCATATCGCGACGTTCTGAGAGTAAAGCGTCGGCAGCACCTGTCATCCGCGTCCGCAAGAGCACCAGATCTTGGGCGAGTGCTTCAAGCTTTCGGGCAGGTGCATGGGCTGCAAGTTCCGCAGCGAGCAACCTGATACGCTGGCGTAATCGCTCTTGTCCCGAAGCAATCAGCTCCGCAGCAGCCGTAGGAGTCTCTGCCCGCACATCCGCCGCGTCATCCGTCAATGGATGATCCGTTTGGTGTCCGACGGCAGAAATGACGGGCACCGGGCATCCACGTACTGCTCGCACCAGTCGTTCGTCATTAAAGCACCAGAGATCTTCCATTGAGCCCCCGCCACGCCCAACAACAATCAAGTCAATGCCCGGAATGGCAGCCGCACGGGCTAGGGCTTTAACCATCGAAGCAGCTGCCGCCGCCCCTTGCACAATTGCAGGCACAATAATCACGTGACCGGACCACCGGCGTGTCTTGAGTACTTCCACAAAATCGCGACGTACCGCGCCCGACGGAGAAGTCACAAATGCAACTATCTTCGGGAACTCAGGGAGTGGCCGCTTAGCTGCAGGATCAAAAATTCCCTCAGCCTCGAGGCGTGCCTTCAACTCAAGGTAGCGGCGCCAGAGATCGCCTTCGCCATCGGCCACGATTGATTTTGCGATGAGCGAAAGTCTGCCTGTCTTGGCATAAAAATCCATCGCGCCAGCAACGATAACGCGACGTCCATCGGTTAATTCAATATTGGGCTTACTGTGAAAGGCAAAGAGGACGACGCTTACCTGCGAGATAGCATCTTTCAGCGTAAAGTAGTACGTGTTGTTATTGTAGAGTTTGCAGCCGGTGATTTCGCCAACAACCGAGAGCGACCCTAAATCTTTTAACTGCCCCTTTAAGACATCGGCTAATTCCGTCACGCTTAGCGGGGTGCTAGACATAACCTGAGATTAACGCGACCGCTGGACGGCGAGCAAGAACTCGCGGTTGCCTTCGCCACCTAAAATTGGCGAGTCCATTGAGCCCAGCACCTTAGCGCCCGGCATCGAAGCAGCCGCGGCCGTAATCTCGCGCACAATGCGTTCATGGACCAACGGGTCTTTGATGATGCCACGGCTTTTGTCGGCCTCTTGGCGTGTCGCTTCAAACTGAGGCTTCACAAGGGCAACTAGCCAGCCACCCACAGCGAGACGCGACCAGACCGAAGGCAAAACCGTGGTTAACGAAATAAAGGACACATCCATCACAACGATGGGATACTCTTTGTGAGGCAACTGTGCCGCGGGTAGCTCGCGGGCGTTGAGACGCTCGAAGTTAGTCACGCGTGCATCGGAGCGGAGTTTAGAGTGAAGCTGCGCTTGGCCGACGTCGACACACGTCACCGAGGCAGCGCCCCGCTGTAATAAACAATCCGTGAAGCCACCTGTCGAAGCACCGACGTCCAATGCATGTAAGCTTTTTACTTCGATCGCAAAATGCGCGAGCGCACCTTCGAGCTTTTCTCCACCACGGGAAACAAACCGAGGGGGCTGTTCAACGGTGAGCTGACTCTCTACAGAAATTTTTTGTGACGACTTGGCGACAACGCTGTCAGGCCCCGTACGAACCTTTCCTGCTAAAATGAGGGCTTGTGCCAGCGTACGTGAAGATGCGAGTCCACGCACAACCAATAATTCATCCGCGCGCATTCTCTCAGGGGCATCGGCCATGCCTGAAAGTTGGCGGGGTAATGACTGAAAGGCGAGCCAGGTCCTTAGTCGCGACGACGGCCAATCAAGTACAGGAGATTGCCTAAAGCAGCGACAAAGGCAGCGATATACGTCCACGCGGCCGCATCGAGCACAGCCTTAGCGCCCTTATCTTCTTCGGCATCCAGCAACCCTGTTTCCGATAAAAATTTACGCGCGCGGGCAGATGCATCAAACTCCACCGGCAGTGTAATTAAAGTAAAGAGCGAGATGACGACGTAAGCACCAATCGCTATATTTAAGACGAAATAGTTGGGGCTAGAGCCATTGATAAGAAATCCGCCTAAAAGCATTACCCAAAAAGCCACTTGGTTGGCGACAATAGTCACAGGGACGAGCACTGAGCGCAACCCGAGCGCGGCATACCCTTGAGCGTGCTGGAGGGCGTGACCTGCTTCGTGGGCAGCAATACCAAGCGCCGCAATGCTGGTGCCGTCATAGTTGTCAGCCGACAGAGCTAAAGTTTTGGTAGCGGGATTGTAGTGGTCAGTGAGGAACCCCTCGGCGCGTTCAATTTTTACGCCTTCAACACGTGCTGAGCGCAAAACTTCTTGGGCAGCCTCCGCCCCCGTAACACCGGACCGGGAGGGCACTTGGCTCCACTGTCTAAAAGTAGCTTTCACCTTCCACTGGGCCCAAAGACCAAGCAAAAGGGGGACGATCAGATAGGCTAATGCGTTCATCATAACAGGAATATTCATTATCTATAAATCCCGGGGGTGCAAGCGAAGGCGATTATAACCTTTTCCAAGGATTAGAGAGGCGAGCGAGGCTGGACATTCCCAAAGACTCCAGAACAGTCTTAAGCTAATGGCCGACCTTCGTATCGCCGACCGACTATTCCATTCACGTCTTTTGACGGGTACGGGGAAGTATGCTTCCGCTGAACAACTACGGGCGGTCCTAGACGCGGCTGGTTGCGAAATTGTGACCGTAGCAATTAAACGCGTCCAGTTTGGCCGACGCGAAGACTCAATCCTGGCAGCGCTTGACCCTAAAAAGCATCTCGTGCTGCCAAACACCTCAGGCGTGCGTAATGCGCGCGAAGCCATTTTTGCCGCCGAACTAGCGCGCGAGGCACTACAAACATCTTGGATCAAACTAGAGATTCACCCGGATCCAAAATATTTAATGCCCGATCCGATTGAAACATTGGCGGCCTGCGAAGAACTCGTGCGTAAAGGATTCAAAGTTCTTCCTTATATGCATGCAGATCCTGTTTTGGCCAAGCGTCTAGAAGAAGTCGGCGCTTCGGCAGTGATGCCGCTCGGTGCACCTATTGGCTCGAACCGCGGCCTACTTTCACGTGATTTCATCCGGATCATTATTGAACAAGCACGCGTACCTGTGATTATTGATGCAGGTCTTGGGGCGCCTTCGCAAGCTGCCGAGGCACTTGAAATGGGAGCGGACGCTGTTCTCGTGAATACAGGCATTGCAGCGTCCAACGACCCTATCGCGATGGCACACGCTTTTCGCTTAGCGGTTGAAGCTGGACGCATGGCCAGGGTCGCAGGACTCGGGGCAAGCTCATCAAAAGCCGAGCCGACATCGCCGCTGACTGACTTTTTGGGTTAAGTGGGCGACTGTTTACCCCAACAGATTTGTCCTGCTGCCACGATGACTTTTGCGGCGGACAACGGATCTGCCGCGCGAGCAATAGTACCGCTCATCGCCGCACCATGTGCACCTAAACTTTTTAATAGAGAAAAGTCTGCTGCAGTGACGCCGCCAATCACGTAAGTTGGAAGAGGTGCGGCAGCGGCAATCAGCTCGCGGAGGGATGCCTCCGTGTGGACAGGCGCATGGCCAACTTTAGTGAGCGTCGATCGAAAAGGTCCTACACCAACATAATCAGGCGCGCCTTCCGTCGTCCGCCAAAGATCATCAAGGGAGTTAAGGGTTACCCCAATTAACTTATCAGGCCCGAGTAATTTACGTGCAGAACCGGGCGAGGTATCATCCTTGCCCAGATGAACACCATCCGCCGCAGAAGCCAAAGCGACTTCTGGCGAATCATTAATCGTACAAATGGCACCGTGCGCGTGGGCGACCGCCACGACTTGCGAGGCGAGTGAAATCCATGCGTCCAAAGAAAGCCCTTTGGCGCGTAATTGCACCCAACGCACGCCACCCTGGCATGCGAGCTCTGCTTGCTCCACGGGAGTGCGCGCACTCGCATCGAGTGTGAGAAATTGTACGGCGGGTAAACTTCGCACGTAGTTTAAGACTTCTTTTTCTTCAGTCGGGCTGGCTCTTCTCCCAGCCAAGCTCGCTCTAAATCCAAGAAAGTCTTAACGGGGTTTTCGGACTCCCAAACACAACCAATGAAGGCAACGCCGTCGAAGCCAATTTCGCGGGCGATAGCAGCAGTTTCCGGGGTGACGCCGCCGAGCGCATACACAGGGCAACCACCCTCTGAGCGCCAGCGCTGGAGAATCACCTCGAACTCGCGGTGCGTACGGTGTGGCACTTGATTCTTTTTAGATATCGATGGGAAAACAGGACCTAAAACAGAGTACTGCCGACGACGCGGGCCTTCCATAAGTTCATCATAGGAATGGCTCGATGAGCTCACCGGGCGTTGCTCCGGCCAATTGCGCGGGGTTGATTCTCCGGTCTTCAGGTGAAAACCGCCGAGGCCGCGCGAGAGAACAATTTCTGGATACGCATAAAAAACAATGCGCGGCCAGAACATGTCAGGAATTGCATCCAGGAAGTCTGTATGGTCTCTGGCAGACCAAGAAGGTTTACGTAAATGCAAACGGCCAAGACCTGCGGCAAAAAGCCGGCGGATAATTTTTACTTCGCCAGGAACATCGTGTTCAGGTCTCGTAATCAAAACGAGATTCGGCTCAGCAGGAATCGCTGGGCGCGGGAGCAAGAGATCGCGAAGATAACGTAACACAGGTATTTCAGCCACCTTGGGCAGCACGAATGACGAGGATTTGGACGCCGTCTGCAAGCCGAGTCTCAGCCCACTGACTTCGCGGAATAACTTGTCCGCTCACTGCCGCAGCCACACCGGGTTCATGCGCAAGATCCAGCTCGCTCAGCAACATCGCCAAATTAGTAGAAACCGTCTCCCGGGGTTGGTCATTCAAGATAATGCGCACATTTTGACGCTGTAATGAACCAATGATAGATGCAAGAAGGGAGGTGACTGTTGCCAAATGTGAAGATTTGGGTTTGCTCCTAACTCTAATGCGTCACCTGCTTTTAATCTTTGCCTGCACCCTCGCAGGCGCTGCCGATTTACCCATGAAAGAAACTACACCTACTGCACCCCGTGCTATCCTTCACACGACTGCTGGCGATATAACCGTTGAGTTTTGGCCAGACGTTGCACCCAAGACCGTCGCCAACTTTGTGAAGCTTGCCAAAGAAGGCTTCTATAATGGAACCGCCTTCCACCGTATCATTAAGGGATTCATGATTCAGGGCGGTTGCCCAAACACGAAAGCAGGCCAAACAGGAATGCCTGGAACAGGTGGCCCTGGTTATCAAATCAAGGCTGAGTTCAATGACCGCCCACACGTGCGCGGCGTCCTTTCAATGGCACGCTCTCAAAACCCAGATAGCGCAGGCTCCCAGTTCTTCATCTGCCACGGCGACGCTAAATTCCTGGACCGTCAGTACACTGCCTTTGGCAAGCTCGTTGCTGGCGATGATGTCCTGGAGTCGATTGCGACGGTTGCTTGCAGCGGTCCTGAGCGCTCAACGCCTGCAAAGCGCATTGAAATTACCTCCGTGGAGGTCCTGCCGGCTGGCAAATAAGCCTTCGCCCTTTACACCTGACTGCCCTCGCATTATTTCAACATATCCCCATGAAAAACCTCCGCCCCCTCGCCCTGCTCGCTTTATCGACCGTAGCAGCCCAAGCGTATAACGTTGAGTTTCAATTCGGTGCCAATCGCCCATCGAGAGGTGATCTCGCTGGATCATACAAAGGCGACTCCGCCACAGGTCTTGCCTGGTCAACAAATGTCAGCGAGCAGATTAGCCTCGGGACTACTTTCAGCCTGCGCCAACTCGAGCACAGTCTTCCCACCCCCACGCAAAATGACGTCAAGAGCCTGACACTTGATATCGTCTGGGAACTCGGCTCCGAGCGTGGTGGTATTAAGCCATTCTTCGGCGGAAGCATCGGTAACAGCTGGATTGATACCCCAACCGGAACTGATACCGCCATCACTGGCATACTGAGCGCAGGACTACGCTTCAACCTCTCCGACTCGACCGACTTTGTTCTCGGCGCGCGATATTTCAATATGTGGAATGTCAACTACACGCCCGCCGTAACTGAAGACGTTAAGGGCTGGGAGTCGTTTGCGGCCATCCGCTTGAAGTTCTAAGTTACAAACTTCCTTTCTAAAAAAGCCGCCTTCGGGCGGTTTTTT
>DNHH01000072.1:20822-21246 GCA_003485955.1 Opitutia bacterium
CCTGTCCTCGCAACCAGGCCGCGAGTAACTCTGGCCATTCACGCGACACTGGACAATTCCCGTTGACGCCCCAACCGTGACCTCCTGTTGCGTAAACATGCGTCTCTGCTGTCGAACCTGCAAGACGCACCGACGCTGCTAAAGCGAGTGAACCATTGGCAGGAATTGGGTCGTTCGCACTATGCACAAAAAAGGCGGGGGCAGGACGACTTCCAAGAACTGGGGTCACTCCATCCGGCCCACTCAAGAGGCTTTTGTCATCCTGGCCGACATCCAAGAGATAAGCTGGGTAAATCAGCGCGGCGTAGTTCGGACGCGACTCGGGAGATGCATTCGGTTGATAGGCCAAGCGTGCGACTAAATTTCCGCCGGCAGAAAAACCAAGTGCGACAATTTTGTCAGGGTTAGCCCGCCACTCTGAGGC
>DNHH01000072.1:21422-24670 GCA_003485955.1 Opitutia bacterium
ACCCCGCCACTCTGAGGCACGCTCTCGAACAATCTTTACGGCTTCTTGTGCATCCAACAAAGGCACAACCCACGGCCGCTGGGGATCGCGACGTGGCACACGGTAACGAACAACCGCTGCCGCACAGCCTAAGGATTGCAGCCGACGGGCGACCCCAACCCCTTCATGGTCTTCAGCTAAAATGTTATAACCACCGCCCGGAAAAATTAAGATGAGCGGAGATCCCCGTACAGTCGCAGGGAAAAATTCAATGTCAGGCTTAAAAACGTTTTCTCGTCGGGTGTCCTTGACGGTACCGTAAGGATTTGCACCCGTTGCCATTCGCAAAGTCTCACCTGGCGGCGTATCTTTCCAGATATCCAAACGGAGAGCTGTTCGGTTTGCGCTCACAAACAAGGGCACCATCAAGCAAAACGTTACAGCCTTACTCATGACGCAGTGCCTCTATCGGATCAAGGCGCGCGGCCCGCACGGCGGGATAGACGCCTGCAAGCAGACCAATGGTCACCGATGAAGCGAAGCCTCCGAACATAACCCAAGGATTCAAAGCGGCGGCAACCCCACCAGGTACGACGGCTGAAAGAATAAAGTTCATCACTGCCAAGAGAATAGCCGAGACGGCTAGTCCGATGAATCCACCCACAGAGGCAATCACCGCTGCTTCCGCCAAAAATTGCAGGAAGATATCCGAGGCACGCGCACCGACAGACTTGCGTACACCAATCTCGCGAATGCGTTCGTTGATCGAAGCCAGCATCACGTTCATAATACCAATACCGCCCACAAATAGCGAAATGGCAGCAACGCCGCCAAGGGAGAGCGTGAAGGCAGATTCAGTCTTACGAAATTCATTGAGTGTCTCTTCGTTGGTATCGACGCGAAAATCTTGGAGTCCATTGTGGGACTGCAATAATGTGCGGGTA
The DNA here is from genome assembly GCA_003485955.1 of Opitutia bacterium. Lineage (GTDB taxonomy): Bacteria > Verrucomicrobiota > Verrucomicrobiia > Opitutales > UBA953 > UBA8828. Next base: position 22,346 of record DNHH01000072.1, read on the forward strand.
ATTTGAGGAACCGCATCGGCCAATGCCTCAGCCGAAGGCACTCTTAGTCCTAATCCCGTAAGCTTGTCATTACCCGTAAACTTTAGCAAAGCGGTCTCCAGCGGAATATAGACACCGCTATTGCGCCAGCGCCACATGCCACCGCCGCCGCCCTTAGACCTGCCACCGCTTGGCCGAAGCGATACGCCAGTGCTTTCAATATTGTTAAGCACCCCAACGACGACGAAGTTTCGTCCGCGCACCTTGACGGTCTGCCCAAGCGGATCCGCATTGGCACCAAATAAGTCTTCGGCAACGGCAGAGCCAACTACACAAACGTCCGCACGGACAAGTTGGTCTAAGTCGCTCAAGAAACGCCCTTTGTCCACCCAGCGACGAGCGACTGGTAGAAAGTCAGAGGTACAACCGCGGACGACCGTGTTGATTTCCTTACCATCTCGCGAAACGCGCTCCCAGCCGACATCTGCTTCAGGCGATACGTACTGAACCGAAGGTACCGTCGCTCGCAGCAATTTAACATCTCGTAAAGTTATACCCTCGGACTGGTCGGCAAGGTGTTGCTGCTCGCGCGGAAGCGCCTCTTTGGAAACCGTGATTTTTTCGATGCCGCCCATCGCATCGACGAATTGACGGAAGTTGCCGACCATTCCCTGAACAACTGTGACCATCGCGACCAAGGAAGCCACGCCGAGAATAATTCCGGACATGGAAAGGATCGAACGCACCTTACTTGCGAGTAACTCGCGAAGTCCGTTTGAAATCGCCGGACGGAGTCTATCGAGCAGTCTCATGTTTGCTTGTCCTCCTGAATGCGCCCATCGCGCATTGTGATAATACGGCGTGCATGGGCAGCCACACCCAAGTCGTGAGTGACTAGCAAGATGGCAATACCTTCACGATTCAACTCTCCCAAAAGTTCGAGGATGCGATCGACGTTACGTGAATCTAAATTGCCGGTGGGTTCGTCTGCTAAAATTAAGGCAGGGCGTCCAACGAGTGCACGGGCAATGGCCACACGCTGACGTTCACCGCCCGAAAGTTCGGTCGGACGGTGGGTTAAGCGATGACTCATACCGACGCGATCAAGGGCTTTCTTCGCAGCCGCCTCGCGCGAAGCATCGTCTGGAAAGTCTTCGCGGTAAAGTAGAGGCAATGTCGCGTTTTCCAATACAGTCAGGCGTGGCAGTAAATTAAATGACTGAAAAATAAATCCTACGCGGTGCGAGCGGTACCAAGCACGTCGATCAGAAGAGAGCGCGCTGACATCTTCGCCTTCAAATAGTATACGGCCCGATGTTGGCACATCCATGAATCCAAGAATATGCATCAAGGTGGACTTACCTGAGCCCGATGGCCCAAGGATGGCGGTGAATTCATTCTGCTCAAACGTCAGGTCAATGCCTGCAAGGGCATGCACATCCTCCTCACCCATTCGATAAGTTTTCCGCACGCCTTGTAAAACAGCGAGCGACATGCCTTTAGCGAGAGCCAGCTGGGCGCAAGAGACTGACAACATCACCGTCTTCGAGTCCTTCGGTAATTTGAGACCAGGTTGAGTCGCCCAGACCAACCTTCACGAGGCGGCGCTCCCACTCCTTGCCTTTACGTACATAAACAACGCGGTCGGCATCTTCGATAAAGATCGCCGAGACTGGTACCGCGACACAGCCGATAGCTTTATCCAAACGAATACTCGCATTCGCACTAATCCCGGGACGCACACCAAAGCCTGACTCAAACGATATCTGACATGGGAAAACTCGGACTTCTTTGTTAACCCCGTCGCTCGTGCCAAAGGGGGCGATAAAGGCCACTTTTCCAGGGCGATGCAAACCAGGCAACGAATCAAAGGTGAGGTCTGTTTCGCGCCCCATAACCACGCGCGCTGCATCGAACTCATTAAGGTTTACGTCGACGCGTAAGGGATCTGTATCGGAAACCTTCATCAACAAGGTGCCGCTATTAATAGACTGAGCACCCACCACTACCTGCCCCTCAAGAATACCGACGTCTGTAACGATGCCAGCATGGGGCGCGCGGATCGTTGTTTTACGAAGGTTTTCGGCCGCCTTATTTAAACGTGCCTGAATAACCTCGAGCTGCACCTTGCCGACTTCGTGTGCCGTCACGGCGTCTTCAAGCTCTTTGATGGAAACAAACTCTTTAGCACGCAAAGCTTCTGCTCGAACACGATCACGAGAAAGTTTCTCTAAGTTGAGTTTCTGCAACTGAAGATTCCGAGCAGCCTCATCGTAATCGGCTTTCACCAGAGTCGGATCGAGTTCGACCAACAACTCATCTTTTTGAACGGGTTGCCCAATAACG
>DNHH01000070.1:0-1150 GCA_003485955.1 Opitutia bacterium
GCGAGGCCATGTCGATCTTGGCTCGTAAGACGGCGGAACCTTCGTCCAGTTCGCCTTTCGTCATTTGCGCAAAGAGCTTTAGGTTTTCTTCGACGCCACGGTCGCGACTTGGACTTGGTTTTCCAGGATTAACGAGGTCGCCGCGGTATTCGCGCATTTGCTCAAGTGTCAGGTGGCAGACATAAGCTTTACCCATCTCAATCAAGCGAATGGCATCCGCATGCATGCGTGCGAAGTAGTCCGATGCTTGGTAGTAATGCGTACCCCAATCAAACCCTAGCCATTTCACGTCCTCTTGGATGGAGTCGACATACTCAACTTCTTCTTTGGTTGGATTCGTGTCATCCATGCGCAAGTGACAGCGCCCGTTGAATTCAAGTGCTAGGCCAAAGTTAAGACAGATTGATTTAGCATGACCGATGTGAAGGTAGCCGTTGGGCTCGGGTGGGAAGCGTGTCGTAATCGACGCGTGCTTGCCGGTCGCAATATCACCATCGATGATTTGCTGAATAAAGTGGCGAGAAGCCTCGGGAGTAGTTTCGGACACGGTTTTAGGAATTAGCAGAAAGGGTAGGCAAAGTCACTTTAGACCGTGAAAGCATGGAGACGCGCAAGGACCTTTTCTTTGCCAAGGGTGCGGAGTACGGCTTGCAGATGGGGTCCGCCACCATGACCCGAGACTGCATAACGGATGGGCGCAAAGTATGCCGTTGGTTTTTGGGTATGCTCAGTTCCTGCCGCCGCAAATGCAGCATCGATTCCAGCGTCATCCCATGTAGCTGTGACTAGGTGGGGCAAGATTTCGCGAATACGAGCCATCGGGTCACCACCTTTTTTCGTGAGATTAGCTAAAGCGGCAGGATCTTTGGTAAAATCTTCGCGGAAGAAGAAACCGACGAATTCTGTTAAGTGTTCGAGACCGGCAACTTTTTCTTGGACGAGTGCGAGTACGGGGTCGAGTTCGTTGGGTCCAGCTGTGATGCCCGCAGCAGCGAGCCGTGGTCGTGCGAGGGCAGCGAACTGCGACGCAGGCATTTCACGTAATATTTGTTGATTCACAAAACTCATTTTCCGCTCATCAAAACGTGCGTTGGCTTGGTGGATATCGCCAAGTTCAAATTGGCTTATGATGTGAGCAATGGGTAAGACT
>DNHH01000070.1:1306-1578 GCA_003485955.1 Opitutia bacterium
AAATTGGCTTATGATGTCAGCAATGGGTAAGACTTCGCGTCCGTCTTTGGGAGTCCAACCGAGTAGGCAGAGGTAATTGCGAACAGCTTCAGGAAGGAAGCCTCGTTGTTGGTACTCTTCGATGAGTGCACCACGATCCCGTTTGGACATCTTTCCAGGTCCATCCGATTTAAGGATAAGTGGAATATGAGCATACGTCGGTAGCTTAGCGTCGAAGGCTCGGAAGAGTTCGACGTGTTTGGATGTATTGGAGAGGTGGTCTTCGCCGCGAA
>DNHH01000070.1:1752-3977 GCA_003485955.1 Opitutia bacterium
GGTGGTCTTCGCCGCGAATCACATGAGTGATGCCCATCGTGATGTCGTCTACCACATTGACAAAATGGAAGACGGGTTCGCCATTGGCGCGGAAGATAACGAAATCGCGATCTTCAGCGCGCTCAACGCGCCCGCGCACAAGGTCTTGAATGACAACGGGTGTAGCTTTGACCTTCTCGATGTCCTTTTTTGCAAAGTCATCGAATTCTGTGTGACGTTCTCCTTCGAGACGGAACCACCAGGCACCATCCTTTTCATAGGCCCGCCCTTTGTCTGCAAGTACCTTAAGTTGTGCCCGGTAGAGGTCCGTGCGCTGCGATTGAAAATACGGTCCATAGGGGCCTTCCTTGCCAGGACCTTCATCCCAATCCATCCCAAGCCATTGCATGCCGTCGACGAGTACCTTGAGTGCTTCTTCCGTATTGCGCTCTTTATCAGTGTCTTCGATGCGCAGAATAAATGTCCCGCCGGTGTGTCGGGCGTATAGCCAATTAAACAAAGCAGTCCGCGCACTGCCGATATGGAAAAAGCCTGTGGGGCTTGGAGCGAATCGTGTGCGGACAGACATGGAAGTGGTGAAAGGTTGAACCCGGTGAGCATTTAGGCTCACGGAACAACTAAGGGTTAGGGTGCTTACGGAAGCGAGGAAACACGAAAAACGGGATTTCGCTCAACGGTCCTTCCCGTCTCATTTTACGGAAGGGGCGGTACGTTGAGCGCGTGCAGGCTGAATCTCCCCTCGGCGTCAGGTATAACAATAAACAGGGCTGATTTTTGAGATTGAGCCAGTGCCAACATCGCAGGCCAGTGGGCTTCCGGGACGCTAGCAACGAGCAGTAATGGTTCAGCGTCTTGCTGTGAGGGGTGGGGCTCCTCGATGACGGTTCCTTTATGTTTGATATTGAAGTTGTGCTCCAGCCAACGCCCTAGTTGACGTGCGAGTGCCCGCATATCGGATTTACCAAGTTCAACTTTACTGCGATCGACCATTGACCACAGGGGGAGGGCGAAGGTGTGTTCCATGGAGAAACTTACTTGCTCTAAGTTTATGCCAGCTTGATCAGTTCGGACGTGGTGGGTATGTCTGCAATGATCTGATCGGGATCTGGGCCTACTCCCACATAGCGAATATTGGGCAAACGAGTCGTAGCTTCGTTTCGGTTTGCCAGGCGTACAATTTCTTTAGCCATGAAAGCAATGTAGCGCTGTGCTTCTTTGGGCAGTTTATCGAACGAGCGTATGCCAGAGATATCTTCTTTCCAGCTCGGTAAGGTAGCGTAGATGGGTTTGAGAGTCCGGCGAAGGCTATCGTCGCGTGGTACGCCGGTATAAATTTTGCCAGCGGCATCGGTGTACCCCGTGCAGAGGAGCAAATCGCCGCCCTTCCATTCACCGTTGGGCGAAAGAGCGTCTAACTTATTGATAACAAGATCATCATAGCCGCCAAAGCGTAACGCATCGGCTTTTTCAACAAGGTCACACCAGCCGACCATGCGTTGTCTTCCAGTGCTTGTGCCGTACTCAAGCTTACTTAAGTGACGGTAGAGTGGATGGGTTTCCTCCATCTTAGTGAGGAAGGTGTGTGTACCCACTTTGGTATCATACGCTTTGCAGCAGCCCATCACGTGCACGCGCTGAACGGGAATTCCGGCAGACTGGAAGATTTCAGCGGTAAAGGTGTGTGAGGCTGTGACGTTGGGAGCGAAACCATGGCGCTTATCTAGCCAGAAGGCCTGACCGAACTCACCAATGATACGGCGTTCGGCTGCTAAATCACCGAGCACACGTTCACGGACATCGCCAATACATGCCGCGAGTTTTCTTCCAGCTTGCCAGTATGTTTCAATGACGACCTGACGATTAAAGGTATAGGGCTCTTTCCCGCAGAAACGGTTAAAGTCGAATTCAGCTTCTGTAAAGATGCCTGATTGAATTGCGCCGGCATTAGCACGGAGTTCAGCTTGGCTTAGTTTCTCAAAAAGTGTTGGCCATACTTCTGCAGGTAATTGGCAGACGTGACGTACAGTCCGCTCGGCACGATCCAGGCGCGCTTCCATGCGGTTGGCATAAGCTTCGCGGCTACCAAGAAATTCCCAGTACTGAACTTGGAATTGGGAAGCTTCGTCAACGTAGGCAGGCGTGATGCCACGACCAGTTGAGCCGCGAGGTTCTTGTCCAAGAATTCTCACACGGTAATCTTCCCAGGCGAGGTCGAGGATGCGGTG
>DNHH01000070.1:4217-4683 GCA_003485955.1 Opitutia bacterium
TTGAGAACCGGGATGCCAATCTTTTCTAAAGGTAAGGCTTCCCAGAGGGCTTTGCGTGGATCTGCGACAACGCCAGATCCAAGGGCGAGACACGGTACGTCGTGTTCGGCTACGCCTCCAGGGAGAAGGTTGAGTTTAAGTCCAGCTACTGTGTGGCCTGAGTTCGCACCACCATTGACTTTTAAAACAGTGCCAACGGCATCTTTACGTCCGGTAAGTTTTTGTAGCTCGCGGACAACTTCAGGGATGAGGCGACCTTTGCCTTCATCGCCCATGCTGACGCCCACATCTGCAATGAGCAGGCTACTAAAAGGCGTAATAGCCATTAGGATGCCGACTTGGCGTAGAAGTCATTGATACGCTTGGATACGTCGCGGTAGGCCGAGTCGGTTGTATAAATAAGTTTATACTCATCGATTGCCTCTTTCTCTTTGCCGGCAGCTTCAAAAGCACCGCCCAGCGCGTA
>DNHH01000070.1:4867-9702 GCA_003485955.1 Opitutia bacterium
AGCACCGCCCAGCGCGTAAATAACTTCCTTTTTAAGATCGTTCATGAGCGTGAGCTCAGATTTTGCTAATTGAAGTTGTTCAATTGCTAAGTCGAATTTACGACCTGCAAGGAAGGCACGGCCTAAGCCTAACAGTGAAGGTTGACGAAGTTTGGGGTTACGTTGGGAGACTTGTAGTTGCTGAATAGCTTCGTCGAGACGGCCGAGATTGAGAAGGAGACCACCGAGTTCAAAGCGGTAATTATGGTCGTTCGGGTAGCGCTCGACCATCGTCGTTGCTGAGGTCAGTCGTAAGTCTGCCTCTTCTTTTTCTAAGGCAGCAACGGCAGCGGTATCGCCTGCGGTTTGAGCTGCCTTAATGCGTTTCTCAATGCTACGGATGACCAGTTCTTGTTCTTGGCGCTCTAGGGCAACGTCAACACGGCCAAGCGGCGTCATGCGGCCTCGTTGCAGCCAAGCGACTGCACTGTCGTAATCGCCAGTGAGTGTGAACTGCCGGACAATATCTTTATAGAGACCAAGATTCTCGGTGTCGCTTTCGATGCGCTTGGCAATATTCGCTATCAATTCTTGGGCAGAGCCTGCGTCGGTCATTACGCGAGAGGCCTGCTCTAGACGCGTAGCTTCATCCTGGTCTTTGAGTTTTGAGCGAAAGTCTTCAGTGCTTTCCCAGTTCCCCTTGCGCATTGTCTTTGCGACTGAGGCTTTGCGAACGGCTTCCATGAGATCACCGTTACCTGGGAAGGTTTTTAATTTAAGGTCAGCATACGCCAATGCATTGTCGTATTCATGGTCTTCGATATGCGCATTGGCAGCCGCCACGGGGTGCGAAATTTCTTCGGGTTCAAGCTCTGCGAGTTCTTCGTGGGCAAAAGCTGCTGTGTCCCAGAGGCCGAGTTTAGCTGCCGCCATCGCGAGCTGCTTGTGGGCACCGATGTCTGCGTATTTCTTACCAAGCCGAATTTCAGCGTCGGCCATGGCCGCCACAGGATCTGATTCAATAAGTTTAAGATTGGGTCCGCCCATTAAGCCCGAAAAAAGTCCGCCAAACGACCCTTTGGAAGTTCCGAGAACTGATTTTTGAGCACGACGCAGAATGCGACGGATTTCAACACAACCTGGATTGCGCACCAAGAGGCCACTGGCTAACTCCATGGCATACTGGGTGTTGGTTTTGAGATTTTGTTCGATAGCCGCGAATTGCTTCTGAATTCGTAGATCGAGGTCCTTAAGGATGACTTTGTTCATGCTCTGGCGGGTTGGCACAAGCAATGGAACTTGTGGACTCAAGCGGTTGGGTCAATCCCTTGCTCTGCCTATTCGAAGGTGCTTCCAGAGGGCTGTTCGGAGGGGGGTGGCCACAATCCGACCTAGGCAGCCTTTGGCCCCGCACCGACAAGGGTGTGAAAGCGCATCGCACAGATTATACCCATAATCAAAAGTGATTTCTTCTCCTCTTTTAATATCCCGTAGGGCGACAATCTGAATGACATCACCGTCGGGCTGGGATTCTGCATTCGGTTCGCAGCTGTGATTGGCATGTCGGGCGACATTTTCCTTCCCGCGACCGTCTATCCAGCGCCCCTGATTTAATTCCATGGCATGGATAAGACCGTTTTCGTCCGGTTGAGGCGGTGTATAAACAATCAATCCCGTGTATTGTACCAAACTTTCGCCTTTGGTGAAATCACGTGTAGCAAAAAGTCCGATGCCATGGATCGCAGACGCCCGCGGTTCGACGTTGTTCATCCCTCGCGCTTAAGGTCGCGCGTCATCAATGCAGCCACACCGGCGCGTGGTTCTAAATCTCCGCGTAGGATGGAATCTAAACATCCTAAAATTGGTGCGTCAATTTTTCGATCGTGGGCGATACGGGCAAATGCCTCCGTAGCCCAAACGCCTTCGACGACCGACTTGCGGTTCGCGAGTGCAGCCTTTGCCCCGGCGAAATCGCGGGCGACTTCTTCGCCATAACCGCGGTTACGACTCCATGTCCCATGGGCCGTTGCCATTAAGTCACCCGTTCCACTTAAGCCTAAGAAAGTTTCACTTCGGCCGCCGAGCGCCACGCCCAATCGGACCATTTCTTGAAGCGACCGAGTCAGGAATGAGGCTTTGGCATTCGACCCGAGGCCAAGACCATCGCAGAGCCCAGCCCCCACTGCGTAAACATTCTTAAGTGTACCCCCGATTTCGGTGCCGATTAAATCATTGCTCGTGTAAGCGCGGAGCGTGGCGCCACTAATTGCCGCTTGTGCTTCTTCGAGTGCAGTCGCATCGGTTCCGGCGAGTACCACGGCAGCTGGCAAACCTCGGGCAACTTCTCCGGCGTTGGTAGGTCCACTCAGTGCAGCTACTTTTATCCCTGGTAGTGCTTGGCTTATAAGTTCTGAGGGGCGACGGAGTGTTTCCCGATCCAAGCCTTTGCAGAGCGAAAGAACTAGTTTAGGTGGTTGCTGGGTATCAAGACTGCCTGAAATATTTTTTAGGAGTTCGGGTAATCCTTTGGAGGGGCAGGCGATAAAAATAAGATCTGCTTCCATGAGTGCAGGGGCGAGTTCGAGCCCTACCTGAATGCTCATGTCTAAAAAGTGTCCAGAAAGGTAATCGCGATTTTCACGACTCGAAGCTATCTCGAGTGCGTGGTCTGCACGACGGGGCACAAGGGTGACGCTATGGCCTTGGCGAGCGAGATGGATGGACATCGCTGTACCCCACGCGCCTGCACCGAGTATGACCGTATTCATTTTTTATGTCCTTTCTTAACTTTTTTTGCCCAACGCTGAATCGCGGCAACTGCATCGCGCCCCAATTGTGCTTCGGGTTTGGCAAATGATGGTGGGTTTTCGGTAAGGCCGAGCAGGTCGTAAATGACGAGGATCTGTCCATCGCAACCCGTACCCGATCCGATGCCGATGATAGGGATGTTTACGGCCTTAGTAATTTCTTTGGTGAGCGAATGTTCGATGCATTCGGCGACGATTGAAAATGCTCCCGCTTTGGTAATGGCTAAGGCATCTGCTAAAACTCGCGCACGATCTTCATCGGTAACGCCTCGCCGGCGATAACCCGCAGCGTGTACCTGTTGAGGCATTAGCCCAATGTGACCCATTACCGGAATTCCAGCGTCAACGAGTTTGGCGATGGACTTAGCGAGCGATACGCCGCCTTCAATTTTAACGGCTTCAGCTCCTGACTCTTGGAGAAGTCGACGACAAGTGCGTAAGAGGGTGGGGAAGTTGTCGTGAGCGAGGGCGAAGGGTATATCGGCGACAATCAGGGCATTGGGTTTGGCACGTGCGACGGCTGCTGTGTGGTGCAGCATTGTCTCAAGGGTTACCGGTACAGTGCTCTCGTAACCAAGTACGGTATTGCCAACGGAGTCGCCAACGAGAATGAGGTCTGCCCCGCCCGTGTTCGCTAGTCTAGCCGTTATGGCGTCGTATGCGGTTAGGCAGACAACTTGTCGAACGCCTTTGAGGGCGCGGAGGGAGCGGGTAGTCGCTTTCACCGTTCCTGCGAAGTATCCCATGCGCCCCCGCTTGTAAAGCGTGAGCATTTCCGTATCTATTGAGGGGTGTTCCGTCGCTTACGTAATTGGATGATGACTTCCCGCCCTTATCGAGACCGGGAATACGGCTTTCCCGACCTTGCTGGTGCCACTGGAATGCCTTGGTCAAGCCGACTGCGCATGTTCTTTACAGGCACAGGCGCCGTCGAGCATCGCGAAGACATTCGCGGTCGATGGTTACTACACCGCAAAATACTGATGGTCGTTGTCGCCCTTTTAATCGCTTGGTTTATTGCCCGTAGTTCAGCCGGGTGGGGGTTTTTTGACGGAGATGCACCTTTGGCTGTTGAGACTCCTAAAGCTGCCACGATGGAGCCTGTGAAACCTGACCCTAAGACGCCTGTTAAGCCTGCAGTAACTAAACCGGTTCGTCGCTAAGCTTTCGGCAAGATCATTTTCAGCGGTGCCATGCGCAATGAGTCCGGCATCCGGATTTCATGGTGTGCCTTTTCGGCGAGCGTTTGCAGGAGGGTATGAGCCCAGGTAAGCGAACTCCCCACCTGCTTCCAACGGACAACGAGCGTGTCGCCATCTTTCGTCCAAGTCATACCCTCCGCAAAAAGATCTACAGGTACTCCTTGTCCGGCCAACTCAAGCGTCATGCGAATAGATCCGACGCCGAGCGTTAAATGAGTAACACGTCCAGCTTCGCCAAGCTTGGAGCTGAGCAACTTTGCGATTTCGTTCTCGGCAAAGTTCATCGGAAACCCACCAGCGCAATTCCGAGTTCTCCGGCCCGTTGAATGACGGCAGGTTTATCAATGAGGATGACGCCATCAACTTCGAGTGCAGCTTTGCGTACGCCACCGGCTGCCATGCTCTCGAGGGTAAGCACGCCAAAGCAAGGCACATCAAAGCGCCAGTCTTGTCCATGTTTGGCTGCCTTCACCAAAAGCATCTCCTTACCGCCGGTTGCTGCACAACGTCGCAACATATTATCGGTACCTTCAAAGGCTTCGACAGCAATGACAGTACCTTTGGCCACGACAACCGATTGTCCGATGTCTAATCGGGTCATCTCCCGTGCCATCTTTACGCCAAAATCAATTTCCTCGGCATCAATCGACCCACCAAGCCAACCCGTCATTTTACCTTCAGTGGCTAGATGGTCGTCTAAAAACACACGGGCATCGAGCATGCGTATACCCATTTTCTCAATTTCTGCCGAAACTCCCCCAAAAATACTTTCAGCATTTCGTTCGGGTAACGTCGCTAAGAGGGCCATTAGTTTCAAATCAGGCACCATTCCGGAAAAAAGTTTCCG
>DNHH01000070.1:9889-10878 GCA_003485955.1 Opitutia bacterium
AAAAAAGTTTCCGTGGTGTGATTTGACCAGCCATGACTGCACCCGCTGCACCTAACTCTTTTAGCGCAGTGAGCATGGCGCCTAATTTACCTACTTCAATTTCCTGGCATTGATCGGCTGGGAAACTCGCAAGTAGGGTTGGGTCTGTTTCATCTTTAAAGGCAATCAGGCGTACAGGTATGCCTTGGGCACGTGCTTGTTCGACCATGAGCGCAGGGTAGCGACCCCGTCCTGCGATAATCGCTACGGGGCGTGTCGCATCGAAGCCTTGGGGCACCCAGCGTGTTGCCATGGGTGCATCATCCCAAGCTTGCGGGACGGGGCAAGGCAGGAAGTTAAGGTCCGAGACGTTTCAGATCGGTCGTATTCTCGAGCCTTTGCCGCATCTCAGTGCTTACGGGTACGCTAACGATATCGCCACGCATATAATGTTGGTCGAGTGCTTTAGCTTCTCGTTTAGAAAGTCCGCGGGTCGGCACCTCGATGGTGCGAAGTTTTCCGCCTTGCGAGATAATGAATCGAAAAAGTCCTTTGATGAGTTGCGGTTCAGCGACAATCCGTGCCGCTTCGGCGGGAAGTTTAGATAGTTCGGCATCTGAAAATAAAGCCTGCGAAAAACGGATGGCAGTCAGGTTACGATGCAATTTTCGATTAAGGTATTCGGTGAGCGTTGGTGGCGTCCACGCGCGTACCTCATGGTCCCAGTGTTCGCCGCCGAGCAGAGGGCAGGGCATTGCGTCGACTTCTGGACCTATCCGCTTCGGACTTTTACGTGCCCGCGCATCGCTTAACCTTCGAAGAGGCTCCGCCGTTGTCCGTAAAGCAGGTTCAATTAGAATGAGTAGGCCTTGAGGAGCTAGCCGGGCAGCGAGACGTTTCATCCAGCCTTCGCGCTCACCATCTTCTTTTAATCCCAGTTCATTTAAGACAAACCCTCCGATGATAATATCGAAATTGCCCTCGGGCCATGTCTCGACTTCTCGGGCATC
>DNHH01000070.1:11141-13651 GCA_003485955.1 Opitutia bacterium
CAAGTGCGGATGGCGATCGATCGACCGCAATCAATTCGATGGTGTAACCTTGAAATTGCGAAAGTTTGCGGGCAACGCGTAAACCACAACCACCCGATCCTGAACCTAAGTCGAGTATACGTACGTGTGGTCGAGAAGGTTTCCATCCGCGGAAATCAATGGCATGGGCGAGCGACCAACCTGTCCGTGCCCAAGCTTGTGGGAAAAAGAATAGACCGTAGGCTGCCAATAATCGTGCGTCGGCAAAGTAGTCCGGGAAAGTACCATCGGGTCGTCCAATGGTAAATAAATCAGAAAGCTTTTGGACATCGGCCCGAAGGACTTCGAGGGCGTCGTCTGCTGTGCGCCCCGTAGCCTGTTCTGCCTTTGTCATCCACGCCGCTTGGAGTTCAGGCGGGTAGGTGTCGGGTAATTCACTGGGCGACATCACGCCGTCCCTCTAAAGAACTTCTCAATGTTTCCGAGTCCGCAAAGGTTAAACCACTGCCACTGGGTAGACCGAAACCAATCCGCGTGACCTTGGTGCCAAAGCGTCCTGCTAAAAACGATTCACGTATATAATGACAAGTTGCTTCGCCCTCGATGTCATTGCCGAGTGCCAAGACAACTTCCGTGACGGGTTCAGTCGCTAAGCGCTCACCAAGTTTAGCAAGATTGAGTTCACCGGGTCCGATACCATTAATTGGCGAGAGTCTACCGTGGAGTACATGGTAGGTTCCGCGATAACTGCCCGCACGTTCGACGGCGAGTAAGTCGGGCACATTCTCGATAACGCAAAGCATTGCAGGGTCACGCTTGGGATCTGCACAGACAGAGCATACAGTGCTTTCTGCTAAATTACCGCAGCGGTCACAGCGGCGTACCACAGACGCTGCCTGTTGAAGGGCTTCAACGAGGGGGGCGAGTTTCGTGGGACGTTCGACCAATAAGTGTAGTGCCAGGCGCTCAGCCGCGCGATGCCCGAGTCCTGGAAGTGACTTCAGCAGTTGTCTAACCTTCTCGTATGCGGGCGTCATGGGGTTTTAGAGGCCCCCGAGACTTGGCATATTGAATCCCGCGGTAGCAGCATGCATCCGTGCTTGGTGAAGTTCGCGTGCTTTGGTAGCAGCCTCTTGGAGCGCTGCGACGAGTACTGGTTCAACGATCGACGGTCCTTCTTTAAAGAAATCTGGATTGATGGTGACGGATTGGACATCGCCATGGCCATTGACAACGACTTTGACGGCGCCGCCGCCGTGCGAGACTTCGACGCGCTCTGCCGTGAGTTGTTCCTGCACAACGGCAATGCCGCGCTGCATTTTTTGAGCTTGTTTGAGAAGTTTGCCGACGCCAGCCATGTGCTGACATTCATCGACACTTCGCCCGAGTCAAGCGGTGGTGAATCATGACTTGAGAGATGGGAGTGTTTGCTTAATTTAAAGGGGTGCAGCCCCCGGTCGATATTCAACTCATTGGTCCCTTTTTAGCCGTTCGCTGGGCTGACGGTCGTGAAGATGTCTTTCCTGGCGAATTTTTACGCGAAAGTTCGCCAAGTGCTGAGAATATGGGTGAAAAAGATATCCTCGGTAATACCTACGGAGGGGATGGACCACGTCAGTTTCCAGGAGTCGGGGTCGTGGGCTTTCACCCTGTTGGTAACTATGCTCTAAGCCTCGTATTTAGTGATGGGCATAGCAGTGGTATCTACAGTTGGTCTTACTTAAGAAGCTTAGGTGATAGTTTGCCAAAAGCTTCTTAGACTTGCCCAGCTGTCAGACCTAGGTAGACTGTGACTGCGTGAAAAAGACCTACGTCCTTGATACGAACGTCCTGATTCATGATCCCGAGTCTATTCGGAAGTTTGATGAGCACACGGTAGCAATACCGGTTGAAGTGCTTTCCGAACTTGATCGACTTAAGGTTCAGCAGGGACAAGTCGGCGCCAGTGCCCGACGCGTGAACCGTTTCATTCGTGAGCTATTCGATAATCAATCCCTCGATAAAGTCGTTGAGGGCGACCGTGATAAGCCCTCGGCATTGCACGCTCATTTACCGTCGGGTGGCGAACTGCGCGTTGTCGTTAACGAGTCACTCATTCGCGAACACTTTGCGGGGACGCGCTCCGATCGTCTACGAGCGGTCTTCATGCAGGTTGATGCACCTGACCACCGCATCATCGCATCGGCGCTTTACTTAAGGGATATTAGCAAAGGTCCCGTTATTTTAGTAACCAAAGATGCATGTATGGCCCTAAAGGCCAAAGCACTCGGTCTCGACGTACAGGATTACCGTAACGATCGAGTTGAAATTCGTGAAGGGAACGAATTCCGAACCCTCACAATCTCGGCGAAAGCCATGCGTGATTTCCAGGACCTCGGACAGGTCAAGGTTGCCGCTGCGGCCAGCGAAGATGTTTATATTAATGAATATGTGATGCTTTCGTCCGATGCAGGTGTGGAGCCGGCGCGCTTTGTCGGTGATGCCTCTTTTATCGCCTTACCGATTTACCGTGAATTTCTTTCTGATGCACC
>DNHH01000070.1:13853-17200 GCA_003485955.1 Opitutia bacterium
AGGGTTGCAGATGCCCCGAGGTATGCGGGTTATTCCTAAGAATTTTGAGCAATGGGTTTTGCTCGATGCGTTACTGAATCCTGACATCCGCTTGGTTACGTGCTTTGGACGTGCAGGTACTGGTAAGACATTCTTATCCATTGCCGCTGCGTTATCCCAAGTGTTGAGCGAGTTTTCGCCTTACAAGAAACTCTATATCTCGCGGCCAGTCGTTCAGATTGGTAAAGACCTTGGGGCTCTACCCGGTACAAAAGAAGAGAAGCTTTCGCCTTACGTTCAGCCTTATTTTGATAACCTCGAGGTGCTCTTTGCGCGTAGCGGTGCGCCGTTGCCGTCTGTGGCTAGTTCGACAACGAGCATCGTCGCCAGTGACAGTAAGGCGAAGCGCAAGCAGGCGCAGGCGCGTAAGGCTCCACCCCCTATCTTTGGATCGCAAGTTCAGCAGCAAGTTGCCGGTCAACCCCGTCGGCCCTACCAGTGGCTGTTGGATGCTGGGCTAATTGAAATCGAAGCCATGACTTACATTCGCGGGCGTTCTATCGGTCATGCCTACATGATTATGGATGAAGCTCAGAACATGACGCCGCATGAAGCCAAGACCGTCATCACGCGTATGGGTGAGGGCTCCAAGCTCGTTTTGATCGGTGACCTTGACCAAGTGGATACCCCTTACCTCGATGGCAGATCGAATGGACTTATTCATGCCCACGAACGCATGAAGGGCCACAGTATTACTGCGCACGTCCGCCTCGTTCATGGCGTTCGTTCGCAACTTTCCGAACTCGCTTCGGAATTAATGTAAGCAAGTAGCGTTTTATGAGTCGCCGTATTGGTATTCTGGGTGGCTCGTTTGATCCGCCGCACGTAGGTCATCTCGCCCTTGCCCAAGCTGCTTACAGCGAACTCGATTTGGATGTGGTTCATATTATTCCTGCCGCCCAAGCACCGTTGAAGGATTCCGCACCACGTGCCACGACCAGTGACCGCATTTTGATGCTACGTCTCGCCTTCGATTTACACAGTTGGGCGGTGATTGACGGTCGAGAGGTATCTCGCGGAGGCGTAAGTTATTCGATTGATACGGCGCGTGAACTTCATGCCGAAAACCCAGGCGATGAGCTCTATTGGATCCTCGGTGCAGATCAGCTTGCCCGTCTGCATCTTTGGCGTGACGCAGTAGCTCTATGTGGCTTGGTGAAGTTTGCGGTGCTCCTGCGCGAAGGGGAAAATACGAAGGTCGATGTAAGTTTGGCCGCTGTGGCCAAAGTCGTTTACCTTAAGGCACCCCTAGTCAATGTATCGTCTTCCGAGGTCCGTCAGGCCCTCGCCGAAGGACGCTCCACGGGAAAGACCTTGCTCCCGGCGGTGAGTGACTGCATCCAAGCCCGTAACCTTTATCACACCTAAAGTATGGCCTCTCCTAAGAAAAAAGCATCTGCAACCAAATCTAGCGCGTCAAAACGTGCTAAATTAAAGTCGCCTAAGAAAATCGTGAAGGCTGCGACGAAGGTTAGGGCTGCGACTAAGGTGAAGGCTAAGTCTAAATTGAAGGCTCTGGCGAAACCAGTTGCGTCGAAGCGGCCAGCGCCAGTGGCGGCAGCACGTACACCCAGTACCTTTCCTAAAGCACTGATCGCCGCAGTTAAAGCTCTCGACGAGAAAAAGGCTGAACAGATTCGCGTGATCGAGCTTGGACCCCTTTCTTCGGTCGCAGATTATTTTGTGTTAGCTACGGGCAACTCTGAGCCGCATTTACGTTCCTTGCGAATTGAACTCGATCGCGCGCTCGAAGAAGCCGGTAGCCGCGTACGCGGAATTGAGGCTCAGAAGGAAAGTGGTTGGACAGTTGTCGACGCGTTTGAAATCGTCTTCCACCTTTTCCGTCCTGAACAACGTGCGGCTTTCCGCTTAGAAACACTTTGGAAAGATGGGATTAACATCCCCGTTGCCAGTCTTCTGAAAGCTTAAAGTTTTCCGGTGGTGCCAGAGGGCAGAATCGAACTGCCGACCTTAGGCTTATGAGTCCTGCGCTCTACCGACTGAGCTACTCTGGCGAAAACCGGAAGTAGCAAAGTTGATAATGCCCCTCAGAGAGTCAAGACACGAGGCGAGCTAGCGTTGGGCAAATCTCTAAAAATTGATGAATACTAGGAAAATCCAGAAGCAGGTGGATGCTCCTGCGAGCGCGATTCCGAGTTGTTGCATCGAACGACCCACATCCTCTAGTCCCTCGCCTTGGAGTGCATATGCCGACTGAATTGTACGCCATGCACTGTATGCCGTGCCTAAGAGCGTGCCGATAACGAGTAAGATTTTGAATGCAGTCGTTGGGATATCTAGCATATCCTTTAATAGCCAAAGAGGGAGTCCGATTACCATGGGCAGCAGGAAGCTTAAGCCAGACCAGAGGTAACCTTGGCGTACGCGACTTTCGATCGAATCCGCGACGAGCGAGCTACCGGGAGGGGGTGGGGGTGTCCCGTTAGGTATGGATGGTGGCTGTGATTTTCCCGCCAAACGTCCCAATAGGCCAGTTTGATTGGTTGGGCTGTAGAGCGCTTCGGTACTGTCCTGTTGAAACTGTCTTACGGTTATCCATCTACCGCGTTGTTCAACTGCATGGATTAAGCTGATTTCGTTTGCCCGCAGTTTTTCAGTAATTTCTGCTGCGGTAAAGTTGCCAAGGATAACTCCCTTGAAACGAAGACGATGTGAAAGTAGTGCCATGGCTTAGAAATCTTTACCTTTTAAGAGACTGTTCCAGCCGCCAGGTGGAACGATCAACTCAGTTGGCGGCGTGCCGGCATTTTCGGCAGCATCCTTGGGACTGGTTACAAGGCAGAGTAGTGGCGTGAAGGGTGCTGCAGAGGTATTGGCGATAGAGCGAACCTTCGAGCCGTCGATACCTTCGAAAAGGGCGACAGGTTTTCCATCGGGGTTAAGACCTGACAGAATTGTGCCGGGTGCGATGGGTTGCGTGCAGACCGCGGTGCGACCATCAAGTGCGACATAACCCACGAGCATGAGTCCGCTATTGCGCAGGTTGCCGACGAATGAACGGAAAAATTTAGCTTCTGCATAATATTTTACAGACGTGAGAGCATGGAATTTTGATAACTCTTTGAGGAGTACTTTATCACGTGAATAGACAAACTCCCATGAACTGAGATTGTTTTGGGTAATCCCTCTGAGTTCGGCTGAGTCACGTTGGGCGGAAGGCGAAAAGGCCAGGCCTGATAAGTCAGGGCGTACGGATGCTAGACGGAAGAGTTCTTGTAGGTGGTAAGCACGTAGAAGAATTGAACCTGTCTCTTTACGCACACGTTCGATACTACGTAGAGGTTGTT
>DNHH01000015.1:0-213 GCA_003485955.1 Opitutia bacterium
CAGGGTGTTTCTCGAGATTACTGCGCGTACGGGAACCTTTATAAAGGCCCACAATGAAGCGCTTGGGCTTCATGGAAATAGGCGTTATGTATGTACAAAGGTTAAAGTTTCCTTTGCCGTCTGCTGATGTCGCCAAAGTGTAAACCTGGGCATCGATACGATTCCAAGGTTTAATGCGTATGCCAGTATTGGGCATGAAAGTAGTGATGAGGG
>DNHH01000015.1:417-1778 GCA_003485955.1 Opitutia bacterium
GTTCGAAAGACAAGCGACGTTGTCATATAGACAGTTAAAGACGGCTAAGGTTGCGTCCGGCTATCTGTCTGTTTGTCTTAATCCCATGTCCAACGATAAGCCCGCACGCAGTAAGCCATACCCCGTTCTCGTTGAGGCCGGTAATATTTATTACTGGTGCTCATGTGGTAAGAGCAAAATGTTGCCATTCTGTGACGCAGCCCATGTTGGCACTAATTTTGTTCCAGTACCTTATAAAGCTGAAAAAACAGGTACCGTTTATTTCTGCGGTTGCCGAAAAACTAAGAACGTCCCGCTGTGCGACGGTTCACATGACCGCTGCGAGCATTTGCGTGCAGATAAAAGTGAGTAATGGCTAGTGTATCCGACTCAGCTGTCGCTGCAGCGCACGAAGCCCGCGAAGCTCTGCGCCAGCTCAACTTTCCTTCGCCGGCCGACTACACCTACCATCCACTCGATTACGCTTGGGAGGCTCACCGCATGTATTTGGAGCGGTATGCGGCTTCCAGCAATCGCTCGGTACTTTTTCTGGGTATGAACCCAGGTCCATTTGGAATGGCTCAGACCGGTGTGCCTTTTGGTGAAGTCACGGTGGTACGTGATTGGCTCGGGATTAATGTTCCGGTTGGTAGCCCCCCGCAAGAGCACCCGCGTAAGCGCGTGCTCGGTTTTTCATGCCCACGATCGGAAGTTAGTGGGCGACGACTCTGGGGACTTTTCCAAGATCGGTTTGGTAAACCTGAGACATTCTTCGAAGGGCATACCGTGCATAATTATTGTCCGTTACTATTTTTAGAAAATACTCCCACAGGCCGAAATGTGACTCCCGAGGAATTGCCAGCGGAAGCCATGCGCCCAGTCGAGATTGCCTGCAACCAGTTGCTACGAGATTTAACACGCATCCTAAAGGTTAAGACCATCGTTGGGGTAGGGGGCTATGCCGAAGCCAAGGCTCGCCACGCCCTCGAAGGGCTTAATGTAGGCTTTGCGCGTGTCCTGCACCCAAGCCCTGCCAGCCCAGCCGCCAACCGAGGCTGGTCAGCGGCAGCAACCAAAGAGCTGGTTACTCAGGGAATTTGGTCCGCTTGAACTTAGGCATTAAACCGTAAAGCCACGCTTGCATTGCGAGTCGGCATGGGAAAAGTTGACGTCTACAAACGTGAGCAAGCAGACGCCTTGGACAATTAAAGACGCCGACGATTACTACGGCTTTAAACGCTGGGGTGGTACCCACTTCACCGTGGATCCCCGCGGAAATCTTTGCGTTCACCCATTAGGTGACGAACGAAAAATTCGTATCCTCGATATCGTTAAAGAAGCCGAGTCGATGGGACTCAAGCCTCCGCTCACCATCCGCGTGC
>DNHH01000015.1:1983-9666 GCA_003485955.1 Opitutia bacterium
TGCAAGATTTGCTGCGCCGTCGTGTCGTCCAACTCAACGAATCATTCCTTAAAGCCGTCGACAGCGAAGACTACTCTGGAAAATATCGCGGCGTCTTCCCGATCAAAGTTAATCAATTGCGTGAAGTCGTAGAAGAAATTCTCGATGCAGGTGAGCCTTATGGCTTTGGCCTCGAGGCTGGTTCTAAGCCCGAACTTTTAATCGCTCTCGCATTGCTCGAAGCCAATGGCCCGTTGTTGATCTGCAATGGCTATAAGGACGACGAGTTTATCGAGTTAGCCTTAATGGGTCGTAAACTCGGAAAGCAGACCATTATTGTTATTGAGCAGGTTTCCGAGGTTGATGCCATTATCCGCACCGCACGCCGCATGGGCGTCGTCCCGCATATCGGCATTCGCGTTAAACTAACAGCAACTGGTGAAGGTAAGTGGGCTGAGAGCACAGGTGAAAACGCCAAATTTGGATTAACAGCTTCGGAGATCATGGTCGCAGTCGACAAATTGCGCCGGGCGCGGATGACGGACGCTCTTCGACTTGTCCACTTCCACATCGGTTCGCAGGTTCCCAATATTGCGACGATCAAGAAAGCCGTGGTTGAGGCTGCCCGTTATTATTGCGAACTTTCTAAAATGGGCTTCCCCATGGGGCTCCTCGATGTCGGCGGCGGATTAGGTATAGATTATGACGGTAGCCGTTCGGCCTTTGAATCTTCCATGAACTATAGCATGGAAGTTTATGCACGTGACGTCGTGGCGAGCATTAAACAAGTGTGCGAAGCCTCTGGGGTGGCACACCCTGACATTGTTTCTGAGTCCGGCCGTGCATTGGTTGCGCCGCATTCTATTCTAATCTTTGAGGCCGTTGATCGCATTGCCCGTGATGGTAATGCTGGCGCACCTCCACGCGGCAAATCGCACCCCGTTATCCGTGAACTCGAGGCCATCCTTAAGAACAAACGTAAGTTTGATCCCTTGGAGCGCTACCACGATGCTAAAGAGAAAAAAGAAGAGGCACACAGCCGCTTTACACTAGGTTACCTCAGTCTCGAGCAGCGTGCGTATGTAGATCGTCTTTTTTGGCAAATCTGCCGCGACCTTCGTGCTAAGCTCGCAAATCTACATGACGTCCCGGACGAACTTGCACGTCTAGACTCGATGCTCGCTGAGCAGTACGTCTGTAACTTCTCCGTATTCCAATCTTTGCTCGATCATTGGGCGCTAGATCAGTTGTTCCCGATTGCCCCGATTCACCGTCTCAATGAAAGGCCGACGATTCAAGCAACACTGGCGGACATCACTTGCGATTCGGATGGCAAAGTCGACGACTTCATCGACCTCGAAGACGTCCGTCGCACCTTATCGCTACACCCGCTTAAGAAAGATGAGCCCTATTACATCGGTGCCTTCATGGTCGGTGCCTACCAGGACATCATGGGTGACTTGCACAACCTCTTCGGACGCGTCAACGAAGCCCACGTATTCCTGGAAGACGATGAAGAAGACGGCTTCTATCTCGAAGAGACATTGGAAGGCTATAGCGTCGAGCGTATCCTCGGCATGATTCAGTATAACGCTGAAGACCTTTGTCGGATGCTGAAGCGTCAAGTCGACCGCGCGACCCGTGCCGACTCAGTGAAGCCGCGCGAAGGTGTCGCCATGGTTGATCTCTATGAGCGCTTGATTCGCGGAAAGACCTACCTCATTCCGCACCGCAGTAAAAAGAAGCCTGAAAGTCGTAAAGCTAAACCGAGTCTAAAACGTAAATCAGTACGGCGAACTCGGGGTTGAGTCGTTATCCGGCAACATACAAGAATTAGCGCTGTCCAAGGTTCGTGCGTCTTTTTGTATTTAGCCTTCTCGCTGTTCGCCTTGCGGCTGCAGAGGATCCTTTGCCGGGGACAGTGCTTGACCAAACCCCTGTTCCCAAACGCGACGACTTCAATCCAGACCGCACGCCTCTCCGCCCGGCCGACTATCCCTACTGGCAGGATTCCGTTAACCGAGACCGCGTCTTTGACTTTTATGCCAAGGAGGCACTTGCCTACCTAAACGCAGAGCTGTTGCCCGGTGTTCTTCCAGCCTATCCAGGCCTCGATGGTGGAAAACAAGGACACTGGGGTAACCAGAACGACGCCGTAACATGGAATGACGGTCGTTGGGCCGCGTCAAATCATGGACATCTTTTCAGCGGGGTTCTCAGGTCTGAAAATCTGGCAGTTGCGAAGGGAGTCTGGGTTAGAGAAGGTAATCTCAACGGTTGCTTTGACCCTACGTCACTCTGCTTCCGCGTGAAATGGAAAGGTGAATTCCTTAAACTCAGTGCACACCGTCACGGTTTCAATGGTGCGGCCGAGATAAATGGGGAACCATTCACCACTGTGCCGGCACGTAAACTCGGTGTCGGTGATGTTTACCACGGTTTTTACCGACAGGGCGATAAGGTCATCTTTAGTTATGCAATTGGCGGAAAAGAATACACTGAGACTCTAGGCGAAGGCCGCAAGCAGCGCGATGGCGTCGAACTTGCACGTGGTGGAGCTACCCGCTGGCCCGGCTGGATTGAGACCACAGGTAGAGTTGGTTCAGGAGATGATTTTGCCGTCGACACCTTAGTACTCCCAACAAGCAATCCGTATGGCACGCTCTTCTTTGTCAGTGGTTTCGATTTTCTACCCGACGGTTCGATAGCTCTCTGTACTATGACGGGCGAGGTATGGCTGGTACGCGGGGTAGATGCTACACTCGAGAAGTTGCGGTGGAAGCGCTTCGCCACTGGTTTACATCAACCGCTCGGACTAAAGGTTATCAATGGAGATATACTTGTTATGGGACGCGACCAAGTCACCCGGCTCGTCGATCTTAATGGCGACGATGAAGCTGATTTTTACGAGTGCCTAACGAATATCCAATCCACATCTATTGGCTCGCATGACTACATCGTTGGACTTGATGTAGACCCCAGTGGTCGATTGCTGACCGCATCCGCGAACCAAGGAATCATCCGGATCACTCCGCCACTTGGCGTTGAAGTACTCGGTACTGGCTTACGCAATCCGAACGGCATCGCTGTCTCGCCCGATGGACGCTTCATCGTCTCACAAGGCCAAGAAGGTAACACGACGCCTGCTTCGATGCTCTTACAAGTCGATACCGCCGAGAAAGGCCCAACGCCTTACTTCGGCTACTCCGGACCGCGGACTGATCGCACCACCACGCCACCACTTTTACTCTTACCACGAGGCGTTGATAATTCCTGTGGTGGAGGTGTGTTCCTCTCCGAACGTTCCTGGCCTGAGTTGCGCGGCAACGGCAACCTAATTCATCTCTCCTACGGGGCGGGCAGCGCTTTTCTCGTCACACGCGAGCAGGTGGACGGCGTCTGGCAAGGTGCCGCAACGTTAATCACGGGCGGCTTTGAGTCTGGCGCCCAGCACGCACGATTCAATCCGCGCGACGGCCAGCTTTATGTCAGTGGTATGACAGGGTGGGGGACTTACACGCCCGCTGATGGATGCTTGCAACGCGTTAGACGCGTTGGTCGTACACCATTGCCAGTAGCACATGAAGTTAGGGCCGATGGTATCTTACTCCACTTCGATCAGCCAATCGATACCGTAGCGGCAGGTGATGCCCGCAAACACTTCGCGCAAGCGTGGAACTATCGTTACGGCCCAAGCTACGGATCGCCGGAGTTCTCTATTAGCCAGCCCGACGTCATCGGCCATGACGCCTGGCCGGTCAAGTCGACGAAACTACTTAATGAGGGACGCTCCATCTTTCTTGAAATACCCTCTATCGTACTCGCCAACCAAGTTCACCTACACGTAGCGATTGGCAAAAATCGTTTCCGTGACGTATTCCTCACAATCAACGCGCTCGGCAAACCCTACCTGAGCACCTCTACAGCTAGCTCAATTCATTTGACTCATCCTAAGACTGTCACGCCTGTCGACATGAAAACCGCCTCGGTTAAATGGGAGTCCGAGCTCTGCGGCTTACCTTTCCGTACAATTACCCTGCGTGCCGCCACCGGCCTGCAGTATGAGCAACGTGAACTGCGCGCCGTTGCTGGGGAGTACCTCGCACTGGTTTTCGAGAATCCCGATGACATGCCACATAACTGGGTGTTGACCGAAACGGGCGCTGCTGACGCTGTCGCGAAGCTAGCAGATCTTATGATCGCACAGCCAGATGCATTTGCACGTCACTATGTGCCAGAGAGTACTGATATTCTGTGCCACTCCCGACTGATGCTGCCGCACACACGTACAACACTCTACTTTAATGCACCCACGAAGCCCGGGCGTTACCCATACCTGTGTACTTTCCCTGGCCATACCCAGATTATGCGCGGGGTTCTGGTGGTAGAGCCCGCTGGCGCGCGTTGAATTACAGTGAAACTCTAAAGAGTTTACTGGGGTTTAAAAGGTATGTCACACCTTCGCTTTCCAATTGGTATTCTACTCGCTAGTGGCGCTGTTTTTGCCGCAACCAAAGAAGCACTACCACAGCCGCACGTTGTTATTACGGTCAAGGGCGACGTTCGCACAATCGAAACCAACGCCATTCCGAACCACGCCACAGGCAAGTTCCCTGGCCCAGGAAATCCGAATGCAATTTCGGCTCAAAAGCTGACATTCACGATGCCAGTAAATCCTAAGGCTAATGATAAACCAACTAAAGCCCAGGGTCCTACAACATGGGGTGTTGCACTGAATGGTGTACCCTTTGATCCGAATACGGCCGAGTATTGGAACCGCGACCGTAGCAATGGCTGGAATGAAGACTTGATGGGCGCTGTTGGCAAATTAGGCGCAGACCAAAGTAATGCACACGTACAACCCGAGGGTACTTATCATTACCACGCAAAGCCCGTACTTCTGATTGAAGCCCTTGGTGGCGATAGTGGTCGCACATTACTCGTGGGCTATGCCGCAGATGGTTTTCCAGTTTACACGGCAAATGGACACAAAGATCCGAAAGATTTAAAGAGTCCCGTTGTTGCTCTGAAATCGAGCTACATACTTAAAGAAGGTAATCGCCCCAGTGGCACGGCTGGTCCAGGTGGTAAGTACGACGGTAAGTACACGGTCGACTGGCAGTATGTGGCAGGCAAAGGAGAACTCGATGAAGCCAATGGACGCTTTGAGGTCACGGCAGAATACCCGAAAGGCACCTACGTCTACCATATGACAGATACCTTCCCTTATATCTCACGGATGTTTAAGGGCACACCCGACAGTAGCTTTAAAAAGGGTCCAGGCACTGGTGGTGCACGTAGCGGTGGTGCAGGCGGACCAGGCGGGGCACGTCGCGGAGGCCAGGGCGGGCCTCTCAATGGCCCACCTCAGTAAGCTTTTTAGCCGACTAAGATTAGTACAAGCTCCTTGGGTCCATGTGCACCAAGCACAAGGATGCGTTCAATATCACCTGTTCGGCTTGGCCCGGTAATAAACGAAATCATGCTCGGCATGTGATCGCTGTTACGCTGCTGAATGAAAACAAAAGCATCTGCAAGATCGCCCATAACTTGGTCAACTCTGGCAATCACGACATGGGCATGCGGTAGAATAGATAAAGATCTGCCGCCATTCGTAGATGACGAAACAATGATTGATCCCGTTTGTGCAACGATAGCTTCGCATGTCGTAAGGCCGGCATCGCAGCTTTCGAGTTTCTGCTTATCAAATTCCGCATCAGCCTGCCAGGTCTCACAACTGACGCTCTTAATGATTGCTTGGGTATCGGTGTGTGCGTGGTAGGCGAGGCGCTTCCACTGTTTTGCGCGACATAACTCGTCCAGTGCCGCAGCAGCTTGCGACATGTCGACGACCCGGATGAGTTGAGTTTTAAGCTTAGTGAGATTTTCTGTCAGTACAGTTAAGCGAACATCTGGTGTTTCGCCGCCGTCAGGCAACCAGGGTCTGCTTGCCTTGGCAGGAGTACCTGCAATCGAAGCGGACTTTAAGTGAGGCTTAGCGGCAGGTAGACGCAAAGCTTCACGTATGCGCGCCATGATGGTTTCTTGGGCTGTTTTCATGACTGCGAGCGTTTCCATTCTTCACGGAATGATTTTTTAGGTGCCTCCGGCAACTCGCGACTTTTCAACCAAGTGCTTAGATACGGCAGGGGGAGTTTTTTGAGTAGGGGTAATGTCGCTCTGAAAGCTTTTCCTCCCAAAGCAAAAAGTTTGGGCCGGCCAATGACCCAGCCAAAGACGTCATGAAATAGACGATCGAAGAGGCTTACGTGTGCCAAGACAGCGTTACGCCGATTATGCAAAAGGTGATGGTGTAAATCAATCCGGACAGGACATGCCTCTGTACATGCGCCACAAAGAGAGGATGCCCCTGACAGGTGATTCCATTGCTGCAGTCCGCGCAGGTGAGGCGTTAGCACCGAACCGATAGGGCCTTGGTAGGTCGTTCCGTAAGCAAAGCCACCGATATTTTTGAAAATCGGGCAAACGTTGAGGCAGGCACCACAACGGATACAATGTAAGGCATCGCGCTGTTCAGGGTCAGCGAGTAACGACGTACGTTTATTATCAAGCAGAACAATGTGAAATTCAGAAGGGCCATCGGGTTCGCCTGGCTGACGTGGGCCGGCATAGAGCGTGTTATAGCACGTCATCGGCTGACCTGCGCCAGCAGTCGCTAGCATCGGTAGAAGCACCGCGAGGTCATCCAATCGCTCAACAACCTTCTCGATACCTGCTAAGGCGATATGAACGCGTGGTAAGGCACAGGTTAAACGCGCATTGCCCTCATTTTCCGTGATCGAAATCTGACCTGTTTCGGCAATAAGGAAGTTTGCGCCCGAGATACCTACGTCCGCATCGACATAAAGCTGCCGGAGGTGTCGACGGGCAATCATCGTCAATTCTTCAGGACTATCTGTCGCCGCTGTTCCGAGATGCTTGGTAAATAATTCGCTGATGGCTTCCCGCTTCAGGTGCATACACGGGAAAACAAAGTGGAAAGGTGGCTCCTTGCGAAGTTGCTGAATGAATTCGCCGAGATCGCTCTCAACTACGCCATAGCCTTCAGCTTCGAGTGCATCGTTGAGATGGATCTCCTCAGTGGTCATGCACTTTGACTTGATGATAGCCTTGGCCCCAGCATCACGACAGATTTTCGAAATAATCTCACGTGCTTCGGCGCTATCGCGAGCCCAGTGAATTTTCCCGCCATTACGCTCAAATTTGGTCGCGAAGGTCGTCAGCGTGCGGTCTAGACGATTAACGGCGTTCCACTTAGCCATCGCAGCAGCATCACGAGCCTGTTCCCAGTCGCGATAGCGTGCTTTTTGCACATCACGACTGACATAATACCCACCCAATGCCTGACGGAGGAAGCCACGCTGTGCGACGTTGTCGGTTGCGACCTGAGCATCGCTTAAAAACTGACTACGCGGAGTGCTCATGAGTCGTTAGCGAGAACCTCTGAGAGGTGTAAGGTGCGGATAGCCTTACCTTCCCGCGTGAGGTATCCCCCAATTTGGAGAAGGCAGGATGGGTCAGACGAAACAATGATATCAGCACCGGAACGAACAAGAGCGTCGCACTTCACTTGTGCCATCGCCGTTGAGATCATTGGGAATTTTACCGAAAACATCCCCCCGAAGCCGCAACAGGTCTCTGCCTCTTCAGATTCGATAAGGGTGAGGCCCTTGACCGATCGCA
>DNHH01000124.1:0-15026 GCA_003485955.1 Opitutia bacterium
CCCGGGAAGACTTACTTTGCCTACCGTTCTTCGCGCACTTCCTAGGCTATGTTGTATTGGTGATTGTCGGAATTATCCTCGATGTCCGTATGGAAATGCGTGCGAAAGAACTCGAACGACAAAACTTTTCGGAGACCGATAAAACTAATTAAGTCCGGTCCGTGCGATAAACACGTCGCACACGCTGGGTAAGTGTACAGAGTGCCTCCCAGGGGATACAATCGGCCCAGGTGCAAAAATCTGTGACGGTAATTCTCGAACTACCTTGTCCACCGAGGATGGTCGCAACGTCACCGACCGCTACCAATGGAAGGTCAGTCACGTCTACCAGAGTTTGATCCATGGTAACGCGCCCCAAGATCGCACAACGCTGTCCGCGGATGAGCAAATGTCCACGACCGCTGGCAGCCGTCGGGATACCATCCCCGTAGCCAGCTGCCACCACTGCAATACGACTCTGACGTGTCAGCGTATAGGTACGTCCGTAACTAACTGCAGTCCCCTTTGGTAGATCTTTGACCAGAACAACTCGGGCATGAAACGAGAGTACGGGTTCAGGCTTGATGCGCTCCAAGAACGAACCGGGGTGCGGGGGTAGTCCGTATTGTAAAAGTCCGACACGGACAGCATTGAACGGTGAATCAGCCGAGAAACTATCGAGTCCCGATGAATTATCGGCATGGATGAGTAAACCGTCACGTTGTGTACCGGGAATACCGCTGAGGATTTTTAGAAAAATTTGTCGTTGTTCAGTCGTAAACGCCGCATCGCCATCTGCATGTGAGAAGTGGGTGTAAATACCGCGCAAGACGAGACCGGGATGCTTCAGGACTACGTCTAGCAGTTGTGCAGCCTGCGAGTGCCAAATCCCTGCACGCCCCATACCGGTATCAACTTTAATGTGCACGGGTGTACGCTTCTTAGACGCGACTGACAGTGCACCAAGTGATTCCGCTTCTTCTAAAGAAGAAAGTGTCAGGGTGAGCCCTAATGAAAGTGCCTGCGGGTATTCATCTGCCAATGCCGGCGAAAGTAGCAAAATGTCCGCCTGCGGTCCGATCTCCCGTAGGCGTGCAGCTTCTTCTACATTCGCTACTGCGAAATAATTAATTCCCGCTTGTAGCAGGCGGCTAACGACCTCTGCCATGCCGTGCCCATAGGCATCCGCTTTGACGACAGCGACGTAGCGAACCTGCCCCGGCAAGGCAGCCTTGATGCGACCAACATTACGATCAAGCGCTGGCAAATTAATTTCCGCCCATGCACGCGATCCAGGTGCTAACGATTGCGTTGTCATTGTGCGCTGGAATGACGTTGCCCTGACCACGTTGCGTAGACCGTAGCAGAATTAAGCGCATCGGGATGCTCCGGTCTCATTAGGATGTTATGTTCTGCGAAAATTTTCGGCAAAGACGACCACACATCGACGGGGTCGCCCATTGGCAGTTCGCTGGCATGACGAAAGCCACCGGAAATTGGGCGGAGGTGTAAATCACTTAAGAGCTTGGGTTCAGAATCGTGCAACTCGCCCAAGGGGCCTTGGGTATTAAGCTTTTGCACGTTAAGGTTGCCGGATCGGCCCTCTGACACCACTGCATCGCAGGTGCCGAGAGCTAACCAAGCGGCAGCGAGATGACTCGACCAAGTAAGGACTGGCTTAGCCTTGATTTCGCCCCAGGCACGTGCCGAAAGGATGGTCGCACGAATGCCGAGCACCGACCCGGGCCCAACATTTACCGCATAGGCGTCAATTTGACTTAAGTTTAAGCCTGCTTGACGGAGCACTTGCTCAACACAGGGCTGAATAGCTTCTGCGGGATCAGCTGATGACTCACTCTGTGCTGCCCAAGCACCATCGACCAAGAGACCAACCTGAAGGCGACCACGGACGGCTCCATCTAAGCAAAGACATGGGCTCGGAACTTTCATGCCTTAGCCGGGTGGCCAGTCCAGCGGACGACCACCTAAAAGGTGAACATGTAAGTGAGGTACGCTTTCACCACCGTCTTTACCGTTATTGATGACGATACGAAAACCGTTTTTCAAATTGAGTTCCTGAGCAACTTTACGCGCAACCAACAGTAGATGTCCTAAGAGTGCATGATCGTCCGAGGAAGCTTCGGAAATGCGTGGAATGGCTTTACGTGGGACAATTAGAACGTGCACCGGGGCTTGCGGGGCAATGTCACGAAAAGCGATACAGAGGTCATCCTCGTGCAGGAATGTTGCGGGGATTTCCCGATCGGCAATACGCTGGAAGAGTGTTTTTGACACGTTTAAAGAACCACCACGGTGATACGTCCACGGCCGGACATACGTGCGGTTAATCCATTCAACGTATCAACCGCAGCATCGTAAGCTCCTTGATAGCGTGCCGAACGCGCACGTTGGCCGCCCAAAAATTGGTCCTGCAATCCAACTACCCAGAGTAAGACGTCCGACGAGCCATCGACAGGCGCTAAAGCTCTCTCGACCGCCCCACCCGCCCAAAGCGGGTCAAACGGTTGGTCGCGGTAATCCAGCACGGCGATATCTGGCGTGCGACCGGCAGGTAAAATCAGCGACACAATCTGGCGAGCTGCGCTGACTAATCCATCGGAATCTAAGCCGCGCGATGGTAAGATCTCAGATTCCACGACCCGTAAAACGGCGTCGATATCACGACGTAGCTCGGGGGTTGTCCCTGCCAAGGTCGCTAACAATGCATGGAATGTACGCAGGCGCGCAGCACGTACAGCGGCAGCGGCCGCGGCGGCAGCAGCGGTCATGGCACCTTTCCTCCCTTACGTAGTTGTTCAATCACCCGGGCAAGTTCTTCGATATCTCGGAATTCACGATAGACGCTCGCAAAACGGACGTAGGCAATTTGGTCCACTACCTGTAATTTCTGCATGATGATTTCGCCGATATCTTTTGACGGCACTTCATCTTCGAAACGGGTATTAATTTCTTCGATCACTGACGAGATCAGTAAGTCGATTCTTTCAGTTTCGACGGGGCGTTTATCCGTTGCCTTACGAATACCTGAAGCAAGCTTTGCTAAATCTAAGGGCTCACGCGATCCATCGCGCTTAACGACAACGAGACCTTCGCGCAGGATTTCTTCAATGGTTGTAAATCGGTGTTCGCAACCCAGGCATTCGCGACGACGACGGATGGCATGGTTACCCTTAACCAGACGTGTCTCAATCACCTTGGTGTCTTCGTGATGACAGCGGGGGCACTGCATAACTCAGAGCCGAAGGAAGTTGGCCAGAATGTCCAAGCCCCGCTCGGTGACATAGGACTCAGGGTGGAATTGCACCCCCCAGACAGGCAGCGTACGGTGCTTCAACCCCATGATGAGCCCGTCCTCTGTCCAAGCGGTCACCTTCAGGCATTCGGGGAGGCTCGGACGGTCCACGACTAACGAATGGTAACGGGTGGCTGCGAAGGGGCTGGGCATACCACGAAAAAGGTCTTCGCCATCATGAAAGATGGGGGATGTCTTCCCGTGCATCAAATTCGGCGCACGGACAACTTTGCCGCCGTAAACTTGGCCGATGGCCTGGTGACCGAGGCAGACTCCTAATAATGGCTTCTTCCCCGCAAAGGCCCGGATGATGTCACACGATACACCCGCTTCAGTGGGCGAACATGGACCCGGTGAAATCATCACCCGGTCAGGATTCAGAGCAAGCGCCTGCTCAACCGTAATCTCATCATTACGGAAGACACGTTGCTCTACTCCCAACTGGCCGAAGTATTGGACCAAGTTGAAGGTAAACGAGTCATAGTTATCGATGACTAAAAGCACGGCTCAAAGATTGACCACGTCCCGAGAGAGTCAAGGAACGCTCGCTCGATGTGAACAACTGTTTGCTGCCCACTCAGCGCGATAAAGTGCTAATCGTAAACTTATTCGCAGCCGGATTATACACATAACCCTTAGCCTCGACTGACAGGATTGTGAATTGAACTGTGCCCTTAAACCCAGTCGGCAGAGCCGTTCCAAGTAACGTAATTGAACCTTTATTTTCGGCAATACCTGAGGCTGTTGTCGTAACAGGCAACCCCCCGGACGGCGTTGTCACTATTCGGTAGGTAACCTTGGCAGACGAGAACGCCTTTGACTTTTGATCGACAACCGTAGCTACGGCCTGGGGCTTCACATCAGTCTTACCGGATTTAGCCCAACTTAACTTGAGGGATGAAATACTCAGCGCAGGTGTGTTTTTGTTTATTTTAACTGAAACAGTTACCGGAACCGAAGTCGTAGCAATGTAGCCGAAGTTATCTGTAACCTTTAAAACTGCATTATACTTTCCAACTGCGTTGTAAATGTGAACGGGGTTAGCAGTCGTTGAAGTCGAACCGTCGCCAAAATCCCAAAAATAACTCGCAATCGTACCATCAGGATCATTGGAGCCTGAGCCGATAAAGCTCATTGAAAATGGTACAGATCCTGTTCCATTCGACGTACCAACGGTTGAAGCAACTGGCGGTAGATTGCTGAAAGCAGTGGCTACAAAAGCGGCATTAATGGTAAAGCGCCCTAATGAACTGTAGTCATTATAGGCGGTTTTGGCACTGCCGGCGCCAATACCGTCAACAATGATGTAATAAGTGCCGGCAGCTACGCCTGTCGAAAGCGTTGCACCCATTTCACCTGTGATAGGCGAAGTCGCAAAAATCACACCTTCAGCATTCGCCAGGGAAATGGAGAGTTTCAAGTTCGGTGAAAGAGAAGCCACCGTACCCACCAAGTTCAAGGTGCCTGCATCTGTCGTAATTTTATACCATGCTATATCCGCCCTATCGACAATCACACCCCCGATTGAAAAACTCGGCTCGACGGAAACTGTAGTCGCACTTGCAATATCGGTACCATGATCTGCAGCCAACCGCGGTGCATACGTTGAGATGATTGCCAGTTCATCTTCAGTATTATTGGCTAAGGAGTACTCACCTTTCGACCATTGGACGACTGCGCGATCGTAACCGACCCCCATAATCGGCGCCCAGTCAGCGTGACCATCGTAATACTCTACCCAGCCACTACCAGTCTGCCCCATGTGGTTTAGGCCAACGGAATGTCCGACTTCGTGCGAAGTCGCCTCGGCTATCCATTTTTCGTCATCTGAAAGATCGTCTGAGAAAACAAAGACAGGCGTATCAATCGATGAACCAAATGAGCCGACGTAAGCGACCCCACCTGCCCCGCCACTAAACCACTGACTGCTATCGCCGCCGATGACCACACGGATACCCCAGGTCGTATCGCCATCACCTGATTGACGAATAGCTTCAACGCCAGGGTCTTCGGTGGTTACATCGACATCAAAGGCTGCGTAGTCTTCCGCGACACGGCGCCAAATATTTTGAACCATGGCCTTTTCGGCATCCGAAAAAGACGACGTGTCACCGTCGATATCCAGCGGAGGGGTCGTAAAATCTCTGCCTCCATTATCTGAATCATTCCAATCTGTTCCCGAGGTGGTATGTCCATCACAGTCCAGGTAAATGACCCGTGTCGCACCTGGACGTGTGTGTAACTTGAATGTCTGATCGTAAGGAAATGCTGCCGCACCTGTATAATTGGAATTATTGGGTCCAGTTAATGAACGCGCTGGTGCGGGACAAACATAGCGAGATTTATTCTTCCTGTCGATTTTGAGCGCATGGTCACGCTCAGCGATACGACGGTACTCTGCACGGTCCATACGAACATGATCTGCAGCTTTGTCTTTAGTGACTTCATCTACGGAGTAAGCCTCGCGTGACTGCTGCTCTGGCTTCAGCAAAGGATTGGCTGGTCCAGCTACGCCTAGGCTAAAACAAGCCCAAGTAAATATGAAGATGAAGGACCTTTTCATGGGTAATAGATATCCAGAAATGACTCTCTAGCAAGTTCCCTCAATAAATACGGCCAGTGATTACTGGCCGTATTTATTGAGGACAATGAACTATTAACGCGAAACGCTATCCGTCGTCTCCACGTTAAAGGAAGCATCATAGATGCCACCAGCGAGTGTGAGATTTGTCACCGTAAAGGTCAGCGCACCACGTGTAAGCGGCGGAACACGACCACGGAGACGGACCTGTCCCTTACTGTTGGTACGACCAATGACATCGCCCTGCCCGATACCTGAAAGTCGTCCGTAGACCATGGCATTTGAAACAAGTGCACCCTTGTCGTCTTTGACTGTCACAAGGATGTCAGCGCTGGCACTGGTACCTGATCCACTAAATCCAGGAACAATATCGCTAACGAAAATAATCCGGCTGTTAACGACTTCTATGTTGAGACTTGTGCTGCCAGTTAAGCCTTGGTTATCCGTCACCTGTAATGTGACTGGGTGTATACCAGGCGTGGTATAAGTACGGGTTGGATTCGCAGTAATAGCGGTCGTACCATCATCAAAGGTCCAGAGATACTCTACGACAATACCATCGGGGTCCGAAGAGTCTGTACCGTTAAATCCAACGACAAGGGGTGCAGAGCCTTTTAACGGAGAAGTTCCGGCCGTTGAAGCGACTGGAGGCTTACTGACTAACGTGCTTGGACGAAGTGTGCCCGTGAGGGTGTAATGGCCGATACTCGCATACGTCGTATAGCCTGTAGTTGCACTCGTTCCAGAAGCGGAAGACTCAACCACCGCATAATACTCCCCTTCAGCCAAGGGAATCATCAAGGATGACTCTAATCCGTCCGTAGAACTCGAGCGCCCAGGTGCACTGGTAGCGACAACGCCGCCAGAGCTATCAAGGATTGTTAATCGGGTATCAAGATTTGGCGAAATAGCAGCGACCTTGACATTCAAGGTTACGAGACCTGGGCCCGTCTTAAATGCGAACCAGTCTTTATCGGTCGCACTGTTAACGATGCCGTGCTCAAGAACAGCTGTTCCGGAAATGGATTTAGCACGCACCATATTGTCAGCAACATCGTCCGTAAGTTTAGGAAGGTAACCGGTAATCACAGCGATGTCGTCCTGGGTGTTGCTCGCTAAGTCATACTCGCCCTTCGACCATTGTGAGACATTGCCGTAATAACCGACACCCATGATGGGGCCCCAATTCGCATGGCCGCCGTAATACTCGGTACCGTCTGTCTTGCCGTCATGACCGAGACCAAGGGTATGTCCAACTTCATGGCTCACCGCTTCAGCTGCATATTTGCCTCCAATATTGAAGACCCAGCATGGCGTGCCATCTCCCCATTTAAATGAACTCACAAAGGCAACCCCACCAGCACCCGATATGAATGAGTTATCTTTGCGTGGACCAATGCCAACAATAACGCCGTAAGTGTCATCACCGCTGGAAAGAACGCGGATGGCGTCATCAGAGGGAGGCTCGGTCGTTACATCGACATCCCACACTGCAAAATCTTCCGCAACCATCCGCCAAACTACCTGGATGTCAGACCGTTCGTTGTCGCTAAAAGTTTTGGGATCACCGTCAAAGTCATAAGCCGTCACACCGGTCACACTTGGATTACCCCAGCGCGCCTTAGGCCCATCATTGCAGCCATCGAAGTCTAAATAAATTGTCTTCTTCGCACCAGGACGTGAATGCAGGAGGAAAGTTTGGTTAAGGGGGAACTCAGCTTTGTTTGTAAAACCTGCAGGATCTTCCCCAGGAACTAATTTACTTGTGATAGCAGGAAAGCGACAGGTGTAGAGCGCATGACCGTCTGAACTCACCATGGCATCCTTGTCACGTGCAGCGACTGCATTGGCTTGTGCAGACGTCCAACCTAAGCGTGAAGCAACCTTGGCACGCTCGAGCGGGGTCAAGTCACGCAAGCTTCGCAAGACGGGCGTCGCCGCAGGAGTTGTACCCGCTTGAGCAGTCGAGGCTGCTCCGACAAACGCCAGAAGGATGGCTAGAAAACGCATGCTAGTTTACTGGCTTAATTGAATAAGTGAGACAACTCTCAAAATACCCACTTTTTCGGCCAAAACGGGGTCTGTTATGCTCAAATCCCTCGCTTTACACCGTGCGGAGCCTGTGAATAACTATGGTAGGAATATGAAGCAGCAAACCATCGAGCGCGAAGTTTCCCTAAAGGGTAAATCACTGCATACCGGGCAGGACGTCACCCTCACCCTGCGCCCCGGAAACATTGGCACAGGTATCGTCTTCCGTCGCATAGACCTTTTCGGCAAGCCCGAGGTGCGCCCAAGTTCCGATATGGTTACGGAAGTGGAACGAAAAACCACAGTCTCCTCGGATCACATCAAGCTTCATACCATTGAGCACATTCTTTCAGCGCTTACGGGCATGGGAATCGACAATTGTATCGTTGAGCTCGATGCATCCGAACCCCCGATTGTCGACGGTTCTGCTCGACCTTTCACCACACTGATTCGCCAAGCAGGAATCGTAACTCAAGGTCAGGACGCAGAAACTTTCACACTGACCGCGCCCATCACCATCAACGAAGGTAGCCGCTCAATTGTCGCACTGCCGCACGACGGCTTCCGCGTTACTTGCACATCCGCGGACGATCGCGGAATCCACACGCAGCATCTCACGATTGATTTAGATCCAGAAACATACGAAGCACAAATTGCACCCGCCCGTACATTTACCATTTACGAGGACATCGAAGAATTGCTGAAGAAAGGGCTCATCCAAGGCGGCTCACTCGACTCAGCCATCGTGCTTAAGGGAGACAAGGTTATCACCAAGGAGCCCCTGCGTTTTAAGGAAGAACTCGTTCGCCATAAGATCCTCGATATCGTCGGCGACCTCACCCTTGCCGGTGTACGTATCAAGGCCCACATCATCGCCGTCCGTCCTGGCCATTCACTCAACGCCCGACTGGGTGCCGCTATTCGCAAGCAGTGGCTGGAGTCTAAGACCAGCAAAGGAAAGGCCAAGGTCGCCAATGTCAGTGTCGATACGCCTGTTGGCAACGAACTTAATATCCGTCAGATCCTCAACGCACTGCCCCACCGCTACCCATTCGTGATGGTCGATCGTGTACTCAAACTCGAAGCGGAATCGATTGTTGCGATTAAGAATGTGACGATCAACGAGCCGTACTTTCAGGGACACTTCCCCGGACAACCCGTCATGCCAGGCGTATTACAAGTCGAGGCTATGGCTCAAGTTGCGGGCTTAATCATGCTAAATAAAGTCCAAGCTGGAGACTCTCCCAAAGTCGTCTTCTTCATGAGCGCCGATAAAGTTAAATTCCGCAAAGCGGTCACCCCAGGCGACACCTTGGAAATCCGTGCGAAACTTACGAAGGTCCGTGGCAAGATTGCCTGTGCGCAATGCGAATGCTTAGTAGCGGGCGAAACTGTTTCATCGGCCGATCTCATGTTCACTGTCGCTGACAGCGGCACTGAAGGTTAAAAAACTTTTCCGGGCGTGATTCATCCAACAGCCATTATCGAATCGGGCGCTAAACTCGGCAAGAATGTCAAGGTAGGCGCCTACGCATTTGTCGGCCCAGAGGTTACCTTGGGTGATGGTTGCGTCCTGCACCATCACGCCTGCGTCGAAGGCTACACCACACTTGGTGCAGATTGCGAAGTCTTCCCCTTTGCGGTGATCGGCGGTCGCAGCCAAGACCTTAAAGGCAAGACAGGTCGCCCAGGCCTACGCATTGGCGCACGTAACATGTTCCGGGAATATGTGAGCGTACACCTTGGTACCCAAGAAGGCGAATGGACAATCTTGGGCGACGATAACGTACTCTTAGCCTATGCTCATATCGCCCACGATTGCGTCGTCGGTAACCACCTCGTAATGTCGAGTCACTCCGCACTCGGCGGTCACGTGCACATCGGCAACAATATCAACATCGGTTGGAGTGCTGGCGTGCATCAATTCTGTCAGGTTGGTGATTATGCGATGGTCGCAGCCTGCTCCAAACTCACCCAGGACGTCCCCCCGTTCGTCATCGCTGATGGTAACCCCGCAGAAACTAAGATGATCAACAAGGTCGGTCTTTTACGCAACGGCTTCTCCGAAGCCGAAGTCGATGAAGCTAAGACCTTGCACCGAACCTTTTACCGCGACGGCCTCAACGCGACACAGGCGCTTGCGAAAGCAAATACCCTGCCTTTCGCCAACGGAAGAATAGCTAAGAGCTGGTTAAGCTTCGTACGTGAGTCCAAGCGAGGACTAGCTTAAGTCAGGACAAACTAGATGCTTCATAAAAAAAGCCGCGGATAACTCCGCGGCTTTTGATGGGTACGAATGAGCGACTTAGGCCACGCGCTCGACGAGGAGCGGCGGGACGTTCGGGCGCTTCGGTGCTAAACGGTAAGCATCGCGGAAGTACGGCAACGCGAGCTCAACCTTGGACTCGTCGTTATAGTGAATCATGATGAGCGGCTCACCCTGCTTGACCTGCGTGCCAACCTTACGGATTTCGGTGACGCCGACCGAAGGATCGAGCGAGCCGTCCTTATTGGTCGCAAGCAAGCGCACGCCTTGGGCAATCTTACCGGCATCAATCGTGTGCACATAACCGCGCTTCGGCGCAGGGAGCTTACGGATAAACTTCGCCTTCGGGAATTTGCTAGGATCATCAATCCAGTCGGTCTTGCCGCCTTGAGCGCGAATCATCGCCTTAAACTTCTCAAGGGCAGAACCGTCTTTCAAGTGACGCTCGACAGCTTGCTTCGCAGAGAGCGTGGAACCGGCAACGCCAGCGAGGCGGACGACTTCCATGCCAAGCTTCATGACGAGATCCTGTAGATCCTCGGGACCTTCACCCTTCAAGAGACGGACAGCTTCAAGAACTTCTAAGCCTGTACCGACGGAATCACCTAAAGGTTGATTCATATCAGTGACGAGGGCGACGCACTTACGATTCAAACTACGTGCGACGCGTGTAATGATACGCGCGAGCTGCTTCGCTTGTTCAAGGTCGCGAATAAAGGAACCATTGCCCCACTTCACGTCGACCACGAGGCCTTCGCAGCCTTCGGCGAGCTTACGTGCAAGGATGCTTCCCGTAATCAATGGAAGCGAAGGGGTTGTGCCTGTACGCTGACGAAGCACATAGAGCAACTCGTCCGCAGGTGCGATTTCGGAGCACTGCTCGGTTAACGAACAGCCGACTTTCTCAAGCTGTGCGCGAAAAGCGTCTAACGTAACCTTGGTCTTTAAACCTGGGATGGACGAAAGCTTATCGGTAGTGGAGATGATGTAGTCTTCATCTTTACCATTCATGCCAGGCATAATAACGCCCGCAGCTGCACCGAGAGCCGCTAAGACCATAGAGGTCTTGTCACCGACGCCTCCGGTAGAGACTTTTGAAATCTTCGGCTGGGTGAGACGGTCTAGGTCAATGTATTCACCCGAAAGACGTAGCTCCTCGGCGAACGAAGCAGTCTCCTGAGCGGACATCTGCCGGAAGTAGATGGCCATCGCGAGCGCAGCTTGCTGAGCCTCAGGCATCGCACTGTCCATAATGGAATCGACGATATAACGAATCTCGTCGGCAGTGAACTCACCCCCATCGCGTTTCTTTTCAATGAGCGAGGTGTAAGAGGGTTTTTCTTTCTTCTTCGGATCGAGGAGTTTTTCAGTCATAAAGCGTTTGTAATTAGGTGGTTTAGGAACCGGCCGTGCCCGTGGGCGCGCACACCGCATCAGACAGACTCAAGCCCAAAAGTCGAGATTAAAACCTTGCCACCACTGCGAATAAGCCTCTGCGCATCAACGACACCAATGTCGAATTAACCGCAAAAAGGCTCTGGTTACTTCCAAGAGCCTGAAATAAGCGTATCTTCACCCAGATTAAGAACAGAGGCGCCGTCGGCGATTAAGACCTTATTCAGCCAGGATTGTGAAGACGGGTCTGCCTTACCTGAAGGTGCTGTATATATCCAAGCACGGTCAATCAAGCGAGCAGCGATCAAGGCAGCCCCAAGTACTGGACCCGGTTCAACAAAAACACCAAGCCAGCCAGAGTCCGTAGCGTGTTGGAAAACTTGTTTCAGAAAATCGCCCGAAGAAATTTCTAAAGTCTGTAAACCTTGTCCCTTGAACCAAGTGCGTTGCTCAGGTGACGTTTGGCGGACGTCCAAAGCAACAATTGTCTGCGATCGATAGCTGTCCGAAAAAATTTGCAGGTGACCCTGCCCTGCCGTGCGACCTGAACGATCAAGCAAAAGGCGCACAGGGGCAAACGCGCCCTCAGGAAGCCTTGCAGTCAACTGCGGGTTATCAGCCAAGGCGGTACCAGCGCCGATAGCAATTACCGGGAAGAGTCGTCGCCATTGCATCATATCCGCTCGGGCGAGTTCTCCGGTAATAAAACGTTGTCCCGGAACTGGCACCGTACGCCCAGTGGCATCACGGGCAACTTTCATCGCTACCAAAGTTCGGCGATGCACCATCCAGTGATTGAATAAGAAGTTCAATTCGCGACAGGCAACTTCGAGGGGTCCGAAGGCAAGAGTCACCTCAACTCCTGCCGCCCGTAGCAACTCGATACCATTGCCGGCATGCAAGGGATTGGGGTCCACTGTACCGACAACTACACGCCGTAGCCCTGCATCCAAGATAGCCTGAACACATGGCGGGGTACGCCCATGGGTCGAACAAGGCTCAAGGGTAACGTAGAGGGTAGCGCCAGCCAAGGGACGCCGTCCAAGCGCTTGTAAGGCCTTCACTTCGGCATGAGGCGTGCCAGCTCGGGCGTGGAAACCTTCCGCGACAATCTTGCCGCCTTCGACCACCGCGGCACCGACCATGGGATTAGGGTGAGTATCACCCCACCCTTTTCGCGCAAGGGCTAGAGCGCGAAGCAGATGAGTCTCATCTGCATCACTGGGCATGGTTAGCGATTGCGCTTACGAGGGCCCACCGCAACTTTGCCGGTCGTACTCAGGATTGGCTCCGAATAATAACGGAAGCCTTCGTGCTTCCGACGTGGAATGGGCTTCCCGAGAAGTAACTCAATTTGCTGAAGGTGGTGAAGTTCGTCCGGCGAGAAGAGCGTGAAGGCTTCACCTTCGGCCGCGGCGCGACCAGTACGACCAATACGATGGACGTAATCTTCGGGGTGCTCAGGTACGTTGTAATTAATCACGTGGGTGACCCCGGAAATATCGAGTCCGCGTGAAGCAATGTCGGTCGCAACCAAGATAGAATATTTACCGCTCTTGAATCCTTGGAGTGCTTGGACGCGCTCCGTCTGCGAGCGATCGGCGTGCATGGTGGCAACGGGCGTACCGTGACCCTCGATCCACTCGGCGATACGATCGGCGTCACGCTTCGTACGCGTAAAGACAATGACCGACTTAAAATCTGAACCCTTAAGCAGCTCGAGGAGCAGATCGTACTTCTGAAAGACATCAACCGGGTAAAGAGCGTGGTCCACCGTCTCAGCGGCAGTCTGGCCCGTACGCACGTCGACGGTTACCGGATCGCGCAAAGCCCAATTGGCAATCTTCCCAACGCGCTCATCAGCCGTTGCCGAGAAAAGTAGAGTTTGGCGTTGCTTTGGACAAAACCGAATGATGCGTGAAACGTCTTCGATGAAACCCATGTCGAGCATGCGATCCACTTCGTCGAGAATCAGTACTTGAATCGCGTCAAGTCGGAGAATGCCCTGTTCGTGTAAATCGAGTAAGCGGCCAGGTGTCGCAATAACCACATCGACGCCTTTTTGAAGAGCTTCAGTTTGTGCGCCGTAACCCACGCCTCCGTAAAGCAAGGCGGTACGCGTACCGAGGTGTTTGCCATACTTACGGAAACTTTCGTCGACCTGCAGGGCTAGTTCGCGGGTAGGAACGAGCACCAGACAGCGCGGGGAACCACTGGCAGCACCTAAACGAGAAAGCGTGGGCAGCGCAAAGGCGGCGGTCTTTCCTGTGCCTGTTTGGGCAGCACCGATTAAGTCACGGCCTGAAAGCACAACGGGAATGGCCTGCGCCTGGATGGGCGTAGGGTTAATATAACCGCACTCAGTTAAAGAGCGTAAGACGGGCTCAGATAGGCCCAATTCGGAGAACAATGGCATCGGAAGCCTAATAGGTAGCGGCAAGCAGCCTATGGGGGGAAGGAAAAACGCTGAAACAAAATGAGATGGATGAACTAGCGTTGACACCACCCACGCCCTGCCCTGCATTGGACAACCTTCCGCAAGGAAGAGACCTTATGGTGGTTGTAGCTCAGTTGGT
The DNA here is from genome assembly GCA_003485955.1 of Opitutia bacterium. Classification (GTDB taxonomy): domain Bacteria; phylum Verrucomicrobiota; class Verrucomicrobiia; order Opitutales; family UBA953; genus UBA8828. The sequence continues at coordinate 14,142 of DNHH01000124.1, forward strand.
TAGAGCACCGGATTGTGATTCCGGGGGTCGCGGGTTCAAGTCCCGTCAGCCACCCCACTTTAATTACCAAGCGGCGCTGATTACTTAGCGCCCTTGGATTTAAAGTAATCTTCGAGAGCCGCTTCGACAGCATCGGCCACCGACTTATGCTTTAAGGCAACTTCAGCATCGAGCTGAGCATCGCCCACCTCAGCACCTTTACGGAAGAAAGGTGACCCGCCGATATTCAAGCGCTGGGCATACCACGTCTTGCAACTATACTGGTATTTATAACCTGCGGGATAATTCACGAGCGTGATCACAAAACTTTGCGTCGGGTAACTGCCACCAAAGGTAACATTGAGCCGCTGACGTACGTACGCTTGAGCCTCAGCTGAAGTGCAAACAATGCGATTGTCCATGATACGGCCGGCACCTGAATTGTTCATGCCGTTGTTATAGTGATAATCCATCCCGAAGAAAATTCCGGGACGGACACCGTTGAACTCGGTACCTGGGATGCCGAAGTAAAAGACTCCCAAGGTAATCAATGGGAGGAGAACGAAGAGAGCTACGCCGAAGACGGGGTTCGTTTTTTGACTTTGGAGTTTAACGGCCATGCCGAAGGCAACACCGCCAAGGATACTATGGCAAGCCGATGCAACAAAAAGGGCGCCCATCGGGCGCCCTTTGTTTCATCAGGATAAACCTGAATTAGTATTCTCCGTGGCCGTGGTCACCACCGCCGCCGCCTGCTGGCTTCTTGTCTTCAGGCAAGTCGGTGATCAAGCACTCGGTCGTCAACAAGAGTGACGCAACCGAAGCTGCATTCACAATCGCGGTACGGGTAACCTTGGTAGGATCGACGACGCCGGCAGCCACGAGGTCTTCGTATTCGCCGGTTGC
>DNHH01000124.1:15194-15448 GCA_003485955.1 Opitutia bacterium
GAGGTCTTCGTATTCGCCGGTTGCGACGTTATAACCATTATTGCCCTTACCTTTGAGAACTTCTTGGACGATCAAGGAGCCTTCGGTACCTGCGTTGAAGCAAAGCGTGCGGAGAGGTTCTTCGATAGCCTTACGCACGATGCGTGCGCCGACCTTCTCGTCACCTTCGAGCTTAGCGATGATTGCATCGATTGCCTTAACGGTGCGGAGCAGGGCTACGCCACCACCCGGGACGATACCTTCTTCGACAGCTG
>DNHH01000124.1:15621-15757 GCA_003485955.1 Opitutia bacterium
TCGACAGCTGCACGGGTCGCGTGCAAAGCGTCGTCGACGCGGTCTTTCTTTTCTTTCAATTCGGATTCGGTAGCAGCACCGACATGGATGACGGCGACACCGCCGGCCAATTTCGCGAGGCGCTCTTGGAGCTTCT
>DNHH01000124.1:15980-16195 GCA_003485955.1 Opitutia bacterium
GGCGACGGATGAGCTTCACGCGACCTTGGATCTCGGAAGACTTACCCGCACCTTGAATGATGGTGGTGTTTTCTTTGTCGACTTGGACGCGTTTTGCACGGCCGAGGTCGGCAATCTTCACGGACTCAAGTTTCACACCGATATCTTCAGTGATAAACTTTCCGCCTGTGAGCACAGCTAAGTCTTCCATCATGGCCTTACGGCGATCGCCGAAG
>DNHH01000124.1:16519-16652 GCA_003485955.1 Opitutia bacterium
AGGAGAGGGAGCAAGTCCTTCATCGCGGACACCTTCTTCTCGTAGAGGAGAATGTAAGGGTCTTCGAGTAAGGCCTCGAGGGTTTCCGCATTGGTTGCGAAGTAAGGGGAGAGGTAGCCCTTGTCGAAGCGCA
>DNHH01000124.1:16804-18859 GCA_003485955.1 Opitutia bacterium
GAGAGGTAGCCCTTGTCGAATTGCATACCTTCGACCACATCCAGCGTGGTTTCGACGGTCTTGGCTTCTTCGACGGTGATGGTGCCATCCTTTCCGACTTTATCCATCGCATCGGCAATGATGTCTCCGATCGATGCATCCCAGTTAGCCGAGACGGTCGCAACCTGCTTAATTTCTTCGCGGGTCTTGATCTTCTTGGAGATGTTTGCGAGTTCAGCGACGATGGCTTCGGTCGCGCGATCAATACCGCGCTTAATGAAGATCGGGTTGGAACCGGCAGCAACGGACTTCAAGCCCTCCTTGTAGATGGCTTCAGCGAGTACGGTTGCGGTGGTGGTACCATCGCCAGCCTTGTCGGCGGTCTTGGAAGCAACTTCGCGAACCATCTGCGCACCCATGTTTTCAAATGGGCAATCGAGTTCGATTTCTTTAGCAACCGTGACACCATCCTTGGTGACCTTCGGGGCGCCAAACTTTTTATCAATCATCACATTGCGGCCTTTAGGACCGAGGGTGACTTTGACAGCTTTAGCGAGGGTGGAGACGCCAGCGAGAACCTTGCGGCGGCAGGCTTCATCGAATAGGATTTGTTTCTTGGACATAGATTTAGGTATTTAGAGTTTTGAAATCTTTAGGTTAGCGAATGACAGCGAGGATCTCTTCTTCGCGGAGGAGAATATAAATTTCGTCATTCAACTTCACTTCCGTACCGGCATACTTGCCGATGAGGACGGTGTCGCCAAGTTTGACGTCCCAGGCAACCGACTTGCCGTCTTTGTCGATTTTGCCGGTGCCCAATGCAATAACGGTAGCCTCTTGTGGCTTTTCCTTTGCAGTGTCTGGGATGATAATGCCGCCCTTAACTTCTTCAGTATCTTCGCTGAGACGTTGAAGGAGAACGCGGTCACCGAGGGGTTTAACGTTAGGTTTGGTATGCTTTGCCATGGTGTATGAGGTATAGGTGGTTGAGGAGAGGGTGCCAGCGGGCTGGCAATTGCACATATGCAAGAGAGATGCCAAAATGGTAAATGGGCATTTTAGCAAATGATTAAGGTATCCACGGTGATTTGGAGCCTCCCACACCCCCGAAACACCCCCTGCCAGCGACAGGCTGTCCCAGCCCTTTGTCACACTTTCCTGCCCTTTCCTTGCATTTTTCAGCCTAGTTAACCACGCTCGGCCGATGGACACTCGGTACAACCAGCTCGCAGAGGTACTCTGCGGATTTTCCACCCGCCTCAAAAAGGGCGAACGCGTACTCATCGATGCTTACGACATCCCTGACGCGTTTGTCGTGGCTCTAATTCGTGCAGCCCGTTCCTGCGGCGCAGTACCGATGGTGCAGATCCAGCGCGCCCGCATCGGCCGCGAGATGAATCTGCACGGCACTGAAGAACAATTTACATTAGTCAGAGACATGGAACTGGCCCGCATGAAAAAAATGCACGCCTACATCGCCGTGCGCGGTTCCGATAATATTTTCGAGGCAAGCGACGTACCCACCGATAAAGCCAAGCTCGCTGGAAAGGTTTTGCGCCCCGTCATTGATTGGCGCGTCAATAAAACCAAGTGGGTCGTCCTACGCTGGCCAACATCTGCCATGGCACAGCAAGCCAAGATGAGTAGCGAAGCATTTGAAGACTTTTACTTCCGCGTCTGCACACTCGACTACGCTCGCATGATACCCGGTATGGCTGCGCTCAAGAAGCGCATGGACCGAGCCGACAAGGTTCACATCAAGGGCAAAGGTACCGATCTACGCTTCTCGATTAAGAAAATTGGCGCGGTCACTTGCGGCGGCGAATACAATATCCCAGACGGCGAAGTCTTTAGCGCGCCCGTCAAAGACAGCGTTGAGGGCGTCATCCAATACAACTGCCCAACCATCTACCAAGGCGTCTCCTTTGATAACATCCGTCTCGTCTTTAAAAAGGGTAAGATTGTCGAAGCGACATCGAATAACACCAAGCGACTCAATGAAATCCTCGATACCGATCCAGGCGCCCGCTACATCGGGGAATTCGCGATCGGCTTCAATCCGCACATCCTCAACCC
>DNHH01000124.1:19030-19208 GCA_003485955.1 Opitutia bacterium
GCTTCAATCCGCACATCCTCAACCCCATGCAGGATATTCTCTTTGATGAAAAGATTGCAGGATCCTTCCACTTCACCCCTGGTAAGTGCTACGAAATGACCGACAACGGAAACAATTCATCGGTGCATTGGGATATGGTCTGCATTCAGCGCCCTGAATACGGTGGAGGGGAAATTAT
>DNHH01000057.1:0-3236 GCA_003485955.1 Opitutia bacterium
CTCCACGCCGAGATGCGGATCGCGGATGAAATCAGCCATCGAGATTTCGCTTTTTGATCCAAGTCTTAAAGATTTCTGAAAATATCCCGATACGGCGGTATCTCTTGGATCACGATGCAGGAAGAGTATGCGTCTTTGAGAAAAGTGGAAGGAAAGTACCCTCGAGCGAAAAAGGACTTTCTTGCCTATTTGTTAATCATTGAAGTGGCAGCTGACGTTGTATCCACTACCTGCATGCGTATACCGCATCGGCAAATTTAACCTAGCAAGCATGACTAGCAGCCAAGTGCGTCCTGACTTTGGAAAAGAGACAATTGACCCTAAGTCTTCAGATTTAATTCTCTTTAAGAATATTACCCTAAATAAGTTAACTAGCGGCATTGCAGTACAAGACTTCTGATATGTTTATTCATATTATGTTTCAAACACTTATTCAGGAGAGTGTTCCGTCTCTCATAGAAAATTCTGTTTAGCACCTGCCGCTAACCAGAATCTGCACCGTCCTGAGAGATCATTCCTGCCCTCTGACTTTGCGTAGCCAACGGATACAGAGATCGCGGAAAGTTGTGGATGTTGCGCAATACCTGTTTCAAGCGCAACCCAACCACCAGGATTAAGAAGCTTCGGTGCGTCCTCGAGGATACGCCGTAAATCAGCTATACCATCTTCGGGCGCAACCAGTGCTGATATAGGATCATGTAGGCGCACTTCGGGCTCGGCCGAGGCGACTTCAACATCAGTCAGGTAAGGTGGATTCGAAATGATAAGGTCATACTTATCACTGACAGCGCTAAACCAATCTGACTTTTTGAAACGAACACGCTCAGAAAGTCCTGTGAGTAATGCGTTCTCGCGAGCAAGCGCCAATGCATCATCGGACGCATCCACGGCATCAATAGACCAAGCGGGCCGCTCTTGGGCAATCGCCAGAGCGATGGCGCCAGAGCCCGTGCCTAGGTCAAGCGTGCGCACGCTCTGTTCGGCCGGGAAGCAGGCGAGAGCGATATCGACGAGTTCCTCAGTTTCGGGACGCGGAATAAGGGCGCGTTTGTCGGACTTCAGCGTGAGATTGCGAAATTCCACTGTGCCTAAGATATGCTGAAGCGGCTCATGCGCTGCGCGACGCACGGTGGCATCGCGTAACCGCACGACTTCAATGTCGGTCAATAACCGCTCAAACTGAAGGTAGAGATCGAGACGCTTCAGGCCAAGCACGCCCGCAAAGAGGTGTTCAACTTCGCCCTTTGGCTTGGCGAAACCTTTGCGGCCTAGAAAGTCTTCAGCCTTCCGTAGTGTCTCAAGCAAGTTTTGCATGCTTAACGTGCTGCTGCCCTGCGTAGACGGTCGTTAAGGGCAATACCAATGCCTTTGGATTCAGCGAGCTCGACAATGATCACTGAGTGGTGCTGTTGGTCGATTTGACGTAAAAGTGCGAACAGCCCGTGGGCGGCCTCCACACAGTCCCCGTGTTCTGAGAGATAATACACGCGAGCGTGCGAAGGTGTCGTTGGCCGACGTGACTGTAAAATTAATGCAGCGCCCGGCGGCAATGAGGGCAGCTTCTGGTCGCGCTCAAAAAGTATCATCGGTAACTTCGGACTATAATGACGCTCAAGCATTCCAGGAGCGTCTTGGGCGACGTTCTGCGCACTTGCATGTGTGACGACTTCGAGCGGACCGAGCACAGCTTCGAGTTGTTCGATTGAAATAGGTCCAGGGCGCAGTAGGCGGACACGACCAGGCTGCGATAGATCGATAATCGTCGACTCAACACCATGGGCACTCGGGCCACCATCGACTATCCAAGGGCAACGGGCACCGAGCGACGTGCATACATGCTCAGCCGTCGTCGGACTAATATAACCAAAAGGATTCGCACTCGGCGCAGCCAGAGAAAGCGCCGATATGCGAAGCACCTCGCGAAAAATTGGGTGAGCCGGGATGCGAATAGCAACTGTGTCTTTACCCGCAGTTACCAAATCAGGCACACACGCCTTCCGAGGTAGCACGACTGTCAGTGGGCCCGGCCAAAATTTCGCAACTTTACTTAACCGAGAATCAACAACCGCGATTCGCGAGAGTGCGTCAAGGTCTGCAACATGGACAATGAGCGGATCAAGCAAAGGACGACCTTTGGCTTCGAAGATTTTTCGGACTGCCGCTGGGTTGAGTGCGTCCGCTGCTAATCCATAAACAGTCTCTGTCGGCAGAGCGACAATCTCGCCTGAACGCAAGACGTCGGCCGCACGAGCAAGATCGGCGGGCGAATCGGTCAGAAATGGAGACGTGTCGGACACAGGGCGAGGCTAAGGACTAAGGCCTAAAGACTAAAGCGGAATGAGGATTAATGAGACTAAGGTCTAGTGACTGAGGGATAATGCAGAAGGGGTGTGCGGGGTCTCTTAAACAAAAAGGCCACCGAGAGGTGGCCTTTTTAGGAAACGCTTTTCAGCGCAACTTACTTCATCGTAAGCATGCAACGAGCGCGCTTGATCGCCTTCGTAACATGTCGCTGCTGGGCAGCATTCAGACCGGTCAACTTGCGTGGCAGAATCTTGCCAGTCTCAGTGACATAGCGGGTCAGGGCTTCGGGTTGAGCGAAGTCAAAGTCATGCGGGTTCTTGGACCGATTGGGATTACCTTCTGTAGTCATGGGAGGGTTTGAAATGATGATTCAAGGGGAGTTGGGCAAGGGTTTTTTATAGGTCCATACTGCCTACAGGGGGCATCGGCCCATTAAACATAGCAAATGGGCCTTTACGACCACAGGTCTGGAAGCCCTAAGGGTTAGTACGCCTTTGCCATAACCACGCGCCGGGCACTGGGCTCGCCCGTCACTACGCATTTACCAGCTTCGGCAGGGGCATCTATTGGGATGCAGCGGATGGTTACTTTAAGCTCTTCTTTGAGACGCTTCTCCACTTCCGGCGAACCATTCCAATGACACATCGCAAATCCGCCATGGATCTCTGGTCGCTCAGGATTCTTTGGGGCGAAGTAGGCCTTCAACTCTTCAAAAGTATCAATGGTCTTGGTGTGCTCAGCCTGGAAAGCGCGAGCGCGCGCAAGCAGGTTGTCCTGGATAGCCTGGAGCCGGTCAGTGATTCCCGCGACGAGTTCAGCGCGAGGCACTGCAGCCTTTTCTCCAGTGTCGCGACGGGCAACCATGGCAACGCCTGCAGCAATATCGCGTGGGCCAACTTCAATCCGAAGCGGTACGCCTTTTTTAATCCAGC
>DNHH01000057.1:3392-3888 GCA_003485955.1 Opitutia bacterium
GTACGCCTTTTTTAATCCAGCCCCACATTTTTTCACCGCCGCGAAGATCGCGATCGTCGATAGTGACGACCAGCTGCCTGCCGTGGAAATTTTTGGCAAGGAGTTCTTGCTGGAGCGTTTTGCAGTAAGCAAGAACCTCGGCACGACCAGCGTCGTCTTTGTAAATCGGGATAATGACGGCGTGCTGGGGAGCCAAACGAGGGGGCGCAATCAGGCCATCGTCATCCGCGTGCGTCATGATCATGCCACCAATTAGGCGCGTCGAAACGCCCCAAGAAGTGGTGTGTGCGTATTGCAAGGTGCCGCCTTCATCTTGGAAGCGGATATTGCAGGACTTAGAAAAGTTTTGTCCGAGGTAATGAGACGTGCCTGCCTGTAATGCCTTACGATCCTGCATCATGGATTCGATGCAGAATGTTTCGACTGCACCCGGGAAGCGTTCGCCCGAGGTCTTCGTGCCCTTAATCACGGGCATCGCCATGTGATTCTCAGCGAA
>DNHH01000057.1:4198-6284 GCA_003485955.1 Opitutia bacterium
GAACCACATTGGCCCACTGGTTGATGAGAATGGGTAGGTCGCGGTAGGACTGAACCCACTTCGAATACGTTTCACCGATAATCGTTTCGGATGTTGGGCGAACAATCAGTGGCTCTTCAAGTGGACCTGCGGGAGTAAGTTTACCATCAGGACCTGCTTCGAGGCGTGAATGGGTGACGACCGCGCACTCTTTGGCAAAGCCCTCAACATGCTGAGCCTCCTTTTGGAGGTAGCTCATCGGAATAAAAAGCGGGAAGTAAGCGTTGACGTGACCTGTAGCTTTAAATTTTGCGTCAAGATCGCGTTGGATGTTTTCCCATAACGCATAACCCCAAGGCTTAATCACCATACAGCCGCGCACTGGACTGTTTTCGGCGAGGTCGGCAGCCTTAATCACCTGAAGGTACCACTCAGGGTAATCCTCGGCACGGGTCGGTGTAATGGCGGTCTTGGGCTTGGCTGGCTGCTGGGACATGGCGAAGGCTCTAGAGACTAAAGACTAAGGGCTAAAGACTAAAGAGGGGCGGTGGTAGCAGGAAGGAGCAAGGGGCAATCGGGATGAAGACTTCCAAAGCTCACATCCCTCTTTGGTCCTTAGTCTTTAGTCTCCGGATCGCCACCCCACCCGGGTGCACCGACACGCGTTGCCCGTAAGAATTTCCATCCCATGGCCAAAGCCGCAAAGCCTAAACTCAAAGCCAACGCTGCCCAAATGCCTTCAGCGCCATAACCTAAAGGGAAAGCTAGGATAAGACAGAGTGGCAACGCTATGCCCCAGTAGCAAGCAGCTGCGGCCCAAGAGGCCCATGCGGCAAAATTAACCGACCGGAGTAAATGAGCCGAAACAACCTGAATACCGTCAAACGGTGCCCAGAGCGCGGCAAAAATAAGTAATGTCGACGCAAGATCGCCGACCCGGGTTCCCGCAACTTCATAGATAGCCAGCAACTCTGGTCGAAGTAAGACCATGAGTAGCCCGTAAATTCCCATGATCGATCCCGCAATAATCAGGGAGCCGGCACCGATGGCACGAGCGAGCGCGCGATTGTTAGCTCCGCGTGCCTCGCCGACGCGAATGCCCGCAGCAATGCCGAGTCCAAGCGGGAGCATAAATGCAGCCGACGCTGCGCTCACCGCAACTTGGTGAGAGGCCTGGGAAATAGGTGAAATCCATCCGGCAAAAATCGGTACGATTGCAAAAATTCCGACTTCACTTAGGCTGTGAAGCCCAGCAGGTATACCGGTCTGTAAAAGTCGCGAGAAAACCTGCCGATTAAGTCCCTCGCTTACATTGATTTCACCTCGTCCCGGCGTAAACCAAAGACCAATCAGCATTAGGACTCTTGAAATGATTGTTGCCCAGCCTGCACCGGCCAAACCGAGCTTAGGGCAGCCCCAATTCCCGTACATCAAAAGCCAGTTAAGGCCGATATTGGCAAGCAGACCAAAGGTTAACCAAGCCAGCGAAATCCATGGCTGGTGCTGTGAGTCACGGTGTCCACGTACAGCATGAAATAGTAATCCAGGGATAATTCCCCAGGCCATTAAGACATAAAAGTCATGCGCCTCGGCGACAACCTCAGGTGCGGATCCTAAGTATGGTAAAAGATAAACGCTCAGGTGCGTGAGTGTGGCGGCGACAACTCCAAACGTCAGCGCGAGCACTACGCCGTGACGGAGAATGGTTCCTGATGAGCCAGTAACGCCGGCTCCATTATCTTGTGACTGGTAAACTGCTACTGAACCGACGACGCCGATTCCAAATACGTAAGGAATGTAATTAAGGTTTCCCGCAAGTGCCGATGCCGCCAAAGCGGTCTCCCCTAGCCGACCCGCCATGGCCACATCGATGACAAACATTAAGCCATACCCAAGCATGCCTAACATAATTGGCACAGCTAGGCGCAGCGTAGGCCCGAGTTCAGCGCGGATAGAAGGTGCAGTCGTGGACATCAGGAAAGAAGAATAACAACGTCCTCGGGCTCAACCCAGGCGCAGCATGAAGCCGAAGATCCTGCACGATTCCGAGGATTCATCTCAAGGACTTTAAGCAACGTTCCTTGGCGCGGCTGAAAATCATGCAAGG
>DNHH01000030.1:0-1262 GCA_003485955.1 Opitutia bacterium
TGCAGAGCCACTATGACGGCTTCTTGCGTAAAGGTCGTGTGGGTGGCGTTGCCACGCCCGTACCTCAGCGCCGTGAGCCATCGGGCGATATGAGCTCGAGTCTCGGATCAGCGGTCACGGCTTGTATTATCCTTTTCGTCTTGGGTATTGCGGCTTGGATTTACCAACACACCAACGCTCTCGGTTTATAAACTGAGTTGTTGTGATGATTGATATCCACTCCCGAGTTGACGTGGAGGGTATGCGTGCCGCCGGCAAGGCAGCTGCACATGTTTTGGCAGAACTTCGCCCACTCATCCAACCTGGCATTTCTACGGCCGAGTTGGACGCAGCCGCTGCCAGCCTCATGAAGCTTCATGGCTGCACCAGTGCTTGCCATGGGTATGTTGTCGGACGTCTCACTTACCCGGGGTATATCTGCATTTCGCTAAATGATGAGATTGTCCATGGCATTGGCCGCGATGACCGGTTTATCCAAGATGGCGATGTCGTGTCCCTTGATGTTGTGATCCGTAAAAACGGTTTCGTGGGTGATAATGCCTACACGGTTCTGGTCGGGTCTGTGCCTGAGCCTGCCCGTAAACTATGTCAGGCGACTGAAAACGCGTTGATGGCTGGTATTTCTGCGGTTCGTCCTGGGGGAAGGGTGGGGGATATCTCTGCGGCCATTCAGGGCGCTATACAGCCTTTCGGCTTCGGGATTGTACGTGAGTTTGTTGGCCACGGCGTGGGGCGCCAAATGCATGAAGAACCTCAGATTCCTAATTGGGGATCTAAGGGGACGGGCGCGAAATTAGTCCCAGGAATGGCTTTAGCTATAGAACCTATGGTCACTTTGGGGTCACCCAAGATCCTTATGGCGGCCGACGGGTGGACCGCCCAGACCAAGGATGGCAGGGTCGCTGCCCACTACGAACACACGGTTTTGGTCACTGAAGAGGGGGTCGAGGTCCTAACACGCATTTAATCCCATTTTATGCTTCCCTTGCCCCTATAAACTAAGCAATTTTCGACCCTTTTCCCCCTCTCTCCTACCAACCGCACGGACACATATGCCCCGCATTCTCGGCGTCGATATCCCTAACAACAAGAAGGTAGAATACTCCCTTCGCTATATTTATGGCATCGGACCTCTCCGTGCCATGAAGATTTGTCAAATTCTTGGCTTCCGCCCAGAGATGCGCGCAAGCGAACTCAGCGAAGAACAATTGAATAAGATTGTAGACTTCATTGTTCGCGAAGGTTGGAAGTGTGAAGGTGAT
>DNHH01000030.1:1384-1528 GCA_003485955.1 Opitutia bacterium
TCAGCGAAGAACAACTGAATAAGATTGTAGACTTCATCGTTCGCGAAGGTTGGAAGTGCGAAGGTGATCTTCGTCGTGAAATCACTCAGGACTTGAAGCGCCTCCAGGCGATTAAATCTTACCGCGGTCTCCGCCACTTCCGCG
>DNHH01000030.1:1747-3322 GCA_003485955.1 Opitutia bacterium
GGTCAACGCACCCGCACCAACGCACGTACACGTAAGGGTAAGCGTAAGACTGTTGGTGTTGCTTCCGCAGCTTCACCCGCAAAAGCAGCTTAATTTATTTCCTAAACTTTACGACCGATGAGCGAAGAGACACCTAAGCCTGAAAAACCTGCAAAAAAGACCAAGGCCGCACCTGCGCCTGAAGCCTCTGCTGCACCCGCTATTGATGAAGCGAATCCTTCCGCGGAAGTTGCTTCACCTGAGCGCAAAGAAATTACCGCAAAGGAACTCCTTGGCGAAGACATTGGGGAGATTAAGGTTCGTCGTGCCAAGGGCTCGAAGAACATCATCAATGGTGTCTGTCACATCCTTGCGACTTTCAATAACACCAAGGTTACCATCACTGATCCTAACGGTAATGTGATCTCTTGGGGCAGCGCCGGTCGCCACGCTTTCAAAGGTTCCCGCAAGTCCACCGCTTATGCGGCTCAAGTTGTCTGCCAGGAAGCTCTCAAGCAGGCGATGGCTCACGGACTGAAGGAAGTTGCCGTTATCGTTAAAGGACCAGGCATGGGTCGCGACAGCGCGATCCGGGCGATTTCCGTTCTCGGCATCAATATTAGCTCGATTGTCGACGCCACGCCGATCCCTCACAACGGCTGTCGTCCACCTAAGCGTCGTCGCGTCTAAGCGATTGCGCTCACACCTTACCTTCCGGGGATGGCAAGCCGGGAGGGGATATCCATCGCCAAACCAAAAATACCAAACCTAAGCACACATGTCCCGTTACACTGGACCAACCACCAAGATTAACCGTCGCTTCAACCAAGCGATCTTACCGACTTCGAAAGGCGAAGAGCGTAAGCCGTACCCTCCTGGCATTCACGGCCAAACCAAGTCACGCAAGGTCTCGGAATACGGCCAGGGTCTGAGCGAAAAGCAAAAGCTTCGCTTCATGTACGGTCTCAATGAGCGCCAATTCCGTCTCGCCTTTGCCCGCGCCAAGGCGCTCGGTGGCGTCGCCGGCGAAAACTTTTTACGCATCCTCGAGACACGTCTCGATAATGTTATCTACCGTCTTGGTTTTGCGAGCAGCCGAGCAGCCGCTCGTCAGTTCGTTGCCCACGGCCACATTCGTATCAATGGACATAAGGTCGACATCGCGAGTTACTCGGTGAGCCCTGGCGACGAAGTCGTCGTTCGCGATCGCACTTCTTCCAAGCAGCTTGCAACCCGCTCTTCGGAGGAAAACCAATCCCGTGCTGTTCCAGCATGGTTGGCTGCCTCGCCTGAGCAGCTCCGCGGTACGATTGTCCGTGAGCCTGCCAAAGAAGAACTCCCTACAGAAGTAAACGTCCAGGTGGTCGTCGAGTTCTACAGCCGCTAATCCATTTCAAACACCCACAACTATGTCTAAGCGCCTCGGAAAATTCCAGCTCCCCACTAAGCTGAAGAAGGACGACTCCACGTCGTCTGCCACCAACGCTCGTTTTACCGCTGAGCCTTTCGAAACAGGTTTCGGCCATACAATCGGCAACTCCCTTCGTCGCGTCCTCCTTGGATCGATTGAAGGTGCTGCGATTGCTTCGGTCAAAA
>DNHH01000030.1:3492-3687 GCA_003485955.1 Opitutia bacterium
CGTCAAAATCGACGGTGTTTCGCACGAGTTTCAACCTATTGATGGCGTCGTTGAAGATGTCACCGAAATCGTTCTTAACCTGAAGAAGGTTCTTCTCCGCCATGAAAAGCGCGAAGACTTCCGTGCGGTTATCGACGTGAACAAGGCAGGCCCTGTAAAGGCTTCCGACATTCAACTCCCTGCGGGCCTCACGCT
>DNHH01000121.1:0-1359 GCA_003485955.1 Opitutia bacterium
AAGCTGCCCTCGATCTTGCCCGTAAGCGCTTCGCTCACTTGAATAAAACTGCATGGTCGCAACAGGATCTTCTCGACTACTTGAAGCAGTGTCCGGAGGCGTATGACATTATATTTTCAGGCTACGCGCTGCACCATCTTGACACTAATTCTAAAAAAGAAGTTTTTATATCTGCCGCTCGACATTTAAAAGCAGGAGGACGTCTTATGCTTGTGGATGTTGTGCGCCAGCCTGGGGAAACTCGTGAAAGTTATATTCCTGTGTACTTAGATCGTATACGTAACCAGTGGTCTGGGCTTACCTTAGAAATGGTTAATGAAGCTTGCACGCACGTTGCGGCATTTGATTTTCCAGAGACTTTTGAAATTTTAGATTTAATGGCTTCGGAAGCAGGATTTCAGAGAGGCATTCTGCACGCTCAATTCGGCCCGCATGCATTGATGGAATTTGCTACTTCGCCGATTCAATCTTCGAATCAATGATCGCACGGCTTACGGACGCATTCCCGCTTTGGGTAACCTTTGCAGCAATTGTTGGTTGGTTTTGGCCAACGGCTGTTATGTCGTTAGGCAATCCCGATGCTGTACGCGGTATGCTTACAGTCGTCATGTTGGGTATGGGTATCACCCTTAGTGTAGACGATTTTAAGAGGGTCTTAGCTAGGCCTAAGGATGTAGGTATGGCAGCTATTGCCCAATACACGATTATGCCTGGTTTGGCGTGGGCTACTGCTGAAGTGCTGTCGTTGCCGCCAGGGCTTGCAGTTGGGCTTATTTTAGTGGGCTGTGCTCCTGGCGGTACTGCTTCCAATGTCGTTACTTATTTAGCCCGAGGTGATACCGCTTTATCGGTTTTGATGACTGCGGCATCGACGGCGTTGGCAATATTAATGACGCCATTATTAACTCAATTGCTCGCTGGTAAGCACTTACCTGTCGATGGGTGGGCTTTGCTGCGTGATACTGCAATGATTGTGCTATTGCCGGTTGCAATCGGTGTGGCACTCAACCGTTATGCACAACGTACTGTGAAAGTGGTTCTGCCGTACGCGCCACTTGTGTCAGTTTTAGCGATTGCATTGATTGTTGGCGGAATTGTTGCACGAAGCAATCAAGTGATTTCTGCTGCCGTGCTCCCAATGATGTTCGCCGTGTTGATCTTACACGTAGGTGGTTTTGTTTTAGGTTGGCTAGTTGGAAAAATTCTACGCTGGGACGTTGCGAGCACACGTACCCTTTCGATTGAAGTTGGTATGCAAAACTCTGGACTCGCTGCATCTCTCGCCCAGCGTCATTTCCCCACGGAACCTTCTGCAGCTGCTGTCGGCGCCGTATCGGCGGTTAGCCAGTCTATCTTGGG
>DNHH01000121.1:1507-3206 GCA_003485955.1 Opitutia bacterium
GCTGTCGGCGCCGTATCAGCGGTTAGTCAGTCTATCTTGGGCAGTGGACTCGCAGGTTGGTGGCGAAGACTTAAAATATAAATAATACCTACTTATCGCAGGCGAAATTTAGTTAACTTTAGTTACACTATGCTTGAGTGGTATAGAGACCTGACTTCACGGCATACACCTTCCAGTCGCCGGCGATCGGTAGAGTTGTTCCTGTGGCTAAAATTTGATGTTTTTCGCCGACACAGGCCCAAAAAGCAGCCCGTCTTTCCCCGTCGAGTTCGCCCAGAACGTCGTCAGCGAGAATGACGGGAGGAGTGGAGGCGCGCTGGGTTGTGCGACGTAGCTGGGCTAAGCAGAGAGCTAAGACGAGCAGGCGTTGCTGGCCTTCGGAGGCATAATCGGCAGCCTGTTGACCTGCGAAGCGAATTCCGAAATCATCGCGGTGTGGTCCGTGTCGGGTCGTTTCAGTTACACGGTCAACGCTACGTGACGACGACCAGTTTTCGGCGAGGGCGTCCTCCTCTACATTATTTTCGTAAGCGATTGATCCAAGAGCACTAAATCCGGCAACTTCACAAACTTCGTTTAGCGAAACGTTAAGCTCGATTAATGCAGATCGACGGGTGCGAATCAAAGTTGCAGCAAGCGGGAGCATGGTTCGCTCGAATGCTTCAAGTTCACCGTCACTCGCACGACCCGATCGCAGGAGCATATTGCGACCTTCCAGCGCTTTGGCGTAACCACGTGCGGCCATTAGGTAATCAGCGTCGGTGGTGCTTAGGGCTAAGTCTAACCAACGGCGGCGGTTGGACGGTGAGCCGCGAACGAGGCGCAAGTCTTCAGAGCAAAAGACGACGGTGGGGAATCGCCCAATTAGTTCAGAAGCGGATTTCGTAGGATTGCCATCGATGGTGGCACGGCGAGAGCCTTTCGTTAAGGCAACTTCAACCGAACAGTTTTCTTTGCGTTGAATCTCTAGGTCGATACGAACCTTGGCTTCGGTTGTGCCCGTCCGTACCAGTGGCTCAATTTCAGTCGTTCGAAATGATCGCAACGTCGTGACGAGTCCAGCAGCCTCAATCAGGTTTGTCTTTCCTTGTCCGTTCTGGCCGACAAAGAAGACGCGCTGTGCATTCGTATCGACATCGGCGAACGCGAGGTTGCGGAAGTCCGCTGTCCTGACGCGTGTTATACGCATGGTTTTATTTTGGGATAACCAAGATCATCCCAATCTTCAGGCTAGGATTAGGACCCAAACCGAGTTTATCCGCATTTGCCTTTTGAATGTCTGTGATGCGGGTGGTTACACCATACATTTTTCGTGAGATTGAATAGAGGTTATCACCTTGTACCACCGTGTAGCTACGTGCACCTGCAGGGAGAATCACGGGCGCATTGGGGACGACTGTCGGTGTGTTGGTAAATCCACCAAAGGTAGTTCCAGTTGTGGGTGTGTTTTCCGCACTACGGTTTTTGCGGTAGATATCCTCAAGTTCGCGTTTCAGTCGGCTGTTCTCAGTTTGGAGTTGGCTGATACGTTGAGCGGAATCGACGGAAATAGATGTGCCGTCAGGCTCAAACGGCTGCCCGGGAATTTGTTGGAGGTAGGCTTTGGTGGCTGTCTGTATAAGTTGGGCAACCGCTGCGGTTCGATCGGGTTTATTTTTTAAACGGATGCTTTGCTTGAAGTGGTAAATGGCAGGAAGTC
>DNHH01000121.1:3361-10192 GCA_003485955.1 Opitutia bacterium
TTGAAGTGGTAAATGGCAGGAAGTGGATCCTTAAGTTCGAGGTAGAGTCGACCTGCCTCGAGGTGCGCTTCTGGCGATTCTGCACGTGCATCGATGACTTTAAGGAAACATTCCAAGGCGCGACGGGGTTCGCCTTGTTGTTGATAGGTCATGGCCTGACGGAAATTACTATTTTCCGTTTCGGGTCCTTCGCTCTTTGCGGAGGAGTTATCGCAACCAGAAATTAGAAGGAGGGAGAGGGCGAGGAGGACGCGCACGGCTATTGGACACTCCCAGTGAGGGGCCTTTCCTTCAATCTCAAAGCGAGCCATCGAGTCGCCGTCGCATCAACTCGCGGTGTTGCGGGCTCATCCCGGTCAAGCCAACCTCGATGGCGAACCCGAGCGCATCGGCCTTACTGTCAAACCTGAAGCCCTCCCGCAGGGCACTGGCTGGGACCACGCGCCGGCTCGAAAGCAGTGTCTCCTCGGCCATTTGGCCGAAGATAGCGTGCAATGCACAGGCAGGGGCAGGCAGGATGGTCGGTCGTCGCATTACCCGACCTAGGGTGGCCGTGAACTCAAGGTTGCGGACGGGGTGGGGGTGCACGGCATTGACAACCCCGGCCGGGCCTTTGTCCGACAAGCAGCGGTGAACCAGCCGACAGAGGTCGTAACGTCCGATCCAGGACATCCATTGTTTACCCGACCCGATTCGTCCGCCGAGTCCGAGGTTGAAGACGGGCTTCATCTTTTCGAGGGCGCCCCCCGAGCCGATGACAACACCGGTGCGTAGGATCACGGTGCGCGTGGCGGGACTAAGGCGTGCGAGCGGGGCCTCCCAGTCGCGGCAAACGCCACCGAGAAATGTTGAATCGTCGAGAGGAGCTGTCTCATCAAGTTCGGCTTCCGCATGCGCGGCATAGCGGTTGATGCCTGACATGGAGACGACAACGCGGGGGGTGATTCCGGCGCGGTTGAGCGAATCGACGAGCAGGTTAGTCGTACCGGCGCGGCTGGTCTGGATTTCGTCGCGCGACTTGGCAGTCCACCGCACGGCGATGGGCGATCCGGCAAGATTGATGATGGCGTCAGCACCGCGGAGCGTCTCGACGTCCATCCATCCGCTGGCGACGTCGTAACCGCTAGGTCCGCGCGTACGCGAATGCAGGAGGGTTACTGACTTGGGGCCTAGGAAGTCGCGGAGCCCTTGTCCGACGAATCCGGTACCGCCGAGGATAACAATTTTTGCACCTTGATTCATGCCTTGCATGTTACGCAAAGAATCCATGGTCGGCCTGTACCAATTTCGCGACCAAAACGTTGGACAGTGTGTCCAGCCTCTTCGCAGGAAACACCGAAAGCATCGACGGTCTCAGATTCAACTTCGCCACCGGGGTGTCCGGTATAAACCACACAAATAACTCGTCCATCCGCTCTTAAAACTTCGAGAGCTCCATGCAGTGCTTGGCCAGTTGTCAGAGGTTTAGTCGTCAGCGAATGATCGGATCCAGGTAGGTAACCTAGATTGAAGAGTACACAGTCTACTTTACCGCGATAGTCTGCGGGAATAAGACTGGCGATTTTTGCATGATCCGCGACGCGTAGGTCGCAACTGCGATGCAAGTCTTCAGCCACAACTTTTGTTTGTGTGGTGGCAATGGCGAGCGGTTGGATGTCGATGGAAAGTACATGTCCAGTCGCACCAACACGTCGGGCAAGAAAGAGAGTGTCTTGACCGTTGCCGGCAGTTGCATCTACGGCATAGCCCCCTGCCACCAGGACTTCGGACGCTAATTGATGTGCGAGACCCGTAAGTCGCACTTTACGGGAGCCAAGGGTATTTACCAAAGTTGGGTGGGCGTTTCTCGACATAAGCACGGTGTCCTTCTTCGCCTTGTTCGGTAAGGTAGTAGAGGAGGGTGGCGTTACCAGCGAGCTCTTGGATGCCTGCTTGTCCGTCGAGTTCTGCATTAAAGGCAGATTTGAGACAGCGGATAGCGAGTGGGCTTTGCACTGTCACTTCGCGTGCCCAGCGAACACCTTCGTCGTCAAGTTTATCAACCGGAACCACAGCATTCACTAAACCCATCTCGAGTGCCTGCGTGGCATTATACTGTCTGCAAAGGTACCAAATTTCACGCGCTTTTTTCTGTCCAACGATACGGGCAAGGTAAGCAGCGCCAAAGCCGCCATCAAAACTCCCAACGCGTGGACCTGTTTGTCCAAAGATAGCGTTATCGGCGGCAATGGTTAAGTCGCAGACAACGTGAAGCACATGACCGCCGCCGATTGCAAAGCCTGAAACTAATGCGATGACCACCTTGGGCATCGAACGAATCAGTTTTTGCAGATCGAGAACGTTTAAGCGAGGTACGCCGTCTTTGCCGATATAACCGCCGGCTTGTTCACCACGAATCTTCTGATCGCCCCCTGCGCAAAATGCATGTTTGCCGTCGGTCTGGGGGTTTGCGCCACGTAGGAGTACGACTCCAATCGATGTATCGTCGCGTGCATCGTTAAAAGCCTTCATCATTTCAGCAATGGTATCGGGCGTGAAGGCGTTCCGACGGTCAGGTCGGTTAATGGTCACACGGGCAATGCCCTCGGCCTTCTCGTAAATAATATCCGAGAAGGTCCCCTGGGCTTTCCAAGCGGGTTGAGTCATGGACTTAAGTTGAAGGGGATTTCGAGAGAAAGCGAGTATGAGAGGGGTCTCGCTTGAAAAAGCCATAAGGCTCACTCAGCATAAGGGTCTCATGCCTGCCCTGACTCCCGAACAACGCCAAAAGGTTACCCGCTGGGTTGCTGATGGAGCCTCACTTTCTGAAGTGCAACAACGCCTTCAATCGGAGCTTAACCTTTCGATGACGTATATGGACGTCCGATTTTTGGTGGATGATTTAGACCTTACCTTGGTGGAAAAGATTGAGCCGAAGGTTGAAGCGCCGGTTGCTGCAGGTTCGGAGGTAATAGCTCCTGCCACAGAAGCAGTACCAAGTCCTGCAGGCAAAGTCTCGGTATCCGTCGATTCAATTGCACATCCCGGATATTCAGTGACAGGTCAGGTAACTTTCTCAGACGGTCAAACAGCAAAATGGTTTGTCGACATGGAAGGTCGGCCAGGTCTCCAGGCAACAACTCCAGGGTATCGTCCAACCCCCGCCGACATCCAAGAATTCCAAGTCTTGCTCGACGCGGAGTTTCGCAAGTTGGGATACTGAGTGGTACGAAGTATACCGAAGGCTAAAGAATGGTAGTGTTACTTCGTTCGCGAACCGAGGATCATTTCGGCGAGTGCGAGGTCTGCAGGACGTGTGAGCTTCAAATTCGCATCAAGATTTTCGACTAAGGCGACGCTTTGGCCAAGAATGGAAACGGCTGAGGAATCATCGGTGACCTTGCGGTGCGATTCTTTGACTTTACGATAAGCTTCGAGCACCAGTGCTGTTTTGAAGACTTGGGGCGTCTCTGCACTCCAAACTAAATGTCGATCGGGTGAACTATCCACTGCTGCTTCGCCTGCTCGGGCAATTTTAACGGTATCCGCTGAGCGACTGGCAAGAATCGCTGCACCCACTTCCAATGCTTTTGCGCGAACTTTTAGTATAGCTTCCGTCGTTACTAAAGGTCGGGCAGCATCATGGATGTGTACCAGTCCTTTATGATCTGCACATGTTTCGAGTGCCGCTAAAACCGAATCTTGTCTTTCCGCGCCGCCTTTCACCCAGCCATCCACTTTAATTTCACTACAGTACTTGGCGACAAGCTGTTGTAGAAATTTCATTTGTTCGTCGTCGCGGTAGGTTAGAATAATTCGGCCGATGTGACCGGTCGCAGCGAAAGCTCGCAGGCTATGTACGAACACGGGAAGACCGCTCAACTGCGCGGTTGTTTTATCGGCTACGACACCTTGCATTCGGCGAGCAGAACCTGCCGCGAGTAAAATAAGAATGTCGGAAGGTGATGCCATTACGTAGATTCGCCAATCTCACGTTGGATGGTGCGTACGGCAGCGATAGGGTCTTTGGATTTGAGAATGGGACGTCCAACGACGATCGCAGAGGCACCTGCGTGCGCGGCCTCAGCAGGCGTCATCACTCGACTTTGGTCATCGCCGGCAGCATCGGCTGGCCGGATGCCGGGTGTGACGAGCATCGGTGATACGCCGAGGTCAGCGCGAAGTATTGTAAGTTCGAGTGGCGAGCAGACGAGGCCACGTAGGCCGCTGTCGATTGCCATGCGTGCAAGTAGGCGAACTTGCTCTGCGGGTGCACGACTAACTCCGACGGCAGTGAGTTGGGCGTCGTCCATCGAAGTCAGTACGGTGACACCGAGCAGTGTGCAGTCGGGTAAATGTTTGGACGCAGCTTCAGCAGCACGGGCGAGCATGGCAGGTCCGCCTGATGCGTGCAATGTGAGCAGTGAACAGGGACGTCCGCGTAAGCTACCGATTGCCGATGCGACCGTGTTCGGGATGTCGTGTAGTTTAAGGTCGAGGAATACCTTGAAGCCGAGATCGTGGAATGTGTCGACGATACCAGGTCCGTGCCGCGTGAATTGTTGCAGGCCAAGTTTGACCCAGCGGAGTTGGCCAGCGAGGGGCTTGGCGAGGGCCACAGCCTCTTCCTGGGTGTCAACGTCCAGGGCGAGGATGAGGCTGCAGTTAGGGGAAGCCATAAGGGTATGCTTAAGCCTAAAACCCAAAGGCTAAAGACTAAAGGGTGGGGTATGATGTCTGGATGACATCGAGCCCATCTAAATTTCAGACTTAAGTTGAGAAGTTCAACGAAACAGACTACATGAGTAGTCGGTGTAAGGGTAATCAGAAACCTTTACGGATGCTCAGGGCTGCTGCAGTGTCGAAGGCGTCGCCCTCGGTTGAAGCGTGCAGGGTGAGGCTGATGACAGAGGACTCTGAGAGCTTGTGGTCGATATCGAGGCCTAGACGACCCCATGTACGCTTGGTGCGGACGTCGGGCATAGAGAAGTCGAGTACGCCGGTCGCGATATCGGTCCCAGTGAATTCACCTTGCTTGCTAGTAAGCAGATGCGCGGCTTCGATTGTGAGACTGAGATCAGTTGATTTTGCCAAGTTGACTGTGCTGGTGACTCCTAAGCGGGCGACCCAGTTATCTTTGCTCTGGTCGCCGTAAGAAGCTGGAGCAACTCCACCTGTCTCGCTATAGCCGTTGATGGCCGAGTGGTCGTAAGTGAAGGAGGTAAACACACCAACGGGCGCGGCCCCGATTGTGCCCAGCGCTTTGTCATAACGTGCACGCAGGCTGTAAGCCTTGCCAGTTGTGTCACCCGTGTTGCCGTTACGTGTGGTTGAGATATCGCTACGGCTAACAAGCGCCGTGAGCGTGAGGTCTCCTGGACCAGCGGTGAAGCCGAGATCGGCGACGGCAAACATACCGTTGGTCTCACCGCTTCCGGTAGCATCGTATGTTTGGTTCAAGTCAGAGTAACCAACAGCGATTCCAAATACGGCAGTGGTGCCGATACGGCACCCGTAACCGAATTCACCTGCGCTTTGGGTGGCATCGCGCTGGCGGGTAGCCTTGCCGAGGTCGCCCGTCGCCCAAGCAAACTCATTGCGACCAGGCAGGGCGAGACTCTTGATTGGACGGTGATGGGCGCCTTCCATTGTCTGGCTTGAGATAGCCATAGCTGAACGCAAGGTGGCGATAGGTCCTGCAATGGAGCCCATCCATTCGGTCGTGTCGATAGTTAGGCCGTCGTAGCTCATGAACGGCCGTCCATCCTCATAATTGCCCATGTAGATACCGCGCTCGAGATCGACGCCGGTTAGGGTGTAGGATTCGACAGGTTGACCAGTCGAATCGAATACGGGGATTGGTTCTTCGCTGAAACCATTTGCTTCGGTCCACACCCACGTGCTTGTTAGGCCGTCTTCGGCGCATTTGAAGCCGCTGAGTGTGTTGCCATCGTCAGACAAGGTCTGAGCCAACACGTAGTCGTTGGATGCGTCAGGGTCGCCCAGTTGACGGAACCCTTTCTGGTCACTCCAGATAAATGGCACTGTACCGGTGCGACCTTCTCCGACTGCAGAGACGTTACCAGCGATGACGTTGCCGTCTGGGGTAACAAGCCAAGCTACGCTGTTGTGTGTGTCGTCAAGAGGGTTGAGTACGGTGAGCTGGCCGTTAACGTCCCAGCGAGCCGCTTGCCAGCGCTCGGTAGTTGCCTTGCGAACTTGGCCAACAACCACATCGCCGTTGAAGCTGAGTTGGGTCGCCCACGAACTGTCATAACCGCGGTCTAATCCGTTCTCGAGCACCTCAATCTGGTCGCGCGCATCGGCGCGGTAGCGGAAGGCGGAAGATTGGATAGGGTATGTGCCAATCACGGTGGTTCCGTCGCCAGATAAACCGTTGGGTAAAAGGCTCAACATAACCGTTGGACCGACCTGGCCTTCTTCGACGGGGTAAGGAACCAATGGCAGGGGATTTATATTCCCGGTGTCAGCTGACCTCAATTGCCAGTTTTCCGTCGGCATGTCGTAGCCGAGTGTGACGTTTCCGTCAGCGGATTGATGCACGCCGAGAAAGGAAAAGTATGGCAGAGAGATATCTGGGACAGTGGGGTCGATGATGACGATGGGTTCGTCAATTGGATCGAAGGTAACACTGCCGTCTGTATCGATGACATACCCGAGGTTGTCACCCGAATCCGAGAGGTCGCGAATAAGGAGCTCGCCACCAGTGAGTATCGTTGAACCTGGGAACGAAGAATTTCCTTGGGTGCTTAGTATGCCGGAGCCTGTATAAGTGTAGCTTGCGCCTCCGATTCGAAGTGTACCAGTTGCGCCGCCGGGTAGGGAAAGTTT
>DNHH01000105.1:0-1067 GCA_003485955.1 Opitutia bacterium
GGCGTATCGACTGCGCCGAAGTGTGCCTTGCCGACATGAATGGTCCGGTAGCCTGATTTCTTTAATAGTGCTGGCAGCGTATCTGCGCATTCGAAGCTGCGCGGTATGTTCGCGCCAGCAGGTTGCAGGCCGTTACAATTCCAGTCCGGAAGGTTGAGACCTTTGGATACCACGCCTAGGTCTTTACCCTTCTGTAGCGTCCAATTGGTCACGCCATGGCGCGAAACATTGATCCCGGTGAGAAGGGTCACGCGCGAAGGTGAGCAAACAGGGCAGGCGTATGTATGGGAAACTTTAGCACCCTGAGCAGCGAGCTTCTCCAGACTTGGGGTTCGGTAATGGTCGTTGATACCTTTGGCTTTAGGCAGGCCCAGATTAACCGAGGTATCGTTCCATCCTTGGTCATCGGTCAAAATAATAACAATGTTTGGTTGCGATGCTGCACGGGCAATCGAAGCAATGAGTATCATTGCTAGGGCGATGAGTGCAGCGAGACGACGGGATGGCATCAATCCCTACGACACCGTATTACTGACTTCGTTCCGATTAGGTTGCGAAGCGAAGTGAGGCTAATTTGGCATCACGGAGTCGGCGTGCCTCTGCTTCGTCTGTTGTCCTGAGTGACTCGCGTACCCGCCGCTTGGTGTAGTCCGTGAGGTGCAGCGTGTAGTGTAGCCACCATGTGCCATTGTTATTCCAAATGTGGTGATTGGAATTAGGCGCTTTTGTTAGACGAAAAGCGATGGCGGCTTGTTGGGAGCCGTTGGATGGATTGTCGATGGGTTGATTGATCATGGTGTGTGTGGGTTAGAAAATTTGCACATCACGATAACCATCGGGGAGAAGGTTGTGATTCCCTGGGGGAATCCTCATCCCGCACCTTTCGGTTGCGGAGACCACCGTGGCCCTCCCGGGCTCGGTTGGTGTAATGGGATCGGGTTTAGTCGACCGACATTACTCGTGATGCTTTGTATTAAAGAACGCTTACAGTATAACATATCAGGCAACCCCTCCGTCAAGGGGTCGTGTGTCATAAAGCGATAAGCCACCCCCTTAGGCCCTCGAGA
>DNHH01000105.1:1234-3400 GCA_003485955.1 Opitutia bacterium
CCACCCCTTAGGCCCTCGAGTGGCCGCTATTACGGCTTTCCGTCACCTCGCTCGGTACATAAGTTGGTGCATGATTCGTGTCCTCTGCATCTCATGTCTTTGTCTGTTTTGCTTAATGGTGCCTGCGGCGACCCAGCCCAACATCCTCTTTATTGTCGCTGACGACCTTGGCATTGGCGATACTGGTTTTTCGGGCGGAAAAGATTTCCCGACGCCCTTTATTGATCGGATTGCCAAGGAGGGTGCTATTTTTACGAGTGCGTATTTAACCTCACCCGTTTGCTCTCCTTCGCGTGCGGGCATGTTAAGTGGACGTTACCAGCAGCGCTTTGGCCATGAGATGAATCCAAGCGAAGGTGCTGTTGAGCAAGAGGGATTGCCGCTCTCAGAAAAACTTTTACCGGCACGTCTGCTCGCTGCGGGTTACCACACGGGTATTGTTGGTAAGTGGCATCTCGGAACAGAAGAAGCTTATCGCCCGCTTAAGCGCGGTTTCGCTGAGCAGCCCCTCGGATTCTTGGGTGGCAGTCGCAGCTACACCGGGAACGGCAAGGGTATCGGCAAGGGATTGCTTACAGACGACAAGCCCGTCGAACTGAATGGCTACCTGACGGATGCCTTTGGTGATGCGGCGGTTGGTTTTATAAACCGCAACAAAGGTAAGCCTTGGTTCCTGTACGCCGCGTTTAATGCTGCCCATGGTCCGTTACAGCCGAATGAAACTGTGATGGCTCGCGTATCAGAGTCACTCAAAGGGGACCGCCGAAAATTTGCCGGCTTGATGCTCTCGCTTGATGACAATGTTGGCAAAATGCTGGCAGCCCTTAAGGCCTCTGGACAAGACGAGAACACTCTCATCGTTTTTATTTCCGATAACGGTGGCCAAACTTTGGTTGGGGCGAGCAATCTTAACTTACGCGGACACAAGGGGATGCCCTGGGAGGGTGGTATTCGTACGCCGATGGCCGTGCGCTGGCCTAGTAAAATAAATGCGGGTACGACCTGTACTTCACCCACTATCACATTGGATATCAGCGCCACCTTCATGCAGATTGCGACTGGCGCAGTGCCCAAGGACTTCGACGGACGTTCATTTCTTGGCGCCATAACCAACGCCGAAAAACTCGACGACAACCGTCCGATCCACTGGCGCTTTGGAGCGCAATGGGCAACGCGCGTTGGTGATTGGAAGATTGTCCGAGCGAAAGCAGGGAAGGAAGCTGAGCTTTATAACTTGGCTCAGGATCCGACCGAAAAAACAAATCTCGCACCAACCCAGGCCGAGAAGCTTAAGGAAGTGCAGGCCATCCATGCCGCATGGGACAAGACACTTATCGCTCCACTTTGGGTTGGAAATCCCGGCCAGGTTAAAGAGGAATCGGCAAAGACGAAGGCCAAGAAGTAGTCTGCCGCCGGCTTTATCGACGGTGAATCTGTCGGAGCGCTTCGTAGGTTGCGATGCCACAAGCCGTTGAGAGATTTAATGAACGCAGGATTTCGCGCTCATCGCCAACGACACGTGGTTTACCCGGTGCGCTGATTTGGGCTGCACGCATCTCTTCGCGAATAACATTTGGCAGCTTATCTTCGGATACAAGTTGCGGTATCTTGATATGAAATTCTTCAGGAATTGATTCGCGAACTTCAATCGGAACGCCCGAGCTCTCTGATCCAAAGACAAGCGCGTCACCGTCTTCAAAACTTACATCCCAAAGTGTGCGAGATGCTTTGGTGGTTAAGAGCCAGCGGCGCTTAGGTGCGTCGGCTTTCGCGGTGAAGGCAGCCCAGTTTTCATGATGGCGAACATCGAGTGCATGCCAGTAGTCCATGCCAGCGCGACGTAACTTTGCGTCATTAATCTCAAATCCCAGTGGATGGATAAGGTGTAACGCACAGCCTGTGAGTGCACACATACGACCAACATTCCCTGTGTTCTGGGGAATTTCTGGCCGGTGAAGGACGAGGTGAAGCACGTGGGTGAGCGGGGAGACTAAAGTCTAAGGATTAATGACAAAAGTAAAAGGGGAGGGCGCTTGCCTGGCGCGTTCAGCGCCTACGCTTTAACGCACGCTGCATGGTGCGTTTGTCATCGCGATCTTTCATGTCTTGGCGCCGATCATGCTGTTTCTTGCCTGTACCAACGGCGATGAGCACTTTGGCTAAACC
>DNHH01000105.1:3606-4580 GCA_003485955.1 Opitutia bacterium
ATGTTTAAAATACATTTTAAGGGGGATGATTGATTTCCCGCCCGAGCGAACGTCTTCCACAATTTTCTGAATCTCCGCTTTGTGTAATAAAAGAGGGCGTGGACGATAGGTGTCGTGGTTAAGTCTGTTCGCAAATTCCCACTCCGCGATATGTGCACGGTATAGTACGGGGCCTTTGGAGCTTAAGCGCACAAAGCTGTCGGCGATATTCGCTCGACCTGCGCGTAGCGCTTTGACTTCGGATCCATGCAGCATGATTCCGGCTTCGTAAGTCGGCCCGATAAAATAGTCCCGCCCCGCCTTCGGGTTGCTGACTTCGGGCGTCGCCTGTTCTTTGCGCGCGCCCATCTTGCTTCATCCGTCCACTCCAGGTCGCCTGCCTTAAAGGACAGTTGACCTAGGGAGCGGCTTTAGGCCTTGGTCACCTCGTCGTCGGAGGGAATCTCGTAAGTGATCTTCCCTTCGATGACTTCGCGCATGGCGATATCTTCAAGGGAGAGCTTTTCTAGGGAATCAATGAGTTGAGGGGAGCCGCTACGGAGTTGCTTCACCCGTTTTGAGATAACGTTGATAAGGATATTGGGGTCAGTGATGACCTTGTTAGCGGCGCGTAGGTAGTCGTCTCTCATGGCAAAAGGGTGACCCGAGGGGTCGAAGGAGGGTTGAACTTGGGGATGCGTTGCTTCTTAGGCAAGCATTTGTCGAAGAAGCACCCCTCCGTAGGGCCTCAAAATGAGTCATAAAGAGGGTTTCACGGCGAAGGGGGCTGGCTTTCCAGAAACTGGCTTTTGGACTCGAGACAGCCTTTTCCCTTGCCACAAGGGAAGCGGGGTGTTTTTACCCTTGGTTCACCTCAAAGGAAAAAGCCATGTCACGCATCTGCGCCATCACCGGCAAGCGCCCTGTCAAGGGTGGCAATATCATTCACAAGGGTCATTCCAAGAAGAGCGGCCGCATCGGCCTCCAGCTCGTCA
>DNHH01000002.1:0-3512 GCA_003485955.1 Opitutia bacterium
CGTAAAGAAGCGGAGCTCTATGCAGATGAAGATAAGAAGGCGCGCGAAGCTGCCGAAGCACGTAATCAGCTCGATTCACTTGTCTTCCAGGTCGACAAGCAATTGAAGGATCACGGCGATAAGTTCCCTGGCGATTCGAAGGCACAGACCGAAGCAGCTTTAGCGGAAGCGAAGGAGCTCTTGAAGAAGCCCGATGCTGATGCTGAGGCTATTAAGGCTGCCATGGAGAAGATTTCTAAAGCAGTTGAGCCTGCCTCCGAGGCCCTCTACAAAGCGGCTACGGAATCTGCGCAAGCACCTGCCGGTGAATCCGCAAAGCCTAAGGACGATAAGGTCGTCGATGGCGACTTCGAGGTCGTCGACGAGCCGAAGAAGTAAAAGCGCCTGTATTCTAGCGAAAGAGCCAGCCCACGGGCTGGCTCTTTATTTTGAACTATTCCAAAGGGATGGGGTTAAATTGACAGAGTTATTATGCTAACTTTATAAATCGTATCTCGATTTACAGAGTTATTTACTCGTATAGCCTTACTGTTTTACACCTTTGCCGCACAATCAACTTCAGTCTTCAGGCGACTTGCACCGTGCTCGCAGCCCTTACATGGAGAACCTGCACCGAATGGTTATGGGGTCTGGGGGGTATTTCAATGCCCACCTCCACCTCGATCGTTCGGGTACTTATGACGCTACCCTTAAGCTTTTAGGTTTGGGCAATGACTCTGCATCCCATTTATCGCTCTCCAAGAAACATTCCATTATACCTCTCGTTCATGCGAGTGATTGTTATGAGCCACGGCAGCTCGAACAAAGGGTACAGGGATTTGTCGATTTGTTGGTCGCGAATGGAACTACCCGTGCCGACACGGTTGTCGATGTGACTGCCGACCGCGTTGGTTTGACGGCTCTCGAGTCGCTCGGGCGTATTCGTGAGCGCATGAAGGGTAAGCTCGACCTACGGTTAGCGGCATACTCTCCACTTGGTTTTCGCGATGACGAGCCGCGTCGCTGGTCATTGCTTGAAGAAGGCGCGGCTATTGCCGACTTCATCGGTGGCTTGCCCGAGCGTGATGACCAAGCGGATTACCCAGAGCACATTGGGTATGATGTTTGCTGTCGGCGCCTGCTGGAACTCTCCGCGCGTTTAGGCAAAGCGATCCACATCCATGTCGATCAACTTAACCATCCGTCTGACGATGGTGCGGAGCGGGTAGTTCGCTTGGTGCGCGAAATGGGTTTAGGTGTTCCCCGCGGACAAGAACCTAAAATCTGGCTCATCCATGTGATTTCGCCTTCGACGTATGATGAGGCACGTTTCCAGCGTTTGTTAACTGAACTCGTCAGCCTCAATATCGGTGTCATTTGTTGTCCCTCGGGCGCCCTCAGTATGCGACAGATTCGTCCGACGTTAACGCCAACGTTTAATTCGATTGCCCGCGTCTTAGAGATGTTGGCGGCGGGTGTCCAAGTGCGCATCGGATCTGATAATCTTTGTGACATTACGTCTCCTGCTGGAACAGTTGATTTAATGGACGAACTATTTGTCCTCGCCAATGCCGTACGTTTTTATGACCCCGAAGTCCTTGCCTTGATTGCAGCGGGCAAGTCACTTCCTGAAGCAGCGCGGTTGCGCGTTGCTGACCACCTTGCACATGATAGAGCTCACGTTGCGAGAATCGCTGAAAAGTTGCACGAGCCTGACGAGTCTATATCCGGATGAAATCAGTCTGCGCTGAAACAGCATTCCCTGATATTTTAACTCTTCTGAAGCGCCAAGCTTCAGCTTTAGGAAACAAATGTGCATTGGAGTTCGAAGGTGACGAATCAGTCACTTATCGCGAACTACATGATCGAGTCATCTATACAGCCGAACGTCTTTCAGGTGCGGTCTTGACGAAGTCAGGACAACGCCCGCGCATCGGTATTGTCATGCCCAATGGACTTCAGATGGCGACGACGCTTCTGAGTGCTTCAATTCTGGGTGCCGCACTACCATTTAATCCTAGTTATACCTTAGTTGAGTTTGAATCATATTTTAAAGAGACACGTATTGATGCCCTCATTGTACCAAATGAACGTCCAAACTATGCAACGTTGGCTGCGACTGCTTTAGGTATATCGGTTATTCGTGTGGATAAAAATGGTGAGGTGACGGCTCCGTTTATTTCGACGAGTCCAGTGTCTTTGCCGCAACCGAACGATATCGCCTTGGTCCTTTTGACATCAGGCTCGACGGGTCGAGCTAAGTCCGTGCCCTTGACACACCGCAATGTCTGTACCTCTGCCCGTGACGTCTGCCGCTCACTCGAACTATCTTCTGAAGATCGTTGTTTGGCAATGTGGGAGCAGTACCACGTGGGTGGTCTCGTTGATCTGTTGCTCGCGCCACTCGCATCCGGGGGCACGGTCATTTGCACCAAAGGGTTTAATGCAGCCGAATTTTACCGTTTGTTGAATAGCGCTAAGCCGACGTGGTTCCAGGTGGTTCCAACGACTCTCAATGACATCGTCGGCCATGCCCGTCGCCAAAGACTGAACCCTCAGGGTACATCTTTGCGTTTTTTACGCTCTGTGGCGGCAGCTTTGTCGCCACGTTTGATGGCAGAAGCCGAAGAACTTTTCCAGGTTCCCGTGATTGCAACCTTTGGGATGACCGAAGCGGGCCCACTGATCACCTCGACGCCTTTACCGCCTGCGCTTCATAAGCCAGGTTCGGTCGGTAAATCGTGTGGGTGTGAAATCCGTATCACTGATGCACAGGGTGTCACGCTGCCTGCAGGCACCGAAGGGCAAGTGGCGATTCGCGGCGATAATGTCTTCCCTGGTTACGAAGGTGATACCG
This sequence comes from Opitutia bacterium, assembly GCA_003485955.1. Lineage (GTDB taxonomy): Bacteria > Verrucomicrobiota > Verrucomicrobiia > Opitutales > UBA953 > UBA8828. The sequence goes on from DNHH01000002.1 coordinate 2,837, forward strand.
CTGCCAACGCAGCGCAGTTTCGTGATGGTTGGTTCTTTACCGGCGACATCGGTCGTTTGGATGCTGACGGCGAACTGACGCTGACCGGACGCCTCAAGCAACTCATCAACCGCGGTGGTGAGAAAGTGAATCCGCAAGAAGTGGACGACGCATTACTCACGCACCCTGCGGTGGCTGAGGCTGCATGTTTTCCCGTTGCCCATACGACCTTAGGTGAAGACGTCGCTGCCGCTGTGGTTTTAAGAAGTGCGGCGACTGTTGACGAAATCCGCCATCACCTGGCTGCGTTGCTCGCAACCTTTAAGATTCCTGCACGGATTCAGATTATGGAAAGTCTGCCGCGTAATGCCGTGGGCAAGATTGATCGACTCGCCCTTGCGGAATCGATGGCCAAAGCGGATGCCCAAATCATAACTAAGGACGGACAGGTTTCGGCTTTAGAGGCCCGGATTGCACAGGTATGGGCTCGAGAACTTAACTTGCCACATGTGAATGCGGACGCTGATTTCCGGGCAATGGGTGGAGATTCACTTTCAGCCGTGCGTATTTTTTTAGCGGTCGAAACTGAAATGGGGCATGTATTACCTGAGTCCTCGTTAACACAGATTCGTACGGTCCGTGACATGGTTCGGGTGATTGAAAATCATGAACTGTGTGGTACGATTACGTCGAGTAG
>DNHH01000002.1:3691-4779 GCA_003485955.1 Opitutia bacterium
GTGGTACGATTACGTCGAGTAGAGATGCAGTCGGCGCACTCACTGCACTTGAATTACGCGCATTACAGAGCGTTTTAATTTTTGGAGAACTTAAGCCAGCGTATGTTGGTTGCACGCTCGCGGGTTACAATGAGGGTGGCTCATGTCCCCCTCTTTTTTTTGGCTATAACAATCCCAATGGTGAGACCAAGGCCATCGCCGAACTTTTAGGTGAAGATCAGCCAGTCTATGGTTTCTATTCGGGTGGGAAACTCTTCCCGAATGAACCTGATTTATTGGATCGTATGGCTAAACATTATGCGGCTGAAATTCAGTGCGTACAGCCCAACGGTCCCTACAGGCTTGGTGGAGAGTGCAAAGGTGCATGGATTGCGCTGCGCATTGCCAAGCAACTGATGGCTGAGGGGAAAGAGGTCTCCCATCTCATCTTGCTCGAATTTGGTGACGCCACGCTCGCGAGCTTGCCCATTCAACAGCTCTACATCTTTAGTAAGCAAAGCCTTCGCTGTGAGTACCGTGCGATAGGTTTAACCTCAAATGGGCTGACGATTCCGTTTGTGATTCCACCCGTAATCGCATGGACAAGTGGAAGACATGGTAATTTCTACCGTCCTCATAACCTGAAGGAGATCATTCACATATTGAAGTGTTACCTCCATGGCACTCCGCTGCCTTATTTTTTATCGCAGTCTTTCAGTCCTTATATTCTTTTTATACACCGTCATCGCGTCCTCTTCTTGTTCTATAGGAAATTATCCAGTGCGTGGTCAAATTTGACACGTGCGTTCTCTCGTTAGCTCAAAATAACTTCAAGATTCAAGATTGCGGCTTGGATGACGATTATTGTCCTGCGAGATTTCGAGCAAGCCCCTAGGTTGTTTATTGTTTAGGACTTAGCGAATAAAGATTCCTGGCGATTCACGTTCGATAGTCAGAAGATCTTCTGTGTACTGGTTTCTAAGCTGTAATTTCTCTTCTGCGGTGAAGGGATCAAACTTCGTCGTACCTTTATCAACAGCGACAATTTTTTGTATGATGGAATAGCGTTCCTTTTTACTTAGGTGGTCAGCGATTTTATAAATTTCGTG
>DNHH01000002.1:4946-5279 GCA_003485955.1 Opitutia bacterium
TACTTAGGTGGTCACCGATTTCATAAATTTCGTGGATGGTTTCAAGCGACAGTCCGCGGGTGGATTCTGGTGCATCCAGTTTGGGCCACGAGGGAAGGCTTACCCCTGTGTAAGTTTCGAGAATAGGCTTTGGGTTGCGAATATAGTCTTCAAAAGTCCAAATGCGCAGGGGGGTACCAGGAGCTGCTGCTTTCACACGGCGAACTAGGTCGACCCAATTAGGAGGACTGACAGCAGCGCCTCGAAATAGGCCCGGTAAGTCTTTCTTCGCGTATTTTTCCGCCTGTCGTAATGCTTGCGAGTAGGCCGATGTGTAAATGCTTGAATACTCAC
>DNHH01000065.1:0-322 GCA_003485955.1 Opitutia bacterium
CCCGGATTCTTCCAGTAGATGTGGAAGTGCTCATCGCACTTAAAACGTAGTGCAAACTGGAATTCTTTGCCTGGTACAGCTGCCGAAGAAATTGAAACTAGTTCGACTTTCGTATGCGCACCCGCCGGCGCAAGTTGCGCATTCAGGGGAATGGTAAAGAAGCAGAAGATAAGGGCTAATTGACGCATGGTCATATACTGAGCGACACGGTGGACGGATAAAGCCTAATGCAACTACTCCCGTTACTAACCCTTGGACTTATGGTACGAGTTTACAGGGCAGAAGTGCGGCATCTTTCATGCCATGGATAATCTTCTTATCT
>DNHH01000065.1:456-2970 GCA_003485955.1 Opitutia bacterium
TTACAGGGCAGAAGTGCAGCATCTTTCATGCCGTGGATAATCTTCTTATCTGCCGGACAAAAGGTGGCAAGTACGCCCGACAGGCGTGCGGTTTCCCCGTCCACGAAGTAGTAAGGACAAAGCCGCAGGCGACCTTCCATCGGCATAATCGCACCATCGGAGCGGTAGACAGGGTGGGTTAATCGCGCGGGCTTATGGTAATCCTGGAGGATGTGTAATGTCTCATTCTCTGGATCTAAGGCATCTTCGATTGCTTCAAGCCAAGCCTCGCGTGATACGTCGCTACCTAAAGTTACACTGCGAGCGCCCCACGCTGTCTCATGGAAGCCACTTGCTTTGATAATGAGATTGCGCTCGCGCTGGGATGCGTTGGCGAGCTCGGGCCATTCGCGAATCGGTCGTCCCTCGACCAAGGGTGCATGGAGTACGGCGCTTGGCGGGAGCTGGGTGCGCTCTATAATCCACGTGCGTGGAACAATGCGCATGAGTGTTTCGAGTTGGTCCTCCGGAAGATTTTCTTTCCAAAATTCGGAGAGCACAGGGTGATGGAGCAAGGCTAGTCCAAGCTTTTCTTCTTGGAATGCGCGCATCGGTGGTGTGACGACGACGGTGCCGTTTTCGACTGAGGTGAACAAGCCGTCGACACCTTTGACGTTGGCCAAGTCGAAAAGCTCAAAAAACCGGTAGACGAGATCAACGCGTCGTGGTGCACCTTCAACAGGTACACATGTATCTTGCCCAAGCGTCATGACATCGGAGGGGCGTACGACCCAGATGTCACGCCCGCGCCGACGCAAAGTATCAGCGAGCCATTCAAATTCAGGACGATACGTCGCAGATTCTTCCGAGACCACAACAGCCACAGCGGGGTCAGGCGTTTTGGGTGTGAGTGCTGAAAGTGCAGCAAAGAAACGATCCGGCATGTCGCCACCACCGATAACGCTCGGACAGTCATCGGCATAGACAGCATTCAGGTACGCAGTGAGTCCGATGCCGCCAGGTACACTATCAAGTTCGGTTAGCATGAAGCCGTGATCCGTGAGTAATAAGTCAGGCCGTAGGACGACCGGTATCTGTCCCTTGATGGCTCTGTGTCTGCCGTGGGCAATGAGACCTTCGGGTTTATGACGGTCTAAATATTCTGCGACCCATGGTGCGAACAGCTCACGGTTGCGTAAGAGTTTTTTGCCCTGGAATGAGCGTGTGTACAGTCGTTCGAGTGCCCGATGGTAACCAAGACAAGCTTCACCAATCTTTTTGAGCTCAGCGACTTGTGGGGCAGTGAGTGGCCATGGTTCTGGCGAGAGTTGCCAGACCTTACCCTCGAAGAGTGGCTGGTCGAGCAACTTGGTTCTGAGGGTTTCAATCGATGGCATAGGAACTGACAGTCAATCTGTAACGACTGGATACGATGGCAAGCGAAGGTCAAAATCGCTTAACTGCCGCGACGTATTTCAGATCCTTGGAAACGAATCGAAACCCGGTACACCTTCTTCAAACGCGTCAAAATCTGGTGGGTTTTGGGGTCAATGGATTCGGGGACCTCAATACGGTGTAAGTCGACCACAGCATGGAAGCCGCGCTCTGAGAAGATATCGATGAACATGGCAATGGCCAGTTGGTCTTCAAAAATGGGCGTCTCACTGTTGACGTGAGCTTGTCCTGAAATGGCATGGGCACGGATGATGGGCAGGAACTTCTCTTGAATCATATCCACGACGCGTCGGAAGAGCGCCGGATTACGTTCTGCGTAGTCATCTAAACGCCGTACAAGGTCTTGGCGTGCGTGTTGAACGATTTGGCTAGCAAGCGGGATACTCGCAATACTGTCATGGGTTTCTTCCGAAAGCTCCAGTGTGCTCTGGTACTGTAGTTCCTTGATGATGCGTGCCTGCACTTCTGCTACCGAACCTTGGGCATTAATCAGGTGATAATGGAAAATATCCCGTAGAGTCTGGAGCGGCTCGTAGGTGCGCTCTTTGAAGACTTGATAGCGATTGCGGGCAGCTTGTGCTTCAAGGTCCGTTTTGCGTACTTCAACTTGGGTTCCGCCTTCTTCAGCAGCACGTTTATTCTGCTCGAGGGCTTCTTGGCCGCGTTTGAGCTGACGTCGCACGGATTCATTTTCGTCAACGAACAGTACAAGAATGTGAAAATGTGATTTTGGGAAACGTTCTGCGTGTGCGGTGTTACGGTATTCTACGCGAAGGTCGTTCAGGCGGTTAAAGAGAAGCTTTAAGCATTCCACCTGTACCATCGATCGAGGGAATCCGTCGACCACTGCGCCAATCTGGTATTTTACGTCAAGTAATTCGCGGAAGAGCAAGTCAACGACTTCACGGTCGCCCACGAGCATTCCGGCATCCATCCGCTTGCGAGCTTGAGGGCTGAGCAGTAAATCGCTGACAACGATTGGTTCGCTCGAGTAGTCGCGGTATTTGAGAATGAAATCTGTGTTAGTTCCTTTGCCGGCTCCTGGTGCGCCATTGAGCCAAAGAATTTCCCGCGGGAAGG
>DNHH01000065.1:3158-4888 GCA_003485955.1 Opitutia bacterium
CCGCGGGAAGGACATGTTCTCGCGACCCCTTTCACGTTCAAGCGAGCTCCAAACACTCTCAAAAATCAGTGCAGCGTCCTTGATTTCAAGGTCGCTGATACCGTTCGTGGTAGGCTTTGGTGCGGGTTCGCTCATCCGGGAGGATTAAACCAAAACATCCCGAGCGATGTGGGCGAGGGAAAAGATTCAAGGACAGGGTTCGGATGGCCTGAAAATCGCTTAAACGCTCGATTGGGTAGAGCCTGTATAGCCAAACTTAGCCTTTAGGTAGGCCCTGATTACTTGTTCTGGATAGTATCCGATCCAGGACGGCCAACGGGAATTCCTGGGTCGGTCGACCGTGCACGGCGGAATTGGTACCGGTTTAAATCCTGCATGGAGAGTTGGTCGTAATTTCGAGGGCTACGCGCAGTTGTATTACGTTCTGCAATCGTAGCTGCCAGGGAGTTCGGTGCAACGCGTTGTGCAGAAATTTCGGCTTCGCCGCCCATGGTATCATCCCAGTGATTTGGCTGTGCAATGCGTCCTGACCAATCGGCGGTATTCATGTCCACAGACTTAATCTCAATCAGATTTTTTGGACGTACAGTAGCGTCCAACGAATCTGTGAGTTCAATCTCGGCAATACGTCCTCCCAGTGTGCTGAATTTCCCTTGCCAACGATCGATGCTCACAGTGTTGCCATCGGTGGCGTAACGTGAATCTCGTAAAATATCTACTTTAGGTGCTTGGTAGTTTTTATCGAGTGCGCCGTTGGATTTGGTAAGTGCTCTTAAAGCAGAATCAGCATCCACGGTCGGGTCGACAGTCTTTAACCCATTTTTCCCGGTGAGTTGAAATGAAAGTGGACGGCCATCCGCAGATTGCAGTGGTTGATTAGTCGTCGACCTATCGGGTGTACCGTCGGTCTTCGACTCAGAGGGTGTGCGTGTGCGGTCAGGGGGTGGGAGGATTTTGCCATCAACCGTTGGTCGGGGAGCCCCATCGATCGGTTTACCATTCTCATCGTAACGATAAGTAATCGTACCTTCCGTCCCGCCTTCTGCTGAAACGCGATAGCCGATTACTTTAACCTCGGATTTATCTGGAGCATTCTGGGCAAACGCAGCCATGCCAATGAAGGCTAAGCAGACGAATGGTACGCGAGAAATCACAATAGTAGTGTGGTGAATATCTGGATTGAAGGCAAGCGGACGAAAATAAAGAGGGGTGATACGCAAAACGTATCACCCCTCACATGGAATGCCCTTAAGGCTTAACCGATTGCGGCAGTGTAAAGGCTATCGGCTTTTTTCCAGTCAACGACGTTCCAGAACGCATCGACATAATCTGGACGGCGATTTTGGTACTTCAAATAGTAGGCATGCTCCCAAACATCTAGGGCTAGCACAGGTGTACCATTTACATCCGCAACGCCTTTCATCAAAGGGCTGTCCTGATTAGGGGTGGAAGTGACGGCGAGGGTCTTATCGCTTTTAACGACAAGCCATGCCCATCCGGAACCAAATCGTGTAGTCGCGGCAGCTTTGAAGAGAGCCTTTAAGCCCTTTTCGCCCTCGAGACCGCCGAAGGTTTTTTCAATCGCTTGACCCAACGCCCCAACGGGAGCGCCACCCCCATTCGGCGAGAGCAGGTTCCAGAAGAAAGTATGATTGGCATGTCCGCCGGCGTTGTTGCGTACAGCGGTACGAATGGATTCAGGCACTTTGGAAAGATCGGCAATGAGTGCA
>DNHH01000065.1:5133-6483 GCA_003485955.1 Opitutia bacterium
GGTTGTCCACGTAGGCCTTGTGGTGCTTGCCGTGGTGAATCTCCATCGTCTGTGCATCGATATGGGGTTCGAGTGCGTTGTGAGCGTAGGGGAGTTTGTCGAGGGTGTAGGACATGGTGTGTGTGGATGAAGTTTGAGAGTGAAGCGATGGGATGACGTGTGTTGCGGCGATACCAAAAGAAGCTGTACGAATAAAGTCGCGGCGTCTCACAGGTGTTAGGTCACGGTGTCGTCGGAAGGAGTCAAGCCGCCTGCAGCATTATCCTCCCGCTTCAGGCTAAAATATGCTTGGACGATTTCTCGGCAGGGTTGTTCGAGGACGCCCCCTTGCACGGTTACTCGGTGGACGAGCCCTTTGAGGTCGTGAAGAGGGTAGGCTCCACCTAAGCAGCCCATCTTAGGGTCATGACAGCCCCAAACAACCCGGCCAATACGGCTCATGATGCTTGCGCCTGCACACATTGGGCAGGGCTCTTTCGTTACGTACAGTTCGCAAGCGTTGAGTCGCCAGTCGCCAATTTTGGACGCGGCTTGAGTGATCGCAAGCACCTCAGCATGTGCGGTTGGATCGCCCGTACGTTTGATTTCATTGTGCGCAGCGCCGATGACTTCACCACCACAGACAATGATTGCGCCGATGGGAACTTCGTTTGCATGCCAGGCATCAATCGCGAGGTTGAATGCGAGCGACATGTAAAATGCATCGTCGCGGTTAAGCTGCGAAGGGCGCAGTTTCTCAAATGGACACGGTGCCCAGGACATAGGTAACAAGGTAGGACGGGTCAGGGTGGGGGAGTCAAACGCAAGTGACCAATACCTAGCGAAACCTTGACATTAATCCTAACCTGAACGTTTTTAAAGGCACACATGGCCGACGGCGAAATTCTCGAACTCGAGGGCAAAATCCTCCAAGTCTTACCCGGAACGATGTTCCGCATCGAACTGCAGAATAAGCACGTCGTCCTCGGGCGCATCTCGGGTAAACTTCGTAAGAACTATATTCGTATTAATCCAGGCGATCGGGTGAAGGTTGAGATGAACACCGCCGACCTCACTACCGCTATGATTACTTTCCGTCTGCGCGATTCAGCTCCACGACCTACATCCGCACCGCCTCGTCGCCGTAAATAAGCCTGTCATAGAGCCGATTGAGCCCGTTCAACTGGGCTTTTTTATTTGCCTGATTCCTTCATTCAGATAATCTTTAGTCATCTATCTAAGATTAAGTCATGCCCATCTATAACACTGTCATTGATACCATTGGTCGCACACCTTTGGTCCGCCTCAATAAAGTTACCGAAGGTCTCGGAGCTGAAGTTTTGGTAAAGCTAGAATTCTTTAATCCGCTCT
>DNHH01000065.1:6649-7791 GCA_003485955.1 Opitutia bacterium
AATTCTTTAATCCGCTCTCGAGCGTCAAAGATCGCATTGGTTGGGCCATGGTTCAGGCGGCCGAGTTGGATGGTCGTCTAAAGCCCGGCGGAACGATTGTTGAACCGACTTCGGGCAATACGGGTATTGCTTTGGCATTCATTGCTGCCTCCCGCGGTTACCGTTGCGTATTAACGATGCCAGAGACGATGTCGATTGAGCGTCGTGTTCTCCTGCGTCTGCTCGGCGCCGAGATTGTGCTTACACCTGGAGCAAAAGGTATGCGCGGTGCGATTGAACGTGCGACCCAGCTCCGTGATGAATTCGGCGACCGTGCATTTATGCCGATGCAGTTTGATAATCCTGCCAACCCTGAAGTTCATCGTAAAACAACTGCCGAAGAAATCTGGAAAGATACCGACGGAAAAGTAGATATATTTGTCTCCGGTGTCGGCACGGGCGGTACCATTACGGGCGTCAGCTCAGTGATTAAGGGTCGTCGTAAGCTTCACACGGTAGCCGTTGAGCCGACTGCGAGTCCCGTACTTTCTGGCGGTGCACCTGGACCTCACAAGATTCAGGGTATTGGTGCAGGTTTCATTCCTAAGAATTGTGACACCACGCTTATCGATGAAATTATCCAGGTAACGAATGAGGATGCTTTCGCGATGGCCCAAGAGGTCTCGGTTCGCGAAGGACTCGCTGTCGGTATTTCGTCCGGCGCTAATATTTGGGCGGCCCTTCAGCTTGCCAAAAAACCTGAGCACGCAGGTAAGCGTATTGTCACGATCGCTTGCAGTCCTTCGGAGCGTTACCTTTCGACAGCACTCGCTGAAAAAGCACGTGCTGAAGTCACCGCACTGACAGCTTCCTAAGATTTCTAAAAAGCCTTTCCCTGGGCTCACCTACGGGTGGGTCTTTTTGTTGTTGATAGTAAACATAGTAGGTGAACAATCGTTCACCTTAGACTTCCTGTGCTTCGCGCCCTTGCTGACTGTAACAACTTCTTCGCCTCCTGCGAACGTGCCTTAAATCCAGCGCTCCAAGGTGTGCCCATCGTTGTGCTCTCCAATAATGATGGCTGTGTGGTTGCACGTTCCTCTGAAGCCAAGGCGTTGGGTATACCGATGGGTGCGCCGTTCTTCCAGGTGCGGCGATTGTGT
>DNHH01000112.1:0-323 GCA_003485955.1 Opitutia bacterium
CGAATCCCTTCCTCTCCGCCACTTTAAATCATAGCTGAACTGCTGAACGGCTGACCCGCTAACCAGATCTGAAGAAGTGGCCGAAGGGATGAGAACTCGTTCGCCGAGCCGTAAGGCGAGGAGCGATGCCGTAGGTATCGGGCGAAGCCCGGAGCGAAGCGGAGCCAATCCCTTCCTCTCCGCCACTTTTGAAAGAGACTAAAGACTAAGGCCTAACGACTAAAGTCTTCCATGTCAGGTTATGTGGCTGCGCCGCATTTGGGCTGCTCTTTAGTCCTTAGACATTCGCTGAGCCGATAGGCGAGGAGCGATGCCGTAGGTAT
>DNHH01000112.1:489-790 GCA_003485955.1 Opitutia bacterium
CGAGGAGCGATGCCGTAGGTATCGGACACGTAACATGGTGTTCGACTTTAGAGGCTGTGATTATTAGTGGTTGTGTGTGGAACTTAATGCCGACCATTCACAGCGCGTTGTGGTCGACGCTAGTACGACTTTGCAAGGGCAGGGATCGGTATCGCTTGAACGCCAAGGGCTGAGCGACCATGCACAAATTTCAGTTATGGTGCATCCAGCTGGTGAAGCTTGGTCGCACATAGGCGAGCAGCTCTTAGAAGTCCTCGTTGTCCAAGGAGTTCTTATGATCGGTGAAGACTCCTTTGGGCCA
>DNHH01000112.1:993-1214 GCA_003485955.1 Opitutia bacterium
TCGGGCCACTCTCGTATGTTCGTCTGCTTCCCGGTCACGTCAAAAAACTACGAACTCAGACTGGCTGTGTCCTTTACGAGAATCGTCGCGATTGGACCGAGACCGGCGACGACTCCTTCGCCCTTGCTGGAGATAAGCTGGATTGGCATCAGGGCATGGTGCCTGGGCTGAAGGTAACTTCGCTACACCAAGGACTCACCAAGCATACTGCCCTAGTCCGT
>DNHH01000112.1:1428-10652 GCA_003485955.1 Opitutia bacterium
ATCCCCACACCCACGTCGGCGGCGAGGAAATCCTCGTGCTCGAGGGTGTCTTCCGCGATGAGCACGGTGCTTATTGTGCTGGCACTTGGATTCGTAGTCCGCACCTGAGTCATCACCGTCCCTTCACCGAATCCGAAGGCGCCACCATTCTCGTTAAAGTCGGGCATTTGCAAGTCCCAGCGTAGTAGCACTCGTCATTAACTCTCCGCCACTTTGAGGTTAACGGGTAATAAAAATGCGCTCTTCGGCTTGGCACCAAAGACGATAAATATTGATAACGTTTTTCCGAATACCTTTCACGGGTATTTTTAGAAATCCTTGGCGCTTGGCGGCTTCAAAAAGAATGCGCTCCTTTTGCGTAAGCCGATGTCCGACTCCGCGGTTACCAATTTTACCACGTGTCGACTCCCCGCGACTAAGACGCTCGATGTCGTTTTTATCGGGCTTAGGCATGGAGTAATAATTGAGGGTAAAGTGCCACTAGGGACTAACCTGCGAAGGCTTGGGTGATAGCGGCGGCGAGCCTCCGACATTTTTCACCGACCTTGCCTGTATCGTGTTCCACAATCTCCACAATCACCGTTCGGTAAGAGACCGTCATGTCGGGATGATGGTTTTGCTGGTCGGCAATTTCCATAACCTGATGTGCGAATCTCCGTACTGAGCTGTAATCGCTGAAGCGAAAGGTTTGCTGCAACTTACTATCATTTTCTTGCCATGAGTTCATCGGGTATAAGGAGATTTTCGGATTTCTAAGTATTATCGCCTTTTTAATAATTAAGCAGTTTAACAGTTAGCAATCAGTGTTCGTCTTTAGTGTCTAGTGTCGATGGGTCGTTCCCAGTTGTCTAATCATACTGTCCAGCCTTTGCGGTAAGGTTTGCTGACGAGTGCTTGCGCTTGTTCGTTATTCGTAATTCGCATCGTTGCTTGATCCCATACTAGCTTACTTCCGGGGACTTGCGTCGCGATTGTTCCGATTAACACGGCTTCCGTAAGCGGACCAGCGTAGGCGAAGTTCGCAGTCGTCTCAGGACCGCCGAGGGCGGCATCGACCCAGTCATGGTAATGGTTACGTGCTTCGACGACTTCAATTTCAGCTACTTTTCGCTCATCTTTTTCCCCGGCAGCAAGCTTGCGCTTACGGCGCGTAGCATCGCCGGGTGAAAGTGTGACACCAAATTTTTCTACAGGGAAGATCATCGGGTTTCCGACGTGGGGTAAAATGACAGTGCCTTCTTCACCCACAAACAAAGAACCTTCTCTCGGCAGATTCATCCCTGCAGGCATTTTGGCCAGCGCGGGGTCGGGTTGACGTCCACCATCGTACCAGGTGACAGGTAAGGTTGCCTCTGTTGTGAATGACGTACCTGGGAAAACATAGTGTACTGTTTGTGATGCTGACCATGTCTGCGGATTCACGCCGCTATTTTCAGCAATCACACTGATGGGTGCGGTTAATCCGATAGCGGTAAAAACGGGATCTAAGATGTGGCAACCGAAGTCGCCTAAGGTTCCGCCACCAAAATCTTTCCAGTCTCGCCAATTTGCAGGGTGGTAGACGCCGTTGGCGTAAGGTCGTTCAGCTGCGCCACCTAGCCAAAGGTCCCAGTCTAAATTCGCAGGAGCCGTTGCTGGGTCTGGCAGCGAGGTGCGCTGCGTCCACTGATTCCCTTGATTCGCTTGCCATGAGTGAATGGCTTTAATTTTACCGATCCGCCCTGAACGGATGAGGCTAACCGCTGTACGGTATTCGGAGTTAGAATGGATTTGAATACCCATCTGGGTGCGGACTCCGTTTTGTTTGGCCTCAACTTGAAGAGCGCGCGTTTCGGCAATCGAATGTGCCAAGGGTTTTTGTAGGTAGACGTGTTTGCGTAGGCGCATGGCCCGAAGGGCGGGCAGGGCATGCATATGATCGGGGGTGGAAATCACCGCTGCATCGAATTGACTACCGAGCTTCTCGAACATTTCGCGGTAGTCGCTAAAGTGCGCAACGCCTGGATTGGTCGCATTCGCTGCGCCGAACCGATTTTTATCTACATCACAGAATCCGACATAGCGAACTTTGGCATGCGAACCGATTTGCTGAATATCGTCTCCACCTTTCCCGCCGCAACCAATCTGTACTAACTGCAGTTTCGAGTTAAGATTTTGTCCGCGAACGAGTGCTGGGAAAATAAACGATGCCAGTGCGGTTTGCTGTAAAAACCGTCGACGAGAAAGTGGCATGTTAGTTTATTTACCAGGAACTGCGGCTACTTCAGGTGCGAGAGTCACGGTGTTTCGCTCGAAATCAAGGGCCGACGGCTTGCAGGTCAGTTGATAGAAGGGCGATTGCGCGTCGTTCATCATGTCGGACCAGCGCACGAGTTCGCCCGAGTACGATGACATGCGCCCCATGATGGCAACTGCGGTTGATTCCGCGACTTGCTTGGCTTCGTTTACAGGTTTTCCAGCGATAACACCTTTGATGAGTTCGACATGCTCTTGCACATAGGCATTATCAGATTCGAGTTTGATCGCGGCGGCTTGGACGGTTTTGCCGGCAATCTTTCCACCACCAAAGGCTGTGCCTTCTGCGCCAGTAAAGAATTCACCAACCCGACCCCATGTTCCCGAGATTTGGCGGCATTGGCTGTGAATGTGCACGCCATCACCGAAATCATAATCGACGCTGAAGAAGTCAAACTGGTTACCGGTTTCGCGGCGGGCGCGTCCACCGAAACCAATTGCCGAAACAGGCAGGCGACCGAGGAACCAAACTGCTACGTCCAAATTATGCACGTGCTGTTCGACAATATGGTCGCCAGACATCTCTGTGAAGTTGACCCAATTGCGTGCCATGTAATCGGCATCAGATTCGCCAGCGTTGCGACGCTTGGTCCAAGGCACCACCCCATTCCACTGCACCACACCGCCGCGAATAGCGCCAATAGCGCCAGCATCGATGAGTGCCTTGTTGCGTTGGTATTCTGCGGCATGGCGGCGCTGGGTGCCTGCAACCACGGCTAAGCCCTTGGATTGTGCCTTCGCGCCGGTTGCAATCACTGAGCGAGCTCCTGCAGGATCCACCGCAACAGGCTTCTCGATAAAGCAATGTTTCCCAGCTTCAACCGCCGCTGCAAAGTGTAACGGGCGGAACGATGGAGGCGTTGCCATGATCACATAGTCGCAACCACTCGCGATAACCTTTTGATAATTGTCATAGCCTCCAAAGCAACGTGCCGGTGCTACCCCAACTCTTGCTCCCAGTGCGACTGCTTGGCTGGCGAAGGCATCGCCTAGGGCGGTCACTTCAACAGGAATGCCGAGAATCTTGGCGGCTTCACGGAAGTCATTGAGTGCACCTACGCCACGACCACCGCAACCGATAACGCCGACTTTGAGTTTATCGGGTTTTGTCCCGCTAATAGCGAAGGCGCGTGGTGATAGGGCGACAGCGGCTCCTGCGAGCGTGAGCGAGCTGATGAACTGGCGACGGGGTAGGGGTGACATGCTTCATTAGATGGCATTCTTAGCCTGAAGTTCCAGATGAATTACCGATTTTAGGAACTTCGAAACGAATAAGACACTGCTCGCAATAGCATTGCTGCGTCTTCTCAGTAATTCGCTTCACTAAATTCGGCACTCAAAGACCTCAAGTTTACCATTCGGATTACGCAGAATTTCCGCAGGGAAGGTGAGCTCGACCGTAAAATTATGTTCGAGGTTTTGGAGCAAGATGTCGACGAGGTCTTTTTGCTCAATTTCCGTGAATGCACGTGCGGCTACAATTTGTAACTCAACTTTCTCCAAAGAGTGTTGAATACATTTAAGCTGCCGAATACCCGCATCGTCGTATTTTTTGTAGATAACAAATTCCCCGAGTCGCGGCATGCGATTTTCGCCATTCGGAAGGAGTAAGCGATTACGGGTTCGGCCGTGTATATGTTGAATCACCGGTAAGCCGCGCCCACAGGAACAGGGTACGCCATATTCCGCGATATCGCCAATGTCATATCGTATAAATGGAGTTACAAAGTTATTCAGACTCGTGATGACGACACGTCCACGTGTGCCAGGTGCGCAAGCTCGACCATTTTCATCCACAATTTCAAGTAGTACGCTTTCAGACTGTACATGGTAGTGTTCGTTTTTAGGGCACTGGAGAGCGATGTATCCCATTTCTTCGCAGCTGTACATGTCGGTTACCTTCGTTTGCCATTTGTCTTTTAAATAGGCGCGGTGTTCGACTGAGAGCTTTTCACCCACACAGCGTAGCTCGGTGATTGACGGCAGACTTATGCCTTTTTGTTCCGCGTAACGCGTAAGCGCAACCAAGCTTGATGGGAATGAGAGTAGGTAGCTTGGCTTTTCGCGCATAAGCCATTCGAGCTGTCCTTCCAGCGGGCTGGAGGCATTTAGAAATACCGTAGGTCCGCTCACGAATACCTTGTCGACGCCTGCTCCCCAGTTGTTCCCTTGCACGCCAGCTGGAGCGGGCGCGTAATCCGGAGGCGCTAAGCGAATGGCGCCGATTTTTTTAGTAAAGTCGCGTCCATGCCACAAATGCTCGCGCGTAGAAAGTGCCCGCCAGATGGTCTGAGTGATCGACGATCTTCCGAACTTCAGTGGCTGCCCGGTCGACCCAGAGGTTCTCGCTACTGCCATTTGGCCGTGACCTTCGGGCATTTTCTTTGAGCCGAAATCGTCGCCGCAATCTTGGTAGTCTGATCGTTTTGAAATGGGAATCTTCTCAAGAAACGCACGGTCAATTCTTTCGGGCAGTTGTATGCCGTGTTTTTCAAATAACTTCGTGTAATACGGGACGTTTTGCTGAGCGTGCTTTAGTAGAATGTGTAGCTGATTGAATTGAGCCGTCTCAATCTCGCCTGTGGATTTCCACTCTGAAAGTTCAAATTGGTACTGTAGGGCAAGCTGGAGTGAAGCCTGGGCGTCAGGTATGGCTGGAAACTGTATACTGCCCAAAGCAGAGAGGGGTGTTGGGGTTTCCATACGCCTAGAATGCTTAACCGATGCACGGATGTTGAATCAAGGCACTTCCTCTGCTTGCCAGCAAGCTGCTTACGCATAGTCTCTACCCATGCGACGGCTCGTTTACATGGCCTGTTTTTGTGTACTAACGGTAGTCACTTTGGCTGTTCCTGGTGCGAGAGCTCCCAAAGACAGCGCTGTTCTCGAAAAAAGTTACTCCACCTGGAAATCAGTTAAGAGGTCCTGCGAGGATAACTACAGTTACACAGTTTCGACTTACGGTTTTACGGGTATCAGAAATACTACCGAGGTTTTTGTGCGTCGTGGTAAAGTTGTTGAGCGGAGACACATTGTGTTTTTCCAAAATGGATTCGCGACTATGGATTGGATTGAGAATGAACGTAACTTGAATTCACACTTGGAAGGCGCTCCAGCGTTGACCATGGATCAACTTTATCAATTAGCCCGGAAGGTTTTAGCGGTGAAAATTAAAGACGTCTGGTTACGTCGACAATTTGCAATATCGCCTAACGGGTTATTACAGTCCTGCTACATATACGATACGCGCATCGCCGATGACAGCGACGCGGCAGCAGATGGTGTCGACATCGATACGCTTACGTTAAACCCGCGGTAATCTTGCGCGCTCGATGGCTAAGCCCCTCGTATTAATTCTTTGTACCGGAAATTCCTGTCGTAGTCATTTAGCAGAAGCAATTTTACGTCAGGCCGCGGGAGATATCATCGAAGTTGCCAGTGCGGGTTCCAAGCCCGCAGGCTATGTGCACCCAATAGCAATCGAAGTGCTTAAGGAGATTGCTTTGGATGCATCAGCACATCGCTCCAAGCATCTCTCGGAGTTTTTAAATCAGCCGGTGCATACAGTGATTACCGTTTGTGGTAATGCAGATCAAGTCTGCCCCATGTTTCCAGGTCAGGTGCAACGTTTCCACTGGGGCTTCGACGATCCAGCGCATGCCACGGGTACGCCTGACGAGGTTCGGGCAGTCTTCCGTCGGGTGCGCGATGAGATTCGTGCCACCTTTGAGGCCTATGCTGTGCGCTTAAGGGCAGGTTCGGTTTTGCCGGAGTGACGTTTTTTTCAGCCCGACCAATGGACAATTGCCCTGTCTTTTTAGTTAGACAAGTTGTCCACCGTCAAGTGGCGTAAGCGAGAAGTGCGAATGGATAGCGACCCATGCGTCGGCTATACCTTCGCGCACAAGCACGATGGTGGACCGTCCCTGACGTAAACCTCCATCAGAACTGCGTTGAGATGACCACTTTGAAAAGACAATCGCAGTACGGCCGTTATCTGAAACATGACACGTTGTTGAATCTGGCTCAAATTCAAAGTGCTGCGTCTTTTGCCAAGTGATTGACCATTGCCGGTCTACGAGAGAATCAAGGTCATGGACATCGTCTGCCAATGTCCCAAAGCTGCGCACGTTGGGTGAGAAAAGCTTCCGTCCTGCCGAAAAATTTCGTGTGCGCACTGCCGCTTCGAAGCTGTCCATCCATGTGATGACATCAGGCGGGAGGTTCATTGAAAATATTTTTTTAACCACTCAAGCCATCTTGGTAAAGTGTATGAATTAGAACCACGAAGGGTGCGCATGAGTTGATCAGCAATATCAACCCGATTTTTTTGTCGCGCAACTGCTTCCATCCTCGTGATTAGGTAACGGTTCGGCTTCTGCATCTCATTTTTCAGGCGACAAAGATTTGCAAGTTCACTGATTGAGCAAGGATTAGGGAATGCAGCTGAGCGTGGTGAACCCGAAATCCAGAGGCAGGCTTGGGTCGCAATGCACTTAAAGCAATGGCCACAATTGAAGGGAAGATGGTTGAGTTGCCAGCATACCCTTAATCGATCCGTTAGATTAGACTGGGCTAGCAATTCTGTAATCTTACCAAGCTTGTCTAAGTCTTGGCCATGCTGTCGATAGGCAACGATTTCGCTACTAAATAGCGGATCAGTTTCTGGGTGCGAACCCCAAGGAATTAGGAGTGCCTCAGTGCAAAATGTCGACGGGATGATGACTTCCTCGAACCAAGGCTCTAAGCATGCCAGCGCTGCTGCGAGCCAGATACCGTGGGATTCCTTTTCCCAATCTAGCCGCGGCCGGACAGCTTCGCATTCACGAAGGTTTGTGCGCAGTTGATAAGACTCGGCGGCATAATCGTGCAAAATATCAGCACTATTCTTCCACGCGCTTTCAAACTCTGCCGTACGATTGAGGGGGATATCAAATCCGTGCACCATTAGACCTGCGTGACGGCGGTGGGGGTTTCGGTTAAGTAATGTCTGGCAGCTGTCAACCCCACCTGAGAAGGCCTGGAGAGTGCCATTGGCTCCAGGCATCCGTATGCATGGAGCGTCAGGTATGTCCAATGTGACACACTGCAGACGCTGTGGAATCCAACGTGCGTAGGTCTTAGCCCAGAGAGTGAGATTTTGGCGAGTAATCTTATCGACTCCGTGCCCGCAGTATAAGTCGAGCCCATGAATCATCGCTATGGGTAAGCAAGCGAGTAAGAATGGCCGTGGATTTATCTGCGCCTGATTTGCGTTTGGTGCGGTGAATTCGAAGAAGATGTGGTACTCACGGTCATTCGGAAATTTTAAATACCCATCGAGTCGTACAGTGTTTCCGCTGACCTTGGGAATTTCTAGTCTAAGGTTAAGTTTACCGTGATTGTGTGCCGCTACTTTCATGTAATCGGTAGTTAAGACCCTGGATAAGGTACGGGTTGACCTGTTTTAATGACAGTGGGCATGAGAGCGCCGCGTTCGCGGAGTAGCTTGCCCAGTAGCTTAGCTAGCAAGGCGGTACGGGCGGGCTCGCTGGCGGCAAGGTCGTTATTCTCACTGATGTCGGCGTCGAGGTTGTAAAGCTCCAGCTTACGCGAGGCGTGGTGGTAGATCAGTTTCCATGGTCCACTTCGCAACGCGCTGAACGGGTCCTGTCCGCTGTAATTGTTGGGGAAGTGCCAAACGAGCGGACGACCCGGGGTGATCGAACCGGGCTGGCGGAATTCGGGAGCGAGGCTGGCGCCGTCGACGCTCTGCGTGACTTTACCTTTCCAATCGATACCGGCGAGGTCGAGCACGGTCGGGAAGATATCGTCGATGACAACAGGCGTGTCATTGGTCGTGCTGGCGGCTGTGACGCCTGGCCAATATGCTAACATGGGTACACGCACGCCGCCTTCATAGGGATTAAGTTTATGACCACGGAGGGGTAGGTTGGGAGGGCATTGGCTGGGTGAGCCGTTGTCAGAGAGGAATACGATGATGGTGTTGTCTGCGATACCGAGACGTTTGAGGGCGGCGCGAAGATCGCCCAAAGACTTGTCCATCCCTTCAATCATGGAAGCCAATGTGGCCTCAGCTGGCTTTAGTCCTTGATCGATATACTTTTGATAGAACCGCATATCTTTTTCCCACGGTGCATGCACCGCATAGTGTGACATGTAGAGGTAGAAGGGTTTGCGGTCGCCTACGGATTGCTCGACAGCTTTGATGGCTTCAAGCGTTAGCGCCTCAGTCAAGTAGACGTCTTTGCCATGGTAAGCTTCGAGCCCTGGGACGTCCCAGTGTTTTTCGGCGCCACGCCACTTACCGCTAAAGTTTTTATCGCCACTGTAACTGCCCGGTCCGCCCGCGGCATGCCCCGCAATGTTGATATCAAATCCAAGACTCAACGGATTCTCTCCCGGTGTGTGCATGGCCCCAAAGTGTGCTTTTCCCACGTGGATTGTGCGGTAACCTGCAGTGCGTAAAAGTTGCGGTAGCGTAGTAGCACTTACCGTACGTTGAACGTTTGGAGAAGGACTGAAACCATTGAGAGGCCATTCAGGTAAAGTGAGGGTAGGGTGTTTACCGTCAGGTCCCTTGTCGCGCTGGAGTGTCCAGTTGGTGACGCCATGACGTGCTACATTCATACCCGTCAGTGCACTGATGCGCGAAGGGGAGCAAACGGCGGATGCATATGCCTGAGTGAATTTTACGCCATCCGCAGCTAATTTCTCCATGTTTGGAGTACGATAGCGACGGTTTAGTTCAGTGGCTTGAGTGTGAAAAGGTACCGACGTTTCCTGCCAGCCCATGTCATCGACTAAAAAGAAAATGATATTTGGTCTGTCTGCGGCTGTAGCTGTCTTTGTTAGAGAAAAAAGACACAGAAGAGGGATTAAAATACCACTGTGCATGTCTTCTGTAAACTGGCGAGAGGGTATCTTTT
>DNHH01000112.1:10832-12562 GCA_003485955.1 Opitutia bacterium
TTTGGCAACTCTTGATACAATTACTTGTTGCGACACTTGTGCATGTTATTTTGTGTTATGTATGGCACAGATGCCCCACGCATTTGTTATTGGTGAAGCAGGTTCGATGCGTACCCAGTCATTTTTTGCACATGCACAAAGTGTAGGCTTTGAGGCGGAACTTTCACCCGCAGTTTTTTTAACAGGAGAATATCCTTGGAGTGAGCATTACGATCACGTTTCTCGTTTAAGCACGATGGGTTATGGATTAACCCGGGGTGAAGTCGGTTGCTTTCTCGCTCACCGAAAAGTTTGGCAAAAGATTGTCGAAGGGTCTGATCGTGTATGCCTTGTGCTTGAAGATGATGCGCGCTGGATTACACCACCTGATGCGGATGTGGCACTGGCCACGGACGCAATTGCTGGTCGCCCGATGCTCGTTCGCCTCCTGAGTCATCCCCAGCGAAGCTATCGAATTTGGCGAAATCTGTCGTCGTCGAGTTCTCTGTATTTGCCAACGCGTGCAAGTGACCTCTCGGTGGCTTATTTGATAACACGAGAAGCTGCGGTGCGCCTGCTACAGTCATCAGAGCGTTTCATATGGCCAGTGGATAGATTTTTTAACTTCGGTTATCTTCATGGAGTTGACGTTTTACATTTAGGTCCTGAAAAAGTGCATCATGAAGATACGAACTCGCTCATCGGCAAACGATCTAAGCCTATAGCAAGTCGGATTTTTCGCTTAAAACGCGAATGGTTACGGGTTCTCCAATCTGTTCGTGTAGCTTGGGCTTATCAGAAGACTCTCGGCCGCTTAGGCCTGCGCTTAAAGCCCATTTGGAAACCTTCTGTGCAAGAAACGCAGACTCAAAAGTGACTCATTGGCTTTCTGCCATGGTTATACTTTTTTTGCAGCTACCTTTTCTTCCTTCAGAGCTAAGATAAGCGGTTGAAATAAATCCGAGCTTATAGCTGGTGAAACGGGCGCACGGGTTACCTGTTCGACCGCTTGATAAACTGTTTCGGTGGTTGGGTTGTCGACAATGCAGATATTCTTCGCGTCGGGCATCCACGTATTCACGAATGCCTTCAATTTATCATTAACCCCTTCGATGACCACGCATGGTTTTTGGTGAATCTTAGCAAAGATAAGTCCATGGAGGCGATCCGTGACGACTGCAGATGCTTGGCTAAAAACGCTGAATAACGCTTGGAGTTCTGCCGGATAACTCTCGCTCGAACCTTTGGCGGCCGTATCGGTGCTTATGGTTTGAGGCCAATAGTTTTTTAGGCCTTCAATTAATTTGGCACGCTGATCGACCCCAAGTCTTGATTCACAGTCAGTCCGTAGACAAACAACGGGTACGATTTGTGTCGATGGGCTTACTGGCGCTAAGAGTAGGGCAGTGTCGGGAACCAGTATAATCGGTGTTTGCGGAAAAGCTTTTCGCATCCGATCCCATGAGACGCTGTCCCTGGCGCATAGAGTTAGTTGCTGGTGGGCCGCATAGACTGTACGTGAGTAATCTTCTGCTAGAGGATTCCTAAACTCGCAGCTTTGCGGGAATGAGAGGATACGTTGCTTGGGGAAGCTTTCGACGATGGCGCAGCGCAATTCTTCAAGACGACGGTAACGATCACCCATGTTACCACCACCGACAATCACCACCACGTCGTCAGCCTCTGCATGCAAGGCAGTTCCCTTTAAGAGCCTGAGTGTTTGGTGAGTAGGTATAACAAAAATTTTATGT
>DNHH01000041.1:0-1432 GCA_003485955.1 Opitutia bacterium
TGAAAGGTGAGTTAGCCGCGGATTTTCGAAATCCGCACAGGCTCAACCGGATCAGGCACCTCATCGGGCGCGTTAAATATTTCTGTCAGGCGGGATAGGCCAACTTCTGCTAAGCGCAGCATGTTACTCACGCGTCCTAACTTCTTAATTGGCTCATAGGCTATATAGAGCGCTGCGATAATAATTAAGAGGCGTGGAAGATCTAAGCCGCTATGAGCGCCCACCCAAACAGCCAAGGCAATTCCCGTTGCGGCAACGAACTCTAAGAGGGGCGAGAGCGCCTTATCATAACGCGCAATACGTCCTTGAGCGTGAAGGCCAGCAGAGCTCGCTTGATTAAAACGCGCGATTTCACGATCCTCCAAATTATAAGCGCGAACTTCTCGAGGAGAGTGCAAATTCTCCATAGCAATCGATGTCACCCGGACGTTAGCTGCATTCGCAAGCCGATTGCGTTTCTGGATTTTCCTTCCAACGAAACGCACAAGGAGAACTGAAACTGGGACCACTAAAAGACAGAGCAAAAAGCGCCAACCTTCATCAAGGCTCAAGCAGGTAAAAATAACCATACCGACTGCAAAAATGAGCGTGAACGGTTGAATCATGATGTCGTTGGTCACATCAATCAGGACCAAGCGGACAGAAGCCACGTCGCCAGTCAGACGCTGCATCAAGTCTCCCGTCGTAATCCGACCAAAGAAACTCAACGGCAACTTCTGGATACGCGCGAACACTTCTGAGCGTACAGCTTCGATCACACGCATACCAGCAATGTTAATCAAAGTGCCCGCAAGCCACTGAGAAATACCTCGGAAGATAAATACGGTGGGCAGGAAGAATACTGCGAATTCAACTTCGTTGCCGCGGGGCAATACCCAGGGCTGCCAACCTACCCAACTCGGGAAAGTAACAATGGGTGTCTCAATAGCCAGTTTGTCGCCAAAAGCTGCGGGCAGAACCTTACCTAGTAAAAAAGGCACGCCGAGTGCACTACTAGCCGCATAAAGCAGACCAGCCAAAGCTGCCAGTATCAGTAAATGCCAGTTTCCGCGCAGGAAACGAATATAGGTATAGTAATGTCCACGAAACACGACCCCAGCGTGGCAAAGCCAACGGCGAAAGGGAACGGAAAAAGCCTGATGGGGTGCTACTTCTTCTCAGGGAAAGCGACGGAAAAGGCTATCGCTAGCCCTAAAACTCCACCGACAATCGCTAAAGAAATATCCGTCGAGAGGTGGACCGAGCCGGACTTAATCAGAAAATCTGGAACCCAACCCGCAATAACACCTTCGCTCTGGCCGACTTTAGCCGCCCAAGGAAGAATCATTTTAAATCCAATAAACACTAAGATAAATGCCAGTGCTGGTTTAAGGAAACGGAAGTAGCCCATAAACCCAGCCAGTGCGAAGTACATAGAGCGTAAGCCCAGGAT
>DNHH01000041.1:1593-6985 GCA_003485955.1 Opitutia bacterium
GAGCGTAAGCCCAGGATCGCAAAAATGTTGGATGTAAAGGCGATGAAACGCTTCTCACCAATCTCCATGTCAGGAGGCAAGATGCCTAATACTGCAGGAATGGAATCGATTGCAAAAACAAGATCGGTGCCCTCCACGACGAGCAACACGACAAAAAGCGGCGTGAAAAGGGTACGGCCATTTTCGCGTATCACAAACTTGCTCCCATGTAGATGGGGCGTAAGAGGAAACACCTTGCGCGCGATACGTACGAAAAGGTTTTCAGCCATATCCTTGCCCTCTGCCTCACCGTGCGCTGTGGCTAACTTGATGCCTGTGAAAACAAGGAATGCTCCAAAGACAGGGAGCAGGAAAGTAAACCGATCGACGGCGGCAATGCCTGCCACAATAAACAACGCACGCATCGCGACAGCCCCGATAATACCCCAGAAAAGTACCCGGTGTTGATGTTCTTCAGGTATCTTGAAGTGTGCGAAAACTAAAATAAAGATGAAGAGGTTGTCGACAGAGAGCGCCAACTCAAGGAGGTAACCCGCTGCAAAAAGCTGCGCATCTTGGGGTCCTCGCCATGCGCTGAGTAAAAACGTGAAGCCGACCGCAAGAGATATCCAAACAATACACCAAGCAACCGCAGATCGGAAAGACGGCTTCTGCGCCTTACGATGAAAAACCCCCAAATCGAGTGCCAGCATGCAGGCAACAAATGCCAGAAAAGCCGACCATGCCCAGACAGGCATCTCAGAGTGAACTGTTTGGGCAATCACAGGGAATAGCATGACTGCCCTACCCTTACAGCAGTTTACCAAGGGTCAAGACAGGTAGGTTATAAATCTGACATTAAGTTGGATAGTCTCTTGGGGCTTGCCCGCCAAAGAGCATAGAGACACTTTTGGCGACTGCTCGTGTCCCCGTAGTTCAACGGATAGAACACTGGTTTCCTAAACCGGGGATGATGGTTCAATTCCATCCGGGGACGCCAGCTAGCCTTTAAATATTCACACCTGTGCCTCCCAAGAAAAAACCTGCTGTTAAAACTCGGTCGCGACGTTCAGCACCCACGCGCGCTCACGCACCCTCAACTTCCACCCCTGAAGCAGCCCGTGGATCCAAAGGGGCGCGCATCGCCCTGCTCATCGACGCAGATAATGTATCACACGGATTTTTACCAACCCTGCGCGACTTTGTGGGCGAGACGACACTGGCTTCGGCGCGTGCCTACGGTGATTTTCAGAATCGACTCCACAGCTGGCGAAAAGCAGCTGAAACATGGCCAGCACTCGAGCTGGTCGAGCAGCGAAATTATACAGCTGGGAAAAATGCAACCGATATGCGCCTAACCATAGATGCAGTCAAGTTGCTCGCCGGAAAGAATCCACCAACGACCTTGGTGTTTGTGACCAATGACAGTGACTTCACGCCCATTGTCGAAGACGCCAAAAAAGATGGTGTGCGCATTGTTGTGATGGGCGAGCGCCCACACCGTTCACTTCGCAGCGCAGCCCATCACTACGTCAATCTGACAGAACTACGCGAGCGTCTTGAACACAAAGCTGCCGCCGAATCAGATCCGCGTGAAGTCCTACGACTCCTACTCACAGCCTTACGTTCTTTGCCTAAACTTAATCCGGAGGCGCAAAAAGCCCTGACAGAAGCCGAGCGTCGCTTGCCGCTTTTGCGCTTTGCAACCGGACGACCCACCCCCAGCGCCGTAAATAAGACAGATGGATCGCCATCGCCAAGTCGCGCACGCCGCGGGCGACGAACGGGCACGCCAACAGCAAGTTCGCCCTCGGCTACACGGCAAAATGATAAAGCAGTCGTGAGTAATGACGTCCATGCCATCCGACGCAAAGAAGCACTGCTCAATCGTACAGACTTGATTCAATCCTTGGTCGACGCAGCCCGCTCACTACCGAATCAAGATGGCTGGGTAAAAGGGGAATTTATTCTACGCCGCGTACGCGAGATGGTTCGTGACTTTGACCAAACTGCGCCGCGTTACGCCAAATTTTACCGAATGCTCGAAGACACAGGACAATTTGATGTTGAATTACGGGCGAGCACCGTATTCGCCAGACCCCGCAAAGCGTAAACTAGTTACGGTTAGCGCCCTGGCCTGCGAAGTTTCTTTGGCCGCTACGGAAATAGAAAAATACCACCAAGCACACGAGGACGGCAATCACTGCGATAACCGTATAGAATTCTGCACGCTGCTGGCGAATCTGATCATCTAAAGCTGCGCCCGTCTGGCCTGCGGAAACTTTCGGTAACCCGATTTGCTCTGTCGGCTTCAACTGTATTCCTGAAATAGACTCACTGCCTAAATGCGTGCCAAGAGGGTCGATCGGCATGAATTCTGTACGACTGTCATGTCCTTCTGTGACAGCTGGCTTTGCAACCGGTGTGACTTCGCCAAATAAAACCATCGGGAAAAATTAGCGCGTTAGAGCGTGTGCATAACCATCACACAGCGCACTCAGCGTTGCTTCGACTAAGTTAGCACTCACCCCGACTGTACCCCAGCTCGTAGTGCCATCCGTCGAGCGAACCACAACGCGGGTCTTGGCTGAAGTACCATCCCGGCCACTTAGCACACGCACCTTATAGTCGGTTAAGTTCACCTTTTTCAGACGCGGGAATGCACGGACGAGGCCGTCGCGCAGCGCCTGATCGAGCGCATGAACAGGGCCCTCCCCTTCCGCAACAGTGAGTGCCTCTTCTTTACCGATACGTACGCGAATGGTGGCTTCGCAGGCAGCATGTCCGGGGCCGCCGCGGACGGAAACGTGATAGGTTACAACTTCAAAGGGAAGTTGTGTGGCTTTACCGAGGTGACGACGCAGGAGCAAGGCTAGCGAAGCTTCTGCATCTTCAAAACTCCATCCCTCATGCTCAAGTCGCTTAAGTTCTTCCAACGCACTTCGCGTTGAGGGTGCATCCTTATCAAGCGTGATGCCCAACTCAGCCGCCTTAACAACCAAGTTGCTGCGGCCAGATTGGTCGCTGACCAAAACGTCGCGCGTATTACCAACGGCTGTAGGATCAATATGCTCATAGGCAGCCGCAAATTTTCGGACGGCATCGACGTGCGTGCCACCTTTATGGGCAAAAGCTGCTGCACCAACCCATGGGCGTCGCGCTTCGGGAGCTTGATTAGTTACGCCGTCCAAGAACTGTGATAAAGCCGTGAGCCGGCGCAACGAGGCTGGAGGGACGCAACGCCATCCTCGTTTAAGCTGGCAAACAGGCATGACTGCCGTGAGGTCGCAATTACCCGTGCGCTCGCCAATACCGTTAATGGTGCCTTGAACGTGTGATGCGCCTGCATCCAGCGCAGCAAGGGCATTTGCCAGCGCTAGGCCAGCATCGTCGTGCGTGTGAATACCAATTGGGACTTTGACGGCTCCGATTGCGGCACGCGTAGCGGCAGCAACTTCATCTGGCAGTGAACCGCCATTGGTGTCGCAAAGGACAATGCGGCTCGCTCCGGCATCAGCCGCCGCGCGGTAACACGCGAGTGCGTAGTCTGCATCTTCCTTCCAGCCATCGATTGCATGCTCACAGTCGTAGACGACTTCACGCCCATGCTTACACAAATATGCGACGGTATCCGCAATCATCTCCAAGTTTTCTTCAGGCGTGCAGCGCAGGACCTCACGGACGTGCGTGCGTGAGGTCTTTCCAAAAATCGTAACGACGGGTGTTCCCACTGCGAGAAGACCTTTAACTTGTTCGTCTTCGGAGGCACGTACACCTTTTCGGCGGGTAGAACCAAAGGCCGCAAGTTTGGCATGCTTAAATTTCAAACGTTTGGCTTGCGTGAAGAATTCAATGTCGCGCGGGTTGGACCCGGGCCAGCCGCCCTCTATATAGGTAACACCAAAGCGATCGAGCTCGGCGGCCACTCGCAGCTTGTCTTCAACCGAGAAATGGATGCCGAGCCCTTGGGCGCCGTCGCGCAAGGTGGTATCATAGATCTCAATAGAACGAGCCATGGGAACCCATACCGTAGAGGGATGGTCCGTTGCAGGGCAAGCGGGATGCGGGCTTGCTCAGGGCCAAAACCACGCTGAAATAGGACGAAATGAGCACCCGCTTGCTACTTTTGTTCGCTTGGGTGGTCTCGACATGTCCGGCTTTTGCCCAATGGGAAATCTTCGCGCAACGTATTCCAGAAGATGGAAGCTGGGCCATCTACCGAGTCATCCGACAAAGCGGAAACTCCCAGCCACAGATTTCCGAAATTCGCATTAGTACGCGTGACGGTACGGTTGTTGAAAAAACCCCCTGCGTTTGGCTCGAAATCTCTCCTGTCAAGTGGCTCGGCTCACGCAACAAGGGTCGTCTCAGCTTCTTGATTCCCCGCGCGATGGATGCAGCAAAAGCCGGTCGGCTATTGTACGTTTCATACGAGATACTTTTTACAGATCCCGTTAAAGGCCCCTGGCACCTAAAGCCTGAGGACGTGAATTGGCTGGTTGATAAAGTTGAGCTTAAATCGAGCTCAACTTTCACTCCGGAAGGATCGGCAAAAATGAATGATGGCGCCGGCAAAGCTCACGACTGCACGCTACAAAAATTAGAGAGTAAACTTTCGCTCGATCCACCGTTTGCGTCTGCCCAAACCACAGATTTGATCGGTAAAGTTTGGCGCGATGAAACTACACCTTTTGGGATTGTTCGCGCTGAATGGACAGAGACGCTCAAAAAGGGCGATGAGACCGAGGTGGAAACTAAAGTTATGGAATTATTGGCCACTGGAAAGGACCCCTCGACCCCGCCCCCTATTGACCATGGAGACGGCTTTAGTCTTTGGCGGCTGATCCGTCGCTAAGGCCTTTAACAAAGGAACATTGCAGGCTTGGGCTTGTCATATCTACACCCCCTTATTTTTATACCTTTAAGCATGTCTCGAAAGATTTTCATAGCTGTAGGCGCGGTTAGCTTGGTTTCAATTTTTGCGGCCAACAACCTTGCCTTAAAGCCGTCTAAACCCCAAGGGCCGGTGAGTTATAATTTTGAGGTTCGCCCGATATTAGCCGAAAATTGCTTCGGCTGTCACGGCCCGGACCTCAAAGCCAACAAAGCTGATCTACGGTTAGATACTTTCGAGGGCGCTACCGCAAAGTTCGCAGACTCCGAGGGACATGCCATCGTCCCCGGCAAACCTGAACAATCAGACCTGCTCACGCGTATTAACTCGCATGATCGGGAAATCATGATGCCCGAGGCAGAATCCGGAAAAAAACTGACGGATGCACAAAAAGAAATTCTCCATCGCTGGATTGTCGAAGGTGCACGCTACGAAAAACATTGGTCATTCATTCCGCCAACAAAGAAAGAGACAAAAGATGCATCCGGCTGGTCGCGCAACGGCATAGACCCATTTATT
>DNHH01000096.1:0-9919 GCA_003485955.1 Opitutia bacterium
GCCGGTTGGAAAAGCCTCCATCCAAGACCCTAAGCACCTCCAAGAATTATGTGCCACAGGGTTTTGCCGAAGAATATCTCTGCGCAACTGCGCCAAGCGTGCCGCCATCGCCTCTTGAACTGCAGGAAGTTTTCTTAAACGCGCAGCAGCAGGGCCATCTAGGACAACATCCCCTAAGCCAACGGGGTCGTGTACAAATCGAGCTATGGCATCAAGTTCGGACAACGACTCACGCATGCCCAAAGCCAACGGCGGTCTCGCATCGAGTAACGCCTGGCGCGAAGCTATCCACCAAAGCTGTGGGTCTTTAGCGAAAGAAAGAAGCGTCGGTAAGATATCTTCGCCACGACCTGCAGCGGCGAGCGTGACCCCAAACGCTTGCGCTGATAAATTACGCCGAAGCGCGCGTATAAATAATAAAGATTCTCGAGGGTCTGCTTTACCTGCGATGACTTCGGTTAAAGCGGCGGGCCGATTCAACGTCGCTTGCCGGTACCAAAAATCAACCATCGCAGGGCGAAGTTGCGCAACCACTTCGGCGGCGATTGCCGGTGGAGCCCATGGCGCAGGCTCATTTGTCGGCTGACTTCCCGCAAGCGAAGCAGCGGCCAACCAAGACCGGGCAACAGCTTCAGAAGCTCGCAAGGGGGCTTGCGTGGCATCACCGAGGCGCACAGCAACTAAAACCTGTCCACCTTTAACTGTGCACGCGACTGGCGGAAGATTCGAGATATCGGCGACTTCAATACGCGGCTTTCGTCCTGGTGGTAAACCTAAGCGTGCCGTACTGCGTAGAAAAATTTCGAGCGCGTCTGCATGAGCGCCAACATAATGCATGGCTTCATGTTTTTCGGCCACAACCACAGCAAGACTCGACTCTCGCTCGGTAACACGTGGCACAGCTGGCAAGGAGTCCTCGGCACTAACCGCGACCAGCGACACACCGATCAGCGTAAACCAAAACCGCATACTTAACCCTGGAAATGATCTTCGTCTAATTCGCGAGATTCCCCCGCAGGGATGTGTACAGGCTCGCCCACCGCAGTTTTATCATTTTTCCATACCTGAACCGTGGCAGCTGTCTGACCCTCAGGACAAACCCAGAGCCAACGGCCGATCGCTACAAATTGCATGGGCTGTCCAGCGCTTTCAGAAAGACCAGGTCCCGTACCACGGACAAACGGTTTGTTTCCAATGCCCATCATCAAGTTAACCAGCAGGCGCGTACCAGTCGCCCCCTCTTCATCCGCAATAACCGTGCGCACGACTGGCGCAGGCTCAGCTTGAGCTATACTTGGTGAGACTTCCGCAGACGAAGTCTGCGTGTCCTCGTCTGCATCATCGCTCGACTCATCTTCAACCGCACGACTTTCGGCCTCCGGCTCGACATCGCTGGATGCGATGCTGGCGGCAGGAGCGGAGGCCTTAGAGGGGTTTGCGCGCAGACGTGAAATTTCTTCATTCGCACGCTCGACTTCACTGAGAGCCCTGGCTGCATCAGCTTGAGCCTGTGCGAGGGCGGCGTGAAGTGCGGTAACTTCTTTAGCCAGGCGCGCAGAATCTGCTGCGGCTGTCTTAGCCTTTTCTGAATTCTCAAGTGCTTCTTCCGCATCCGCTGCTGCGGCACGTGCGGTATCAGCAATCGATTGAAGTTTTCCCGCCAACTCTTCGTCGGACTCGGAATCCTTGGCTAATGCTGCCAACTCTGCGCGCAAGGCAGCTATCTCTGTCGAAGCGCGGCGGGCGACCGCTTCGGCTGCTGCCTCGCCGGATTTTTTAGCCGAAAGCTCGGCATCCGCAAGACGACGCGTCGTCAACTCGGAGGCAGAGCGGACTTCATCACGTACGCGATCAATCTCTTCGGCAAGGGCTGCACGTAAACGTGCTTGCTCAGCAAGACGCTGTTTCTTTCCCGCATCCTCGCGCAGGACAGGAATAAGGACAATTAAGGCGGCCGCTAAAATAGCGACGACGGCCAAGAAGGCCTGGAAACCGTCTTTAGGATCTAGGCCTAGGCTAAGGACGCCGATGACAACTAAGGCGTCCGCAGCGACAAGGAACCACTTCTCCTTTAGGAATTGTTGGAGTTGTTTCATAAGGGTTTGGTCAAACGCAGGATGCGACCCAATGGCCCGGGGACAAGGCGGAATCGAAGATTCTTAGCGAGGCCGCTCAACAAAGCCGACCTTACGGTACACTTTAGAAAGCGTCTTATAGGCAGTCTTCTGAGCGCCCTCTGCCCCTAACTTTAACACCCTGTCGAGTTCCGTGCGGTCGGTAGAATATAAAGCAAAGCGTTCGCGAACCGGACTTAACGTTGCAACAATCGCATCTGTCACCACGCGCTTAAAATCGCCATAGCCTTTACCCGCAAAGCTTTCCTCCAGTACAGGCACAGACTTACCCGTACAGGCCGAGAGAATTTGCAAAAGGTTCGTTACGCCTGGCTTGTCAGCCGTCGCGCGCACTTCGCTGCCGGAGTCCGTAACTGCGGAGCCAATTTTTTGGCGAATCTCATCAGGGGTGTCGGTAATAAACACTGTCGCTCCTGCATGGGGGTCAGACTTCGACATTTTCGCTGTCGGATTCTGCAACGACATAATCCGAGCGCCCGTCTTGGCGATAAAAGGTTCGGGGATAATAAATGTTTCGGAGTAGGTACGGTTAAACTTCTGGGCAAGATCGCGGGTTAACTCGAGGTGTTGCTTCTGGTCTTCACCAACCGGAACTTTCGACGCGTTATAAAGAAGAATGTCGGCAGCCATCAGTACGGGGTATGTCAATAAACCCGCACCGACAGATTCTTGACGACTCGATTTATCCTTAAATTGAGTCATGCGCTCAAGTTGTCCCAGCGGGCAGATACATCCTAGGACCCAAGCCAACTCGGTATGGCCAATCACATGCGATTGAACAAAGAGTCGGCTTTTCGCAGGGTCCAACCCGCAGGCCATATACTGAGCAAGGCACAGGTAGGTATTGTTACGCAAATCAGCCGGTACTGCAGGAACGGTAATGGCATGCTGGTCGACAATCCCAAAATAACATTCGTGGTCATCTTGCATCGCGCCCCAATTCAGGACGGCGCCAAGATAATTGCCTAGGTGCAAGCGGCCTGTGGGCTGAGCGCAGGTTAAGACGACAGGTTTGGCAGCGGTTTCACTCACAAGGGGGGAGCGTGAGAGGGAGTTGCGGATTGGACAAGCGGATTGGATGAATGCGACGCTTGAAAACCACCCCCCACCTGTTATCCCAAAGACCCCATGCAAGTCGCACTCATCGACCTCTCATTCCTGCCGGCGTGGACGCATCCTCCTTTTTGGATCCTGCTAGCCATCGTCCTTGGCTGGGTTTTGCGTAAAATCCTTAATTGGGTTTCACTCCGCATGCCAAATCATCCAGTCGGGGGAGCGCTGATTGCCGCCATCGGCATCACCATGCCGATTGCCCTCGCAGCAGGAGCCTTCTGGTTCGTCGTCGCCGACGCACACGCTGCCTTAGAAAAAGCAACGTGGGTGAGTCAGTTTGATACCGCTCGCCGAATTTTCCGAGTCTACGCCGTTTTCTACTTTGCCTTCCAATTAACCAAAGTCGCCCAGGCTTATTTTCAAGTTATTGCGGATCGCTCCGAAAACAAACTGGATGACGTGCTTGTCCCTATTAGCGGGACTGTGCTTCGCGTCATCGTTGTCGTCTACGGATTTATCCAATGCATCTCCGTCATAAACTCTGACGCTGCGCAAAACATCCTCGCAGGCGTCGGCGTTGGTGGTCTCGCCTTCGGCTTCGCCGCTCAAGACACAATTAAGAACTTCTTTGGATTCGTCATGCTCATGGTGGATAAGCCTTTTGAACTCGGTGACACGATTGATGCCGCAGGACTCACGGGCGTCGTCGAAGCTATTGGCTTGCGCTCCACGCGTGTACGTACGCCCGATGGACAACTTGTAACGGTGCCCAATGGCGAACTTGCGAATCGTTCTCTGACCAATGTAACGGAGCGCCCTTACATTCGTACACAACACCTCTTGGAGCTTTCTGCAGATACGGACACAAAACATACCGAGGAAGCTCTCGTCATTGTTCGGCAAATCTTTGCTGGGCACCGAGGCGCACAACCAGCCCACCCTCCCCGCATTCACCTTGAGCGACTCTCATCTGCGGGGCCAACGATTCGTATATTTTGGTGGTACTACCCTGCTGCAGCCTGGGACTGCGCTGCGGAGAACGAGCGCCTACTCACCGAAATCCGTCGGAAATTTGAAGCCGCTAAGATTACCTTAACATCATTACCCCCTGTCCGTTAAGGCGCATTTTCACAATGGCACTGATTGAAGCAAAAAATCTTTCGAAATCTTTCGGCACAATTCGTGCCGTATCGAATGTATCTCTCTCGGTCGAACGCGGAGAAGTTATTGGATTCCTCGGCCCCAACGGCGCTGGTAAATCTACCACCATGAAATTGATAGCTGGGTATCTGCAGCCCGATCAAGGGTCTGCCCGGATTGCTGGCTTCGATGTTTCTGAATCGCCCGTGGAAGCGAAAGGCCGGTTGGGTTATTCGCCTGAAGGCGCCCCCGCTTACGGCGAAATGACCGTGAAAGAATTCTTGGATTTTGCGGCAACTTTGCGCGGCCTTAAAGATGCGACCACGCGCGTGCAGGAAACTTTAGCATTATGTCGCTTGAGCGATGTCGCCGGACAAAGTGTCGACACACTCTCTAAGGGCTATCGTATGCGCGTGGGCTTTGCCCAGGCCGTCATCCACGACCCCGAAGTCCTCATCTTAGATGAACCAACGGATGGCTTAGACCCGAATCAGAAACACGAAGTCCGTCGCATCTTAGCAAGCATGGCTGAACGCAAAGCCGTCATCGTATCTACACATTTATTGGAAGAGGTTGAAGCTCTCTGCACGCGTGTCATTTTAATTTCTCGTGGCGAAATTCGTTGCGATGAAACACCCAAATCGCTCTTAGCCCGCTTCCCTGGCAAGAGAATGGATGAAATCTTCCGTCACCTTACGACTTAACCCCATGCGTGCTTTCCGTGCCATTCTTGCCCGCGAGTTTCTCGGATACTTCCGAACTCCGCTCGCCTATGTATTCCTCGCAGTCTTCAACGCCTTCGCGGTTTCTTTGGCTTTCTTTGTCGGATCCTTCTACGAGTCCGGTATCGCTAATCTCGATCGATTCTTCATCTACCACCCTTGGCTATGGGCATTCTTGGCACCTGCCGCTGGCGCACGCCTCTGGGCGGAGGAACGCCGACAAGGCACCCTCGAGTTGCTACTCACATGGCCGGTGACGGTTTGGCAAGCTGCCCTCGGTAAATTTATTGCTGCCTGGCTTTTCTTGGCCACCGCACTCGCCATGTCTCTACCGATGGTGCTAACCGTTTCTTGGTTAGGAAAACCAGACTTAGGCACCATCGCCTGTGGCTACCTCGGCTCACTCCTCTGTGGCGGCGCCTGTCTGGGAATCGCGGCGGTCTGCTCGGCGCTAACGCGCAGCCAAGTGATCGCATTTGTCACCGGTTTCCTCGCCTGCTTCATTCTAGTCATTGTAGGCTACGGAGTGCTTGATAACTTATTAAGCGGCATCTTGCCGACGCAGTATGTTTCGAACGTTGCCCGCATTGGTCTCTGGAGAAACCTCGAACCTTTCACACTCGGCATACTGGGTATACAACCACTCACCTACTTCATCTCAGTCGCTTTAGCAGGTCTCGGCTTAAGCACTCTGATGATTGAACGCCGCTAAAGCACACTCCAATGAATCGCGCGCAAACCCTTCTTGCTGTCTTCGCCGTCATCGCGGCAGCATTTTTTGCCAACTTGATTGCCGGACGAATGGCCACCCGTCTTGACTTAACTGAAGACGGCATTTTTAGCCTTTCGGCGGGCTCACGTCGCATCGCGGCAACTGTCGGCGAGCCTGTGACCATTGAGCTGTTCACCAGTCACGGCGATACGCGTCTTTCGCCATACCTCGAAGCCTACTCCCGGCGCGCCGAAGGTCTACTAAGGTCGTTCGCCGATGCCTCCAATGGCGCCATCCGACTACGCCTTACTGACCCACAACCGGATACGGAAGACGAATCACGTGCGCAGCGACAAGGCTTAGCTGGCACACGTACAGCAAACGGCACTGCATACTTAGGGTTAACCGCTCAACAGGCGGACTCTATTCGCGCGATTCCTTTTCTAGACCCTCGGCGAGAGCGCTTCTTAGAGTATGATATCGCTCAGCTGATCGCATCAGTCACTCGCCTGAGCAAACCTCGCCTCGCTTTCATCTCAACGCTGCCTCTATCCAGCGACTTGCCACAAGGACAAGGGCAAGAGCCAGGACCGGGCGATGTGCTCATGGCAGAACTCAGTCGCAGCTTCGAGTGCGTCACCGTGAGCAATACGGCAACCGAGTTACCTAAAGACACTGTCGTGGTCGCAATGATTCACCCGCACCACCTAAACCCAAAACTCGCTTTTGCCGTCGACCAATTCTTACTTCGCGGAGGGCCTGTGCTTGTGGCAATGGACCCTCTTTCGCGTTATCAGAAATTCCAACAAGGCAATATGCCATTAATGATGGTGCCTGCGAGTGCAATGGGCGCGGCGAGCGATCCGGCATTACTTAGAAGTTGGGGGGTCGAAGCACCCGTAGACACAATGGTGGGAGATGCTGCGCATTCACTACAAATGCCATCGACGAGAGGTGAGGCAGTGAATTATCCGCTGGCCGTCGCGCTGGATAGTTCAAATTTAGCTCCCGATCACCCTGTCACGAGCAACTTACGCATGCTCAATATTCTGGATGCCGGCAGCGTACGACTCGTCAGTCCTACTCCCATCGGATTAACATTTGTTCCGCTGGTTACGTTCCGTGGGCCTGGCGTGGGCGCATTACCCGTCAACATAGCAAATGCAGGTCCGTTTGAGAGAGTCGCTGCACAATTCCGCCCCGACGGCCAAGAACGGACGTTTGCCGCCGCCATCAGTGGTAGCTTCAAAACAGCTTTCCCCGAAGGAGCTCCCCGAGACGCCAACGACACGAGCGCAGTGCCTGTGAGTTTAAAAGTTTCTGAAAAACCTGGGCGCTTAATCGTCATGGCGGATAGCGACTTCATTCTCGACTACTACTCTATCCGTCGGAGCACAGCCTACGGCCAACAGGTCTACGAACCACTCAACGACAACCAGGCTTTCTTTATCGGCGCTTTGGAAACCTTGGCGGGCAGTGAAGACCTTGTAAGTGTACGCGCAAAAGGCACAGCCTTACGTCCATTCGACCGCGTCATGGCACTCCAACGCCAAGCTCAAGCCACCTACCAGACTGAGATTGATCGTAATGAGCAAAAGTTATCTGAGTTGGCAGAAAAAATTGCAGAGCTTTCACGCACTTCGGGAGGAGACCTCTCCAAAGGGATTGTGCTCACACCTGAACTTGAACGCGAAGCGCAACGCTTCAGCGAAGAACAGGCTGCGGTGCGTCGTACCTTGCGCGACATCCGCCGCGCAGCCCGCGAAGAAGTTGATTCACTCGGGCGCAATCTAGCGTGGATCAACCTGTTGGCAGCCCCTCTCCTCGTCGGACTCGGCGGACTCATCTACGCCCTCCTCCGCCGTCGCCGCCAAGCCTAAGCCACCATGCGCAATCGCACCCTGCTCTTCACGACGCTCGTATTAGGCGCTGTTGCCTTAGCACTCGTCTTCACTGGACGAGAAACTCCGCCACCCGCAGTCTCAAGCTATAACTTAGTTCCACCAGAACTCTTAGCGGACTTGCGCACAATTGAAGTAACGGCGAACGAAAAAACTGTCCGCATTGAACGGACGGAAAAGGGCTGGGTAGTGCCTTCACGATTTAACCTACCAGTCGACACCGACAATCGCCTGCGACCTTTTCTGCAAGCACTGCGTAACACCAAGGTCCTTGGCACATTGACATCTGACCCTCGGCGGATCGCTAAACTAAACTTCACGGGAAACTCCATCCGCGTCGAAGCAGTGAACGGCAAATCATGGAGCGCAGAATTTGGTCGAACAGTGGAAGATGGCTCAGGTGGAGCCGTGCGCCTTCTCGACTCTAAAGAGGCTCTCCGCACAACCTTTACGGGCTACCTTGAAGGAGATCCTGCCAACTGGATTAACCCCGTCATTTTTGTGATTAAGCGCGAAGAGGTGCGGGGCGTTAAAGTAACCTTTACGGACGGAGCAAGCATCGCTCTCGCGCGTGAAAAAATAGGCGAACCTCTTAAGGGCAATGTTGAGCCAAAACTTGCTGCAGCCAGCGAAGAACTTTTGAACGCGCTCTCCATTCTTCGCGCCGCCGATGCGATTGCCCCAAATGACGCAGAGGCAACCGCTGCCCTCGCCCGCCCTTTCACTGTAGAGGTTACGCTGTTTTCAGGCGAAACCGTTACCGTACGCATGGCAAAGGCTCCCGCAGGCAAGCCCGGCGAACCACCACGTGGATGGATGACAGTCGCACACTCCGACGCCGCCCATGCCATGAATCAACTTTCCAAGCAGGCGCTTTATACATGTCCGCCCTGGTTGGCTGAACAAGTGGCAGGGTCGGCCGCAGAATTAGCGAAGCGGATGGACCCCCCTGAAGAGGGCCAAGATGGACCCCCGACATTGCAAATCCCCCAGGGGATACGCTGAGTGCGCTTGCCAAGGTGTCGGCAGATGACTTGATGACCGGTGATGGCTACCGCCGAACAATCCCTTGCGACATACCTGCCGGTCTTGGTGCAGGTTATCCTCGGGCTTTCCGTCCCCATAGTCGTGCTTATTGCGAGCCATATCTTCGGACAACGCGCCAAGGGTAATTATATTAAAGATAAAGCTTACGAGTGCGGCCTGCCTTCCGAGGGCAAAGTGCACCCTCGCTTCGCCGTGAAGTTCTACGTTACCGCGATGCTCTTTATCCTCTTCGACATCGAAGTGGTCTTCCTCGTGCCCTGGGCACTCGTCTACCGTGAGTTCCTTGCTGCAGGCATTGCCATCACAACAGCCACGGCAGTTTTCCTCGGTGTGCTTGTGCTCGGACTCTTCTACGAAGTACGGCGCGGTGCGCTCGAGTGGGATAAGTAAAAGTTGGGTACGAATACGCTCAGACTGCACAGATGCCACAGCCTGAGCCGGGAATCTGGCAGAAGAAGTCGTTGCCCTTGTCGTCGACCAGAATGAACGCTGGGAAATCGACAACGTCGATCTTCCAGACTGCCTCCATGCCGAGCTCAGCATAGTCCACGACCTCGACCTTACGGATATTCTCTTGAGCAAGAATCGCAGCAGGGCCGCCGATAGATCCAAGATAGAAGCCGCCGTTTGCCTTGCAGGCATCGGTGACTGCCTGACCACGATTACCCTTTGCGATCATGATATGGGAACCGCCAGCTTTCTGGAAAAAATCCACATAACTATCCATCCGACCCGCAGTCGTGGGACCAAAAGAACCTGAGGCCATCCCGATGGGGGTCTTCGCTGGGCCCGCATAGTAAACAGGGTGTTGCTTCATGTAATCGGGCAATCCTTCGCCGCGATCCAGCCGCTCTTTCAGTTTCGCGTGGGCTAAATCGCGAGCGACAATCAAAGTACCCGTTAAGGCGAGACGGGTCGTCACCGGATGACGCGAGAGTTCTGCGCGAATCTCTGCCATTGGTCGATTGAGATTAATCGCGACAATGCCCTTGGTGTCTTGTTTGCCGCGATGCTCGACGGGAATCAAGCGGCCGGGTTCTGTTTCCAGCTGTTCAATCCACACGCCTGTTTCATCAATATAAGCTTTCGCATTACGGTCAGCCGAACAAGAAACGGCTACGCCGATTGGACAAGATGCACCGTGACGCGGCAGGCGAATCACGCGGACGTCTAAGGCAAACCATTTGCCGCCAAATTGGGCACCAATGC
>DNHH01000096.1:10096-10268 GCA_003485955.1 Opitutia bacterium
TGCCGCCAAATTGGGCACCAATGCCAAGTGTGTGTGCGGCCTTGAGCAACTCAGACTCCAAAGCAAGATCACGGAAGGCACGTCCATGTGCATCGCCCGTGGTCGGCAATGCGTCATACGCATGTGCCGAGGCCAGCTTCACCGCTTTCATCGTGGCTTCAGCGGAAGTGCC
>DNHH01000096.1:10506-10937 GCA_003485955.1 Opitutia bacterium
GCTAAATGGTAAGGCGGACAAGCGGCTGTTCCTAAACCGCGCATCACATTCGTTAAGAACGCAGGTAGGGACTTGGGGTTTAAGACAGCTTTTGTTTCCTGGAAAAGCAGGCACTTATTAGCCGACCCGCCGCCTTTGGCCACAAACAGAAATTCGAAGCGATTACCTTTGCCTGCCGAGATATCAATTTGTGCAGGTAGATTTGTCCCCGTGTTACGCTCCGTGTAAAGATCGACCGGCGCGAGCTGCGAGTAACGAAGATTATTTTGTGCGTAAGCTTGATAGACGCCGAGCGAAAGCGCTTCTGCGTCTTCGTCGCCTGTCCAAACATGTTGACCTTTTTTACCAACAATCTGTGCAGTGCCTGTGTCTTGGCAGAATGGCAGCAGACCTTTGGCAGCGACTTCGGCATTGCGCAACATGGCAAGGGC
>DNHH01000096.1:11109-11851 GCA_003485955.1 Opitutia bacterium
CATTGCGCAACATGGCAAGGGCAACCGCCCGATCATTAGCACTTGCTTCACCGTCGCTCAAAATTGCGGCCACTTGCTCAAGGTGAGCTGTGCGCATAAAAAAGTTGATGTCGTGAAATGCTTGGTTCGCGAGCAACGTGAGTGCAGCCGGTTCAACTTTTAACATCGGCTTGCCCTCAAAAGACTTTACGGAGACGTACTCGCGCGTAAGTAAGCGGTACTTCGTCGTATCAGGTCCTAAAGGAAAAGGTTCTTGGTATTGAAAAGTCTGTGTCACGGCAGACGGAATCTAACGGAAAGCCCTACACGGCGCAAGGCGGAGCAACGAAAGCTCTAGGCACAAAAAAACCCCGCGTTACCGCGGGGTCGTTTTAGGACAGGTAATCCGAAGATTACTTGTTCACTGCCTTCTTGAGGGCAGCGCCAGCCTTGAACTTCACACCCTTGGAAGCCTTGATCTTAATCTTGGCGCCAGTTGCAGGGTTGATGCCGTCACGAGCAGCGCGCTTGGAAACAGTGAAGTTACCGAAGCCAATGATTTGGACGCCGCCGTTTTTGATGATGCCTTTTTCGAGGGCAGCAACGACTGCGTCAACAGCGCGTTCAGCGCCGGCTTTGGTGGTTTCTTCGCCGAGGGTCTTTTGGACTTCGGCAATCAGATCAGCTTTATTCATGTGTATTGTATGGGTTGGGGGGTGATGTTTGGGATACCAGCGTTAGCCAGTAAAAAAGATAAACTGTC
>DNHH01000096.1:12037-15494 GCA_003485955.1 Opitutia bacterium
CTCCAAACCCGCTGGTCAACAGGGAAAGAGAGGCTTTGCGTAAAAAAGATTTTTTGAGAGCGCGCCGACAAGCAACCGGCGCAGGCCTTCTTAAACGAATAATCGAACAACGTGGAGAATGCCATTGGTCAACAATGCCGCGGCAACATCGTCGGCAACAATCCCGATGCCGAATGGCAACTTTTCGAGCCGGCGAATACCGAATGGCTTGGTGATATCCAGGAGGCGAAAGAGCAGGAAATAGGCGAGAATCCAGGACCATTCGACGTGTTGCAAACCCGCTAATGCCAAGGGCATACACGCAAATTCGTCTAAGATAACCTCGGAGGGGTCTTTGCGGCCGATAAGCTCGGCGGCGGCCCCACAGAAGCAGACGGCGGCTAGGATAACCAAAAGGTCAAAGGATACTTCATGGTAACCCGCACGTCCTGAGGTTAAAGGATGTACGACATAAACCCACCAAAGGGCGCCGAGGGCGGACCCCCAAGTCCCTGGGGCGGGCAGCCGTCCAAAAGGGCCTAGGGTGGCAATACCTATAATCATGCGACGCCCGGAAGATGGCGACGGTGCCGAAAGAGGTAGACGGCGCCTGACCAGACGGTGATCGCTACCGAGGACCAGAAGAGCGCCATAATAATAACTTCCCAATGGCCGTGCCACTCAGCGGATAAATTCCAATGCGTCTCGTAGGCGCGCAATCCAATCAAATGACCAATAGCTAGAATCTGGAGGAAGGTTTTAAGTTTTCCCCAGCCTTCAGCCTCGAGCACTTGCCCTTTAGCTGCGGCAACTAAACGCAAACCGGTAATGAGAAATTCCCGGCAAAGAATTAAAAAGATTCCTGCAGCAACGAACATTCGGCTTTCGATAGACGCGGCTTTGACTGAATGATCCAAAGCGGACATTGTGGAAACTGGCAGACAGTCGAGCGCCAGCAAGGCCACCAACAACCCGAGGATGAAAATCTTATCGACCAGCGCGTCTAGTAAACGACCAAAGTCAGAAACTGCGCCGACTTTGCGTGCCACCCAACCGTCCAACAAGTCTGTGACAGCTGCCGCAATGAAAAGGGCTAATGCGGCAGAAGCCCAAGGCCCCGCCCAGTAGGTCCATAAAGCAATCAAACCAACCGCAGGAAGCCGGGCAATGGTTAGGATATTGGGAAGATGACGCAAAAGGCTCATGTGGGCTTGCGGCAAGGATGCCTTGGAGTGAGTATAGCGGGCAACGCTAAACGATGTCCGTCAATCGCCGTATCGCCGTCTACCCCGGAACCTTTGATCCCATTACCTTGGGACACATCGATGTGCTTCGCCGAGCTGGACATATTTTTGACCACGTTATGGTTGCGGTTGCGCCGAGCGACTCCAAGTCGCCTTGGTTTTCGCTAGATGAACGATTGGCAATGGCGCGCGAGGCGTGCAGCGACTTGCCCAATGTTTCCGTAGAAACACTCAGTGGACTCACCGCAGAGTTCGCGCGTTCGCGGGGTGCAGCCGTCATCATCCGCGGCCTACGCAAGTTCAGCGACTTCGAGTTCGAGTTCGACTTGGCCCATGCCAACCGATTGCTAGCTCCAGAAATCGAAACTGTTGTACTCATGCCTAGCAAAGAACAGTTTGTGACCTCTTCGTCTTTCGTGAAGGACATCGCCCGTCACCGTATTGCCGCGGCGGCTGATTTCGTCCCCCCTTGCGTGATGCCCCGCCTTAAGGCAAAGATGGCCACGCTTTCAAAGTAAGCCTGTTATCTACACCTTCGAGCCCTTCTCGGTCTTAACTACTTTAGTAGTTTGACCCGAACCCCGGGGTCGCTTTCTTCCGACCTTCCCCCCGAGCCAACTTGGCAAGGGAGCCTACCGTACCCAAAGCCGTGAATATCAAAATCAAAGAATCCACTCCCACCCGCCGCACCATCACGGTGACGGTGCCTGCCGCCGACGTCGCTGCCAGCGAAACGGCAGTTCTTAAACAGTTTGCCAAGGAAGCTCGCCTTCCTGGCTTCCGGCCGGGCAAAGCTCCAGAGGCAATGGTTCGCTCCCGGTATGCTGCGGATATCACGAAAGAAACTCGCCAGCGCATCCTTAGCGAAGGTTACGACAAGGTACGCGCAGACGAACGCGTGAAAGTTTACTCCTTGGTTTCAGCCAACCAAGATGACGCCGCCGAAGGCAAAGATGCTGTACTCCATTTCGAGGTCGACGTTCTCCCTGAGTTCACCACCCCGAAATGGCGCACCATAAAGGTAGAGGCTAAAACAGATCCCGTCACAGATGCTGACGTACAAACGCAGATCGATCAAATCCGTGCCCAGCGTGCGACCTTCGAAAAAACAGAGTCGGCCGCAGCAAAAGCTGATTACGTTCGCCTAAGCTACAACGGCACCATCAACGGAAAACCTTTAACGGAAACTGCCCCTGAGGCAGGTCTACTTGCCCAAGCAGAATCAACCTGGGAAGAAGCGGGTGCAGAAAGTGATCTCGCCCTTATTCCCAGCATCGCCAAGGCCTTAGTTGGCATGAAGGCAGGCGACGCTCGCACCATCGAGCACACCTTCCCTGCCGACCACACTCAAGAAACGCTTCGCGGAAAACAGGCGAGTTACGCTGTGACTGTCACCGAAGTTCGTACACGCAAACTTCCAGAGCTCGACGACGCATTTATCCAATCTGTTGGCGCAAAAGATAAAGCCGACCTGCTCGACCAAGTTCGCAAAGGACTCGAAGGCCAACGCCGGCAACAAGCCGAGGGCAAACGTCGCGAAGAAGCTCTCGACTTACTTCTAAAGGGAGTCGAGTTCCCTCTTCCTGAGTCCGCAGTCGAACGTGAAACGTATGACCTCTTTATGGAATACGCCAACTTGCGTGTACGCGGCGGCGCGACACCCGAGTCGCTCGAAAAAGACCGCGACCAAATCATGGCTGACTCGCGTAAGGCTGCAGCGACACGCGTCCGCACCCAAATTGTCCTCGCACAAATTGCCCGCGAAGAAAAATTGGCGGTCACCCAAGAGGAGCTTGGCCAAGCCGTAGTACGCGCTGCTTACGCCACCCGCACAGCCCCTGAGAAAATTGCCAAGGATCGTGACCAATTGATTCTGATCCAACGCGACACCTTGCTCAACAAGGCTTTGGACCTCATCCTTGCTGGAGGAACCCCTGCAGCCCAGCCAGCCGAGAAGCAAGGGTGACACACCCGTCAGATTCACTTAACCTAAACACCATGAGCTATATTATCCCGAACGTCGTTGAACGAGATGCCCGTGGAGAGCGGTCTTGGGATATCTACAGCCGTCTTCTCAAAGACCGTATCGTTTTCCTCGGCGCACCGATTTACGACGAAGTCGCTAATGCCGTGATTGCCCAAATGCTCTTCCTGCAAATGGAAGATCCAAAAAAGCCTATCTCGCTTTACATCAACTCACCCGGCGGATCGGTCACTGCGGGCATGGCGATTTA
>DNHH01000096.1:15678-17641 GCA_003485955.1 Opitutia bacterium
GACACCATGAACTTCATTCCCTGCGAAGTTCACACCTACTGCCTTGGAAGTGCCGCCAGCATGGCAACCGTCTTACTCGCCGCAGGCGCTAAGGGTAAGCGCTTTGCCCTGCCCAACTCACGCGTGATGATCCACCAGCCATCCGGCGGCGCAGGCGGACAGACATCCGACATCTCCATCGCTGCCAAAGAGATTCTCCGCTGGCGTGACATCTTAAACACCACCTTGGCGCGCCATAGCGGCAAGACGGCTGAACAAGTGCAGAAAGATTCTGACCGCGACTATTACCTGACAGCCGACGAAGCGAAAGCTTACGGGCTCGTCGACGTCGTGGTGCCTCCTCGCCCGGAGAAGGCTTAAAAATGGCCGATCGTGCCGAGGCATGTTCCTTCTGCGGAAAGCCAGCATCCGTAGTTGGGAAACTGATTGCAGGCCCAGGCGGCGTAGGCATTTGCGACGCATGTGTGGCAACCTGCGACCAGCTTCTTGAACGTGAACGCGGGAAACCACGGGCATCATCTTCCACTGGCACTTCAGGTCCAGCCGTCCAAGAGACTGCGAAACCTGAGCCTTTGCCACCCGTTAAAATTATTACGCCAGAGGCACTGCGGAAAGAGCTCGACTTGCATGTCATCGGTCAGTCCCACGCCAAAAAAGTTCTCTCTGTAGCCGTTCATAACCACTACAAGCGCCTCAATGATCGTCTGGGTGCAGGGCTAAAACTAGAAAAAGATTTAGCCAGCGTTGAGCTCGACAAGAGCAACGTACTGCTAATTGGGCCAACAGGTTGCGGAAAAACACTCTTAGCACGCACACTCGCCCGCGCACTCGATGTGCCCTTCGCAATTGCCGACGCGACCACTTTAACAGAGGCGGGCTATGTCGGCGAAGACGTGGAGAATATCATTCTTCGTCTCCTCCAATCGTGCGATATGAACGTGGCGAAAGCGGAGCGCGGCATCGTCTTTATTGATGAAATTGATAAAGTCGGCCGAAAGTCAGACTCGCCTTCGCTCACGCGCGATGTCTCTGGCGAAGGCGTTCAGCAGGCTTTACTCAAAATACTCGAGGGCACGATTTGCAATGTACCACCTGCCGGAGGTCGCAAACACCCCGACCAAGCATGCATCCGCGTCGACACCTCAGATATCCTGTTCGTTTGCGGCGGAGCCTTTGTTGGACTTGATAAAATCGTATCAAGGAGAGCGCGCCATAAAGTGCTCGGCTTTGATAACACTTCAGATGGCGAACCTATGACAGCCGATGCCGTGATGTCCGAGTTACAACCCGAAGACCTTTTCTCTTTCGGCATGATTCCTGAATTTGTCGGACG
This sequence comes from Opitutia bacterium, assembly GCA_003485955.1. Classification (GTDB taxonomy): domain Bacteria; phylum Verrucomicrobiota; class Verrucomicrobiia; order Opitutales; family UBA953; genus UBA8828. The sequence continues at coordinate 17,012 of DNHH01000096.1, forward strand.
ATTGCCGGTTATTTCCGTACTGTCGCAACTCACCGAGGCAGATTTGGTGCGCGTACTCACCGAGCCAAAGCATGCTGCGGTACATCAATACCGAAAGCTCCTCGCGCTCTCTGGTGTCGATCTCGTTTTTGCACCAGGAGCCATGGAGGCCATCGCGAAGCGTGCGTGCATCTTAGGGACGGGCGCCCGCGGACTACGATCGATTCTTGAAGGCGTACTGCTCGAAACCATGTACGCACCACCCGAGGCGGGCTCGATAGTTACGCTTACGGATAAAGTCATTCTCGAAGGTGCCAAGCCAGTCATCACGTCTGCAGCCAAGGCTCGGCGTGCTTAAAGAATATGCTCATCTACCCTGCTATTGATATTCGCGGCGGTCGCTGTGTTCGACTCTCACAAGGAAAAGATGACGCCCGCACGGATTATTTTGATGACCCCGTCGAGCCCGCTCGTCGCTTTACAAAAGCAGGTGCTGAATGGATTCACGTGGTCGACCTCGATGGCGCCTTTGAAGGCATCCCGCGTAATTTAGAAATTCTGAAACGCATCGCTGCACTTGGACCTAAAGTACAATTCGGCGGCGGCTTGCGCGATCGTGCATCTGCCGAAGCCGCTCTCGCAGCAGGCGCC
>DNHH01000033.1:0-2385 GCA_003485955.1 Opitutia bacterium
ATCCGCCTCAAGGCCTTCGATTACAAGTTAATCGACCGTTCGGCGCTCGAAATAGTGGATACCGCTAAGCGTACCGGTGCAGTGGTGAAGGGCCCCGTGCCTTTACCCACTCGAATCGAGCGCTTTGACATACTGCGTTCGCCGCACATTGACAAGGCATCGCGAGATCAGTTTGAAATGCGTACCCACCTGCGCTTGATGGATATCATCGATCCTACAGATAAGACAGTAGATGCATTGATGAAGCTTGACTTGCCAGCCGGCGTCGATGTTGAAATTAAGTTGTAGTTCTTAGTGTTTTGCGAAGTGTCTGCGATGGTGCGGGCGCCTCGTTAAGTGAATCGCCGGCCAATTGCAGTCGGCACCCGTTACCAAAAGTTGCGGGCTAATAGTTAGAAGGAAACGACGATGAGTTTGGGATTGGTCGGCCGCAAGGTTGGCATGACTCGCATTTTCACCGACGATGGCGATATGACGCCGGTGACTGTGTTGGACGTGTCCGATAACCGCGTGACCCAGATTAAGACTCCCGCCACTGATGGTTACAGTGCCGTGCAGGTCACCTTTGGTAAGCGACGCGCGACGCGCGTTACAAAGGCTGCTGCAGGGCATCTCGCCAAGGCAGGAGTAGAAGCTGGACACATTCAGCATGAGTTCCGCGTCACCGACGCCGAACTCGCCACGCTAGCGCCGGGCGGAAAGTTGCCGATAGACCTGTTTCAGGTCGGTATGAAAGTGGACGTACAGGGTACGTCGATCGGCAAAGGCTTCGCTGGTGTTATCAAACGTCATAATTTCGGATCGGGTCGTGCCAGTCACGGTAACTCGATATCGCACAATAAGCCGGGCTCGATAGGTCAGGCGCAGGATCCGGGTCGGGTGTTCCCCGGCAAACGCATGGCCGGCCATATGGGTGCTGCCACTTGTACCGTTCAAAGCCTCGTGATTGTGCGGGTTGACGCGGATCGGCAGCTGTTGCTGGTGCGTGGCGCGGTGCCTGGTCATCGTGGCGCCGATGTCATAGTCAAACCCGCAGCCAAGCCCGGTAAACCCAAAGCTGCCGTGGCAGCGGGCAAGGCGTCCAAAGACGCCTCCGGGAAGAAGTGAGGTAGGACATGGAACTCAAACTAATCAATGATCAAGGCCAGAGCGCCACGACCGTATCTGCATCGGACGCACTGTTCGATCGTGAATACAACGAGGCACTTATTCATCAAATCGTTGTGGCCTATCAGGCTAATGCTCGTCTGGGAAATCGCGCACAGAAAGGCCGTAGCGATGTCCGCCATACCCATAAGAAGCCATGGCGCGGCAAGGGCACGGGTCGTGCCCGCGCTGGCGATAACGCCAGCCCGTTGTGGCGTGGGGGCGGTCGGATTTTCCCCAATTCGCCTGATGAAAACTTCACCCAAAAGGTACCGCGCAAGATGTATCGCGCTGGTATTGCGGCAATTCTTTCGCAATTGGCGCGTGAAGGGCGATTGATGGTTGTCGAGCAATTCGCTGTGGATTCGCCCAAGACCAAGATGCTGGCTCAAAAAGTCAAAAGCCTCGGCATGGAGGAGGTGCTGGTGGTTACCGATGAGGTAGACGAAAACCTCTACCTCTCCTCACGCAATCTGCCCAATGTACAGATCCTGGATGTGAATCATGCTGACCCCGTGTCATTGATCCACTACCGGAATGTGATCCTTACCCGTAAAGCGGTAGCTAAATTCGAGGAGTTGATGAAATGAGTGCCTCGACCGTAAAAAATGCAGAACGTCTGCTGCAGGTGCTGCTCTCGCCGGTAGTGTCGGAAAAGAGCACTTACGTTGGCGAAAAGCATAATCAGTACATCTTCCGTGTCGCCGCCGATGCAACCAAGCCAGAAATCAAGGCTGCGGTGGAAATGCTGTTTTCCAAGAAAGATACCGCTCTGGAAGTAACCGGTGTCCGGGTTGCCAACGTCAAGGGTAAGGAAAAGCGTTTTGGACGATTTATTGGCAGGCGGCGTAACTGGAAGAAAGCCTATGTCTCCCTGGCTGCAGGTCAGGAAATCAATTTCCAGGCGACGGAGTAACTCATGGCACTGGTCAAAGTAAAACCGACTTCAAATGGTCGTCGTTCGCTGGTCAAGGTAGTTGTCAAAGATCTGCATAAGGGCGCACCCTATGCCCCGTTGTTAGAGAAGCAGTCCAAAACAGCGGGCCGCAACAACTCTGGCCGCATTACGATGCGACACAAAGGTGGTGGTCATAAGCACCACTACCGTCATATTGATCTTCTGCGTAACAAGGACGGCATTCCGGCCAAAGTGGAGCGTATTGAGCACGATCCCAACCGCAGCGCCCACATCGCATTGCTCTGCTATGCCGATGGTGAGCGTCGCTACATCATTGCGCC
>DNHH01000033.1:2698-2903 GCA_003485955.1 Opitutia bacterium
GGCAAGGGGGCGCAACTTGCCCGCTCGGCAGGGGCTTCGGTCCAGTTGCTTGCTCGCGAGGGAAGTTACGCCCAGTTACGCTTGCGCTCTGGAGAGATTCGTCGGGTCCATGTGGATTGTCGCGCGACTATCGGCGAGGTCGGGAACGAGGAGCACAACCTCGAATCCATTGGCAAGGCAGGTCGTGTGCGTTGGCGCGGTATCC
>DNHH01000013.1:0-569 GCA_003485955.1 Opitutia bacterium
ATACCCTTTTGGGGTATACCCATTTAGCAAACGGGCGCTTTGAGCCACTCAGCCACCTCTCCGTGGTTGTCCAAAAGGACAGGGTTTAAAACTGACTACCTGCCCCTTTCTGGCAAGATTGAAGCATTCATAAGGGGCTACAACGGCTATGAGTGCTGATAAACTGAGCAGAACAACTGCTTAAAGTGGATAAGATGGACTTGGAACGTAACCCCTGAATCGCTGTTAATAAGCATATGGCCACGCACCCCCTGAACCGCCGCAACTTCCTTAAATCAACTGCCCTTGGCGCCGCTTATATCGGCTTAAGTGCACGATCCTACGGTCAGGTAGCGGGCGCAAATGAACGCATGCGCATCGGGGTCATCGGTTTCCGTAGTCGGGGCGCTCAACTCGTTGCGGCGACCAAAGCAATCAAGGGTATTGAAATCGCGGGACTCTGTGACGTCGACAGCACCATCCTTGCGGCAGGTGTTAAAGCACACGAAGGCGCCAAAGGTTACGAAGATGCTCGGCACATGCTCGAAGATAAAAATCTCGATGCGATTATCGTCGCCACGCCCAATCAC
>DNHH01000013.1:758-1148 GCA_003485955.1 Opitutia bacterium
CCCACGTGCTCCATGGCATATGGGCCCTCGAAGCTGGCAAAAATCTCTATGTCGAAAAACCTCTGTCGCACAATATGTGGGAGGGACGCCAACTTGTCGCTGCCGCTACGAAATTCCCTAAGCTTATCGCCCAAGCAGGTACACAAAGTCGTTCAGGTCCTGGATTAAAAGCTGCCTTGGATTATCTTCGCTCAGGCAAGCTGGGTAAAATCAAACTCGCTCGAGGCATCTGCTACAAGCCACGTCTGTCCATCGGTAAAGCGATCAAGCAAGCCATACCCTCAAATATTAACTACGATCTTTGGAGCGGACCATCCGATGTCGTTGACTCTGTCCGTACCGGTTCCTACGGCCCCGTACACTATGATTGGCATTGGTTCTGGAACTACG
>DNHH01000013.1:1328-3165 GCA_003485955.1 Opitutia bacterium
GATTGGCACTGGTTCTGGAACTACGGCGGTGGCGACATCCTCAATCAAGGCGTCCACGAAGTCGATGTTGCTCGCTGGTTCCTCGGCGAAGACGCGCTGGCCCCAGCCGTCGCTACCGTAGGCGCGCGCATCGGTCTCGATGACGCCGGCGAAACTCCCAATACCGTCGTTACGGTGCATGCTTATGCAGCCGCACCGCTCATTATGGAAGTTCGTGGCCTACCAAAGAATGCCAGCGAAATGAAGCTCCAGAATTTTGAGGTAAAGCAAAAGGATGGCACTACGAAGACCGAAAGTCGCATTCCTTGGGGCATGGAAACCTATAAAGGCTTAGGCATCGGTATTATCATCGAATGTGAAAATGGCTCAATTCACATTCCCGACTATGTCTCTGCTACCGTACGCGATAAAGACGGTAAGGTTATTCAGCGTTACGGAAAATCAACCGGTACGGCGACGAATCTCGCTGTCGCGGGTGGCGAAGAAGGTCACTTGGCCAACTGGATCGAAGCTATTCGCAATGCAAAGTCGAATGACCTCCACGCACCCGTGCGCGAATGTGACCTTTCAACTTCACTTGTACACGCTTCCAATGTCGCCTACCGCGTCGGCAGTGAGCACAGCCAAGGTGAAATAGCAGATATCATTAAGGCTAATTCAACATTAGCCGAGGCTACCGCTCGCGCCACAGAACACCTAGCACGCTGTGGCTTTGGTGAAGCTAAACTCCGAACGGGCGCACTCACCCTCGACCCAAGCACGCAACTCTTCACAGGTGCCCTTGCAGACAAGGCCAACAACGACTTGATTGCTAAACGAGAAGGTCGCGGTGCATTCCGCATCCGCAAATACGTCGCCTAATTTCATGCGCACCCTCCTACCCTTCCTCCTGGCTGCCAGCACACTGATTGCTGAAGATGCCACCGTGTTCCTTGGCGGATCTCGCCCTAAGGGCGGCAAAGCCACCTATAGCCTAGAAAATGGCGAGCTCGTTGGTACGGCCGTTGCCAATACGCCGAACACCTTCCTCTGCACCGACAAGGAATACGGGGATTTCGTACTCGAGTATGAATTCAAGGTGGATGAACGCCTGAACTCAGGGGTGCAGATTCGTAGTCGTGCCTTCGACAAACCCACCACCTTCGTGGATGCCAAAGGCAAAACCCAAACCATCCCTGCAGGGCGCGTTCATGGCTATCAAATCGAGATTGATACCGACTCGACCAAAAACCGGATGTGGACGGCTGGGTTGTATGAAGAAGGTCGTCGTTCTTGGCTCGTGCCAGGTATTCTCGGTGGCAGCGAAAAGGATTTTACAGAACAAGGACGCGCCATCACCAAAGTCGGCGACTGGAACCATGTACGCATCGAAGCGATTGGTCCGCACCTCCGCACCTGGCTCAATGGCCACTTGCGCGTGGACGTCATGGACGGCGATAGCCAAACCGGCTTTATCGGATTCCAAGTTCATAGCATTCCCAAGGAGCTGGCAGGCACGCAAAATCGCTGGCGTAACGTTAAGCTGACAGAAATCGCACCAAACACCTTAGCGGAAACTGAAAAAGCATCTGGCTGGAAACTTCTTTTCGACGGTACGTCGACCGATGCCTGGCGCTCTGTGAAATCGGAGTCATTCCCGTCCAAAGGCTGGGTTGCCCGCAATGGCACACTCACCGTACTTCCTGGCAATGGCGGCGAATCTGTTAACGGCGGCGACATCGTCACCAAACAAGCCTTCAAGGCTTTCGAATTCTCTACAGAGTTTCGCATTACTGAAGGCGCCAACAGCGGCATTAAATATTTCGTCCAACCCGCTTTAAATAAAGGTGCAGGTTCA
>DNHH01000013.1:3331-13666 GCA_003485955.1 Opitutia bacterium
CTTTAAATAAAGGTGCAGGTTCAGCCTTCGGCCTAGAGTTCCAAATCCTCGACGACGCTAACCATCCTGACGCGAAACTTGGTAAAGACGGTAATCGTACCATCGGCTCACTCTACGACCTGATCACGGCTAAACAGGATAAGCTCGTGCACCCCATCGGACAATGGAACTATGCCTTCATCCGTACCGACGGCACCAACGTCGAACACTGGCTCAATGGACGTCTCGTGGTGAGTTACGATCGCACCTCCGAAGCCTTCCGGACGGCCCGTGCAGGCAGTAAATATGCCGATGCGAAATACGGTGCTAACTTCGGCGAGTGGGAATCGGGGAATATCTTGCTTCAAGACCACGGCAACGAAGTCAGCTTCCGCAGCATTAAGGTACGCGAGCTTTCTAAGTAAGGCTCGCTCAATACTTCAAAGGCCAAAGGCGTAGTGCCTTTGGCCTTTTTTATTTAATAAATCACTTCAGCGACTGCAGGTAGGCCAAGAGATCACGCGCCTGTTCGTCACTAAAGCCGTCCAGCAGGCCAGCGGGCATGATGGTACGCTCGAGGAAGCCAGACTTAATGATGTCTTCGCGGGCGATACGTGTCTCATAACCACCGGGTGCACGGATAACGACCGCATCTGGCTTATCCGAAACGAGGAATCCTTCGACGAGAGCGCCTTTCACTGTCTCTGCACGATAAACTCGGTACCCAGGCTCATAGACCGCATTGGGTGTAAGGATATTACGTAGAATTGCATCGATGCCCATGGCGCCAACCGCACTCAGGTCAGGACCTAATGACTGCCCTTCCCCGCGAATTAAGTGACAGGTTTGGCAGACGGCAGCAAGTGCCTTGCCTTGAACAAGACTTCCCGGTGTTTTTGCTAAAGCACCAAAGCGGACGAAGTTGGCATCAAGCTTGGTTGCTTCTTCAGCTGAGAGAATACGCGGGCCGTCCGATGTCATCGTAAGCTGAATCGACTTTGGCAACGCAGCCCAACCCTCACTACCGCGCGTCTCATAAATCAAACCATCGGGCTTAGCCGTAGCTGCGATACGACGATCAAAGCTCGCACGGATTTCTGCTGCCGTACGTGCCCGCTGCCAAACACGGATATCAGAAATCTGACCAGCGAACCCGCCAACAGGGGTCGACCAGCCAACTTGCGGGTGATCCACGACACGTAAATCCGTTTGCGAGGATGTACCTTCCAATTCTCCGTTAAGGTACAGTGCATAATGGCCTTTATCATCCCGAACCACCGCAAGGTGTAGCCAGTGCTCTTCAGAGACCGGACGACGGGCGATAACCACGTCACCCAGGGGTGGATAGAGGTAAATGCGTGGTATGGATGCAGCGAGGTTAACGTCGATGATTCCGCTCAAACCAAAGAGTCCGTCAGCATACGTTATGCCCGCAGACGCCTTGAACCAGGTCTCAAAGGTGTAAGCACCCTCCAGTTTAACCGGCAAGGTAAAGTGTGCATTATCTGAACCATCAAACGTCGCAATGGTCGCAACCTTATCACCCAATTTCTTCAGCAATTCATTCAACAGAGAGTTGCCAGTCAGTTGCACCTGAAGTCTCTCAATTGCCTTAGCATCAAGGTCAGCCAGTGGGATTTTATCTGTCGATATTGCTTCAACCAGCAACAGCGACCCCTCTTTAGTGCGTACCCATTGTTCAATCACATGGGCGCGCATCGCTGAGTTCAACTTTGGCCAAAGACCTAAAAGTAAACTACCAGCTTCTGGCTTCTTACAAACAGCGAGCGCGGTCAGTGCCTCGCGTCGCACATTTGCAGAACTGTCCGACGTGTAATTTATAAACACAGCGGGGTCGCCACCACGGAAAGAGGCCAGCGCTTTTAAGACGGCAACAGACTCTTCGACTTTCTTAGACCTATCTAAGACGGCAGCCAAATCAGGTTCTAAATCGCTGAGTGCAAACGCCTCAGCAAGCGCTGTGGCAAGCGCTGTCGGCGTACCACCGCGCGGAAGCATTTCACGGGCAGCAGGCACAATCAACGGCGCAACCTTAGTAGGATCGAGGTTCGACTTGTAATCAATGAGTGCAAGCGCGACCGCTTCCTGGGACTTCTCATTAACCAACGCAGCTTTAAACACATCAAATGCTTCGGGATTATTGGCCGCTTTTAAAAGTGTTACCAATTCCTCTTTATTCGGTGCGCGATCGAGCTTTGAGAGAATGCGCGGAACGTAAACGCCCGACTTTACAGGGGGAAGTGCCTGTGCCATCCATAATGCAGACTCTGGATTGAGGTCTGCCAAGCGCTCGACTGTCAGCCATTTTGTGAGTTCAGTTTGGTAACGTTCTAAGTGAAGACGGATTAAGTAACGCTCGAACAAACGATCATAAGCTGCCCCAACGGGAATCTTCCGTTTGGCGTTTTGCGTAGAGGGTACCAAGGGAGCATCAATGACTGGCTTGATCATCCGGAACAAGAGCTCGAAAGCTTCATTGGGTGCCTTCGGGATACGTCGACCGGCTAACTTAATGACCTCTTGTCGGACGGTTGCATCGGGGTCTTCGGCACAAACCGCTGCCAAGGCAATCACTTGAGCGGAGTCGCTATCCGCATATTCATTTAACGTCCGCAGAGCTTCACGTCGTATGTTACGCGAGGGGTCCGTAAGCAAGGTACGTACTAGGGTTGCATCGCGTAAACCGAGGCCTTCGAGTGCCCACAAAGCTGGGATACGTTGTGTGGGTGCACGACCACGGTTCACGACCATCGTACGAAGCACGGGCTCGAGGATGTTGTACTGACGGTCTACAATCGTCTGCCAGGCAAGGTGGGTGCGGGCAGAACTTTCCGTACCGAGCATTTTGACAAGATCTTCAGGAGTGAGGGTCGAAAAATCAGGAATTGGCAAAGGGGTATAGTCGCGGTGACGTATCCGCCAAATCCGTCCACGGGTTTTATCACGTTCAGGGTGATTACGCGGAACTTCGTTATGGCTGATAATTTTGTTATACCAATCGACGATGTAGAGGCAGCCATCTGGGCCTGCTTTAGCGGCGATTGGACGGAACCAAGGGTCCGTTGAGGTCACTAAATCAAATCCACGTTGGTAACGGAAGCCATCACCCTCGCGCGTGACACGTACAGATTGTATCGAACCGACAATTGGGTTCGCAACCCACAGTAAATTTTCAGCCTCTGCAGGCCAGCGGCCACGATCGGCAATCGCTAAACCACTCAACCCTGAACCACCCATCCGGAAGTCCGTCGCTGTTCCGGGAAACTCAGGTGCGTACGAAACCCACTGACTGTTTGCGCAGCCTGGATAATTGGCGTATTCATGAAACGGCATAACAGGGTAGCCGAAATCATTCGCCTCTTGTATCCAGCAATCACCGTCTTCGGTTAAGGCTAAGCCCCAAATATTACAGGGGCCGTTACTCGTAATATCAAAACTAGTACCGTCAGGTTTGAATTTAGCCATTCGCGTTTGGTCGAAACGTGTAACCACACCATCGGTACCTTTTACTTGGCTATAATTAAACGCACCTTGAGCCAACCAAACCCAGCCACCGGGAGCTCGCGTAAATTGGTGGGGCATGAGGTGTGAATCTTGCACACCAAAGCCTGAAAGCAGGACTTTGCTTTTATCGGCACGTCCATCGCCATCAGAGTCAGTAAACTCAACAATATTGGTGCCATGGTGAACAATCGCTTTGTCACCATTACCCATTGGCAAAAGTCCCGTGGGTATAGCCAAACCATCCATAAACACATGTGGCTTGCCAACAATCGCACCCTTAACAGGACGGTCGAAGACCAAAACTTTATCACGCGCACGCGAGGCATAGAGCGCTGCAGCGACCGCAGGCGACTCATTACCGTCTACAGGGTATTCCAGTGCAGTCATCGTCCACATTCTGCCCTGCTGATCCCAATCAATGGTGATAAATTTACCGGTATCAGCCGTCTCAGTCGCAACTAATTCAATTTCATACCCGGGGGGCAAAATGAAAGTTGCGAGTTCTTCCTCAGCGGTGAGTGGTGAAGGTTTCTGAGGAGGACTTTGTAGTGCTTGAACACCTGATGCTGCAATCGGGGTGAGTTTTAGGTTTCGAAATTCAACTTGCGTCTTTCCGCCACCATGAAGCTGCAAGCCAATGTGACCTGAGCGCGGAATCTTTGGATCTATTTCGGTATAATCGAAAGCCTTCTGCTCGTTGACCCATGCTTGCAAGCGTGCACCCGCCGCAACGATGCGATAATAATTCCATTGGTTATCAAGAATCGGCGCAAATGGCTTGGGTGGGCTAGCGAGGACTTTATCGCGACGTGATTCGTCGTAGAGCTTTCCCCACCACTCTGTACCAATATCTGCCTGGTAGCCCGACATCTCATCTGAATTGGGAACACGCACGGACCTAAATTGCAGACCTGAATTTGTGAAGCCACCACCGCTATGCATCCGAACTTCAAAGGTAAGTTCGAAATTCTCGTAATTCTCCGTCGTCGCTAAAAAGACATTGTGAGGCTGGGTTCGTTCGGTACTTCCGCCGACAATACATTCATTGGTGAGGTCGACGTGCCAGACAGTTGGGTCGCCCTCCCACCCTTTTAACGTCTTTCCATCAAAAAGACTGATAGGGTCTGCCGCCAACGTGGCACTCAAAAATACGCCCAATACACCTAATATACGAAGCGGAAACTGCATGGGTTTATGACAGCAAAGAAGAGAGATTGTTCCACACTTATTTTGTCGGTAAACCTCGCAACCATGTCACCCAACCAGCTGGTAAGCCACGAGTTTGCGCCCCCCGGACAATTTTCTCATGATAGGTCTTGGCAGGGAGGTGCGGACCTGTCGGATCAATCACTCGGTAGAGTTGTACTTCCATCGGGCAATCTTGGATGCCACCCTCCCAAACCGAAATACGCATACGGCGATAGCCCTCACCAATAGCTTCATCGAGACGAATCCAGTCGGCTACCGTCATCTCATAAACAAAGCCCCAAACCCCGATACCAAGTTCATCAGCAACGACATCTTCGGAGCCCCCACCCCACATTGGACTTGGGTAAGAAAAACGCAAAGTGTGTGCAGAGAGAAATGCTTTACCGCGTGCCTGCGCGCCTGGGCAACGACGGGCGATTTGACCTGCATCGAGGTCCGAACCGTAAGCGAAATAAAACCTGCTCATCAGGTCTTTATCTTCTCAGTCTCTGAACCTGTCGCAAGTGAGGAATGCCTTTGGGCTCGCAACTTTTACCCGAAAAATGTGTTAATAAGGCATGCGCGCTGTGACTTTATTCGCACTTCTAACGACGGCGCTTTTCGCCGCAGACCCCGTTGTCATCGATGGTTCTTGGACGAATCAAGCCTCGGGACGCGTCATCGCCTACCGTGCCCGCATTCCAGCCGAAGCTGGGAAACGCCCTACAGTGCTTATTTCTCATGGTCTCGGCGGCAGTATGGATGGGATGGAATACTTAGGGACGCACTGGGCGGCACGCGGCTACCTTGTGATTCACCTCCAACACCCAGGCTCCGACTCATCCATCATCAAGGGCATGGTGTTAGCTCGAGAGACGACCCTCAAGGCCGCGACGTCTACGGAGGAATTTACCGCGCGTGTTCAAGACGCCAAAATCGCACTCGATAAACTACGTACTACTCCTGGTCTTTCTGAACATTACGATGCGGGCGAAGTTGCCATCTGTGGACATTCTTATGGCGGACGTACCTCCTTAGCACTTTCGGGCGAGCGCTACCCGACAGCCCCTGGCGTAGATTTTTCGGATCCACGTATTCGTGCAGCCATTGTGCTCTCCCCTCCGCCTTACTCAGGCGTAGAACGATTCTCGACGATTGGCATCCCGCAGTTTCATTGGACAGGAACCGCCGACACCACTCCACTAGAAGAAAGCAAAGATCCTGCCATGCGGATGTGCCCTTGGCGCGAATCCTCCACAGCCAGTAGCTACCTCGTCGTTCTCGACGGAGCCGATCACATGACATTTTCGGGACGCCTGCCGTTGATGGATAAAGCTCGCCGAAAGAATTACCTTCACTGGCACGGCATTCTTGCAGAAGCGACCACTCGGTTCCTAGACGCAACTTTACAGGCAAACAAAGAAGCTAAGAGCTGGCTGGATGGAGAAGGCTTAAACAAAATCCTCGGACCTAAAGACAAAATCGAGCGTCGGAAATAAAGCCTAGAACTTTCGGCTTAAACCAAGATAGACCGAACGCGGTGCTGCCGGGTAACCAATACTGGTGAGCTCAGCCCGTTCATTCGTTAGATTCTCGACCCGCAAAGAAAGATCGGTCGCGCCACTCAAACTATAGCGCACCCATAGACGTAGTTGTAGTGAGTTCGACAAATCCACGCGACTCCCTGTGTTAAAATCAAAATCTTCCCGTCCATGAAGCCACGTGGCTACAACACCAACCACGCAAGCACTGGAAGGCCGGACTTCCACGCCAGCGCTTAATGCCAAATCAGGTCGACGCAGAAGCCTTTCGCCCGCAGCGACCACACCTAGATAGTCTGATAGTGCTTCAGCCTCGAGCCACGTCGCGCTCCCGAACAATCGCCAACCAATAGCTGGGCGCACTTCTCCGCCAAGCTCTAGGCCACGCGTACGCGCCTTTCCGATATTAAAAGTACGGTAGTTATCCGCAGGGTCGTAATCAATCAGGTCACTTAATTTATTTTCGAACACAACTGCGGTCCAAGCGGGTCCAAAAGGTCCTTCGGCAACATGCCGTACACCAATTTCCGTCGATAAATTTGATTCCGGCCGCAGCGGTTTATTCTGCGACGTGCCATAGGCTAAATCATTAGCGGCAGGAGCGCGAAAAGCAGTGGCGACCTTGGCCTGCAAGGTAAGACCTGGCCGTAATGCACGTAGCCACGAAAATTCATAGGATGTCTTGCCGCTGTAATCGGTGAAGCTGTCTTTGCGCAATCCAACGCGCAGGCGATCTGCGTCGGTAACCTTCCAATCGGTACGTAGCCATGCACCAAAACCTTCTTGAGTGTCACGCCAGTTGAGCGAAAAGGGATCGAGAGCCTTTTGGTCGAAGGTCGTCGTCTCATAGGTTAAACCGTAACCTAGGGTAAGTCGGCGATTGATCTCCGATTCACCCAGTACGGTTAATTCGTCACGGCTTAGTAAGAACCTTTGGTGATAAAGGTAAGGTCCGTAAAATGACGTACCGTCGACGTAACTCGTGACCGTTGATTCTGAGTGCGACCAAAACACCTCACCTCGAAAACCGTCTCGACTCCATTGTATACCCGGTGAAATCAGCCACCCCGTATCTTTCTGCCAATCATTGGGATCATCGAGACCCGATGCCGAGCGCTGACCTGGTAAGCCTGCATGCGTTTGGTCTGTAGAAAAAATAACATTGGCTTGGCATTCACTCGACAGAGCCCACACCGCTTTTCCCAATGCATGCGATGAGTTTCGATCTGCATTATTGCGCCAACCATCTTCACGCAGGGTGCTTAAGTCCAAGACCAGTCCAGCCGTCGATGTAGGACCTGCATTACGATCGAGATAAGATAAGCCAGCGCTGATACGTCCGTACGAGCCCGCTTCTGCCTTTACCTGAGTTGAGCGGTCATCTTTTAAAGGATCCCGCAAACGGATATCAATCACGCCACCTAACGCATTAGCGCCATAGAGTGAAGAGGAGGCACCACGTAAAATTTCAAGAGATGCGATGCCACTTAATTGATAGCGCCCAGGCTCATAGCTACCGGAGAACCCGGGACTCAATCGACGTCCATCGAGTAAAAGTTCGGTCTGCGATGAATTCGTGCCACGCGTGAATAATGATGTCTGCGAGCCTTCACCCGCTTGAGTCAAAGCAAGCAGTCCAGGGACACCTTCAAGCGCCCCAGCAACATCTACCTTCCCCGCCTCCGCTAGCCATTCACCATCTATCTTCGTGACAGAGGGCGAGGAAGTGCCCGCGGGCGCCACTATCCGAGTTTCAACCACAACCGTCTCAGGCAGGCTGGGCAATGCCTGAGCGGTAGCCGCGAGCATGACAAGGGAGAGTCGCATTGATGACCAATGTCTTAGTTGCCTTTGAGCCTGCAATGGAAAAGGGCTGGAGGCCGGGCAAAGTTCCTGTCATAGAAAAGTCATGTCATCGCAGACCCAGCGCCAACCCGACCTCGGGGTCGTTCGCCAATACTCTGTCTTCGTCGAGAATAAAGTGGGCCGCCTCAGCGAACTCGTGGAGTCTTTGGCAAAAGCCGATGTACACATCTTGGCACTCTGCATGGTGGATTCAACCGACTCGGTAATCATTCGGATTGTCGTCGACCATCCCGAACAGGCCGAAGCCGTCTTCACGGAGCACCAATTTGCTAACGACGTTGTGGGCATCATCGCCCTTGAATTACCTTCCGAGGCACACCTCAAAGAGGTTGCTGATATTCTGCTACGTGCAGAAATCAACATTCACTACCTCTACCCCTTCTTGTTCCGTCCGTCAGGAAAATGTGGACTCGTCTTGCGAGCAGACGACCAAGACTTGGCCGGCTCTGTGCTTCAGAGACATGGCATTACCGTCTTAAGCCAGAACGACTTGGCGCGCTAAGCGAAGGCTTACCAAGTAAACTTATCGCCCTTCTTCAGGTCTTTTGTGAACTGAACGAGGAGCTGAACAAGTTGTTCGACAACCTTGAGGTCAACGATTTCGCCTGGTGTGTGCATGTAGCGAAGCGGAATAGAAATCAAGCCGCAGGCAACACCACCATTGGCCATTTGAATCGCACGTGCGTCGGTACCGGTCGGACGAGCTTCGGCTTGGATTTGATAGTGAATGCCAAGTTTATCTGCGGCCGCAACCAAGCGATCAAAGACGAGAGGATTGATATTCGGGCCTCGTGCAATCACGGGACCGCCACTTAAGGAGAAACGTCCGAATTTACGGTTATCTGCATCTGGATGATCGGTGGCGTGAGTTACGTCGACCGCGATAGACACATCAGGATTGACGCCTTGAGCAGCCACTTGCGCACCACGAGTGCCAATTTCTTCTTGAGTCGTAGCAACCGAGACTACCCGTGCAGCCAGCGACTTCTCTTTCGAGAGACGGCGAAAGGCTTCCATAACAGCATAAGCGCCTGCTTTATCGTCAAATGCACGGGCGACTGCGAGACTACCCCTCAACATTTCTGGGCCGTCCACATACACCGCAGGATCGCCGATGCGTACAACTGAGAGAGCTTCGGTGCGATTGGTAACACCAATATCAATCCACATATCATGGCGCTCAGGGACGCGCTTACGATCTTCGGGCGACATCAAATGCACGGCACGTTTTCCCGTAACACCCAAGACTGGACCATTCTTGGTTAAGATATGAATGCGACGACCGGAAGGAATGACTTGGTCATGTCCGCCTAAGAAATCGAAATAAAGGTAACCGCGATCATCGACGTATGAAACGATAAGGCCAATCTCATCGATGTGACCCGCAAAGAGAACAGTGGGGCCACCTTTGCCGGTAGTTTCGGCGATACGGTTACCAATGGTATCTTTGCGATAAGTTGAGGCTGACGAAGCCACATGACGATCGACGACCGCCTGGGCTGCAAACTCATGGCCCGTCGGAGACTTTGCTTCAAGCAACTCTCGAAGAAAGAGGGGGTAATCAGCACGTGCCGAAGTCTTAGATTTTGGAGAGGACTTTTTCTTGGAGGGTGCCATGGGAATAGACATTTTACATAGACTTCGAGCGTCTTGGTGCAAGCGGGGATTGACCCATTTGGGGCTTCTGAAATGAATGGTGCATGGGTTTGCGTCTGTTCTTCTGCGCCGTTCTGGCGATTGGCCAACTGGCCCAAGCCCAAAGTGTCACACGGCTCGACGACCCGCTCCGCGACCCCACCCGCCTACGCAATTGGGAGCGTATGGAGGGCCTTGATAAAAAACCTGGAACAGCTAACGGGTTTGTCCGCAACGATGTCACCGTCATCGCTGGCACCCTACGCACCGCCTTCCGACAGCCGGGAGCAGATGCACTCAACTTCGAAGCCTCCGTGCGCGTTTTTATTCCTGCACAATCAGCAGACGGCTCATCACTGGCACTTTTAGTTGCCGGACCCGGGGCTGAACAACGCTTAGCTGCAACCGTGACTACGGATCTGGCCGGCATGGATAAATCGCTATGTGCCGTTGGCATTGCTGGTGAGCGCATGGAATGCACTCCCTTGAAGCGCAATGCTTGGCACATTTTACGTATACGCGTGGATGAAGGCGTCGCCGAAGTCGGGTTTCGACCAGAAGACGGCGATGATTTTAAAGTTAGCAATATCGACGTCTCGAC
>DNHH01000013.1:13925-15076 GCA_003485955.1 Opitutia bacterium
CTCACCGCCGTAGCTGTACAAGTTCCCACCAGCCTGCCGACCATCCTGCAAGCCGATGGCGTCCGTGCTGAAATTAACCGACGCGGCCGCTTAACCGCTCTCCATTTAAAACGCGGCAAGGACTTTGATACCTTTCGGTTTCGTACCGATAAATGGTGCGGCCCAACGTGGGTTATAGAAGAATCAGGACGCACATCGCAAATCTTACTGCAGCCGAACGAGAAAACACTCGGACTTTATGAAGGCAAACAAGGTGAGGTTAGTTACGCGCTCCAGTACCGAGTGAGTGCAGGCCGCCTAGAAATCGAAGCCGCACTTGAGAATCACGGTGCCGCCGTCTTCAATCCTCTGTCAGCCTCGGTACGTCTTGGTATCGACACCGAGCAACTGACGTACCCGCAGTGGCGAAGAATCCCCTACCCGACTTTTCTGCGCTGCGAACCAACACATGCCTGGGGTTATGCGATGACGCCCAATGGCGAGATCCTTGGCATCGCCTGTCCGGACGTCGCCGCAAGCTGGCAGCAACTATCGAGCAACCTTAACCTGCAACGACCTGTCACATTTTCGCTCACGGCCATCGGACAAGGCGAATACTCCAAAGACCAACCTGCGCAACTTTCGCTGAAGCCTGACGAACGACGTGTTTGGCGCATTCGCTTATTCTCGATCGCTGACTTAGCCCAAGTGCCTAGCCGACTCTCTGAACAAGCCGGCGCGTCTTTTCTTAATCTAGCACAGAATACGGTAGAACCTGGCCAGCTGGCAATTTTGCCTAATTTCATACGACCAGGAGAATTGCGCACAGTGAGCATAACTGGACCCGATCAGAAATCATACGAAATCTATCCACAAAACCGAAGAGAGATACTCGACGAAGATGATATGAAAAGAGCCTTTGGGCTAACGGGTGCAGAAAATCCCAACTCACTGCGTTTTATTCCCGAAAGCAAATCAGGCGCCTACCGTCTACGCGTTGAACACACCCAAATCGCCAAAGACGCTAAAGGTGAAATCATTGTGGGCAAAGACGGTCGCGACGAAGTCGAAGGCGTTCGGGTGAGCGAAACAATCGTTACCGTTCAGCAACCTTGGTCGACATTCACGGCCCAAGCAGCCAGCACGCCTTCGCTCGATTTAGCAGGGGCACG
>DNHH01000089.1:0-2011 GCA_003485955.1 Opitutia bacterium
CGAGCCGATGCTAATAGAGTCGGTGGTGGCTTTCGAGAAGTCGGTCAGTTGGGAGCGGGTAAGGCCACGCTCGAGTTCGGTCGCACGCGATTGTAAGCGGTCCTTTTCTTGGCGCGCCATTTTGTACTCAGAATTTTCCCGCAAGTCGCCGTGTTCTTTAGCCACCTGGATGGCTTCATTAATTTCCGGCAACTTCTGTTTGACGATTTCTTGAAGTTCTTTGCGGCGTGCTTCCAAGGACCATTCGGAGACGAAGAGAACTTTTTCGCGCTCTCCTTCGGCTTCGCCTTCTTTTTCGTACTCAGATTTCTCACTGAGGGTGGCCGCAACTGATTTAATAGCGGGTTCGATTTGAATGAGGGGTGCGAGTAGCGACTTCTTCGTCATCGGGTCTAAGCCCATGGTGCGTAAAAGCGTGCGGGCTAGGTCGAAGACGGTTTCGGTATCGGCGGCTTCGCCGACATCTGGGCGGAGAAGGTCGGAAAGAAGGGTGCGATCTTTTTGCAGTTCGTTGGCGAGCGGGTTGCGCGCTGTCGAGTTCGATGCCAGGGCATCATCGCCGATAGCTGCGAGAATAGCACGAAGCAGGCTTGATCCTGAAAGGCGCGAAAGCACTTCTGCGTGACGCTTTGAGCTACGGTTCTTTACGACCCAGATGAGAACGGGCCCGGCTGCTTGGCGACGGTCAACCCAGTCGGCCAACTTGTTCGCAAGGTCTTTCTCGAGACCAGCTTCAACGAGGTAGCTGATTGATTCTGAGACGAGCTTAGCGGAGCCGCCTTTGGTTTGGCCTAAGCCTTTATGGGAGAGTAAGCCGAAGACTTTTTCCTGCCAGCTGGCGCCATGGTGCGCACGAACGAGGTCGAGGAGATTGCGGATGTTTTCCGAAGAGTGTGGGATGTTGAGTGCAAGGTGAAGAAGCTCAGCTTCGTCGTTCACCATAGCCACAATGTCGGAAGCCGTCGGGCTAACCATCGCCACATTTTCGGAAGCTTGGGCGAAGAGGGTGTTGCGGTTCCAAATACCAACAAGCAATTCAGCTAAGCGTTCGCTGCGACGCACTGGCTTGCCTGAAGGGGCTACTGTGGCGAGTGCTTCGGTTAAGTGTTGTGAGACAATCGCGAGATTTTCTGGCGTTGTCGCATTGCGTGAGTCGGAGGCTGGCAGCGAAACGAGTTCAGCTAAAATTGTCAGGCGACGTTCGATGTCTTTGGCTGCCCCGTATTGTGCGACCAAATCTTGTCCAGGGTCGGACGGAGCTTCGAGCAGGGTGTAGGTGCCTCCTTTGCGCTCGGGCATGAGGATTGCGCGGTCCTTGCGAAGGGCTGCACGCGTGCGGGTCCACCAAGCCTTAAAGACAGCTGCACGGTTTTTTCCTGCACCAACTGAAGCACCCACGATGCGTTCCAGTGTCGTCTCGAGACGAACCGCGGACATTTCGCCCTCGGGTGTTTCGATGAGAAGATTCTTAACAATGGCGACGGGATCGTCGGCGACCATTGCGGCCACTTTGTCTTTTGCAGACTCAGAGTATGCGGATGCCAAGACGCCTTCGGGGTCTAGCATTTCGAGCCTGCCGCGACAGAAGGCTAGCTCCATTGGGTGTGCCTTTTTATTTTGTTCAGGGAAATCAATCATCAGACGGCTATTCGCTGCGTCGTAGGAACGAATGATACCCAAGCCCCAATTTTGGTGGAGGCAGTAGGCGGGTTTGCCTCCGACCAACCCCTCCAGGGCTTGGTCTAGGGAGGTACCCTTGGTGTGCTGCTGGGAGGTCGCCTTGTTGCTCATTGCAAAGGATGTGTTTGGAAGCAAAGGATACCCCTTGCAAGTAAGAAGGCGGAGCATACCCGCCCACCCCCATAAACTATGGCTTTTGTCCCAGAAAAACCCCCCATCCACGGAGAGACCCCCGAGACCCTAGGCCAGCGCCTATCGGCTCAGGGCTACCCCGGCTATCGGGCTGCACAAATCTTTGAATGGGTTTTTAAACGTCGAGCAGAGTCTCCTG
>DNHH01000089.1:2190-2365 GCA_003485955.1 Opitutia bacterium
AACGTCGAGCAGAGTCTCCTGAGGTGATGACGAATTTGCCCGCACCCTTACGAGCATGGCTGGCGGATACCTTTGATTTTAGCCCAACGACGGTTCTTGGGAAGAAGACCGCTAGCGATGTAACGCAAAAACTTTTACAACGACTACGTGATGGTTCGTTGATTGAAACAGTGAT
>DNHH01000089.1:2664-2807 GCA_003485955.1 Opitutia bacterium
AAGCGCAATTTGTCGATTGGTGAAATTGTATGTCAACTCATCCAGGTTTGCCGAATCGAAGACGCTGTTTCCCCTGAGCGTGCGGCGGAAGGTTTAGCATCATTTGATAACATTGTCGTCATGGGCATGGGTGAACCGATGGC
>DNHH01000089.1:2993-3462 GCA_003485955.1 Opitutia bacterium
TCATGGGCATGGGTGAACCGATGGCAAATTATGAAAACCTTATGGCTGCATTACGTGCGGCGAATGCCCCTTGGGGTTTTGGGTTCGGCGCCCGTCGCATAACCATTTCAACATCAGGTGTTGTTCCAAAAATTTTAGAGTTAGCAGAAGAAAGTCTAGGGGTGCGTTTGGCTATCAGTCTACATGGAGCGACCAATGAGGTTCGTGAGCAGATTATGCCAGTGAATCGCAAGTGGCCTTTGGAAGAGCTTTTACCTGCCTGCAAAACTTTTGCCCGAAAGCATGGCCGCATGCTAACCTTGGAGTATATATTGATTGATTCGATTAATGATGGCTTGGATCAAGCGAAGCGACTAGGGGAAATAGCCCGTGACCTGCATGCACACGTTAACTTAATTCCTTACAATACGGTGCAAGGGCTTGCGTGGAAGCGGCCGAGTCTGACCCGGCAAGAGCGCTTCGCCGGGAT
>DNHH01000089.1:3702-6384 GCA_003485955.1 Opitutia bacterium
TGCGTCGCGAGAAGGGCCACGACATTGATGCGGCGTGCGGGCAGTTACGCTTGCAGACAGAGAAAGCACAGGGCGACAGCTTGCCGCCGGCAGTGGCTTAATGGCTCAACCTACCAGTGCGCGCGCAGCGGCGGTTGGGTCAGCCGATTTGAAGAATGACGTGCCTGCGACGAGGGTATCTGCACCTGCGGCCCGACATAATTTTGAAGTCTCTGCATTGATACCCCCGTCGACTTCAATGCGGTAAGTGAGTTTCCGGGCGGTGCGCTCTTGGTCGACTCTCTGGATAGTTTCTAAGACCGATGGGATAAAGGACTGGCCGCCGAATCCAGGGAACACGGTCATGCAAAGGATGAGGTCTACCGAGTTAAGGTGAGGTATGACTGCGCTAGGGTCAGCATCAGGGTTTAGTGCGATGCCTGCGGCGCAACCTAGTTCGCGAATTCTTGCCAGCGTACGTGCGACATCATGGTCGGCCTCAACATGTACCGTGATCCTTTGTGCGCCTGCTCGAGCAAAAGCTTCGATATAGCGGTCAGGATGCAGGAGCATCAAGTGTGTGTCGAAAAAGAGCTTAGTCCGTGGCCGAAGGTCGCTGAGCACTTGCGGTCCGAAGCTGATGTTCGGGACGAAATGTCCGTCCATAACATCTAAATGAACCCAACTTAATCCTGCCGCCTCGATCGTGGAGATACCTGCCGAAAAATTCCCGTGATCTGCAGCGAGCAGTGACGGAGCAATCAAGACAGGGTTTGGCATAGTCGTTACCAGCTGCCGACAGATGCGTCGCGAATTTGTACGGCGATTTCTGTAGCTAAACGTGGCAACACTTGTCGCTCTTCAGCCGATAAGTCGCCAGCGGCTGCAAGAATAGCTGTGGCGATAAAGGTTCGTTGGGCGAAGCGGATCTTTTGTTTATCTTTAGAACCTAGGGTGCAAACAGCACTGAGCGTGACGCGAAACTGTCCTGCTTCGAGGGCGTCAGTGGTCGATCGGGTAACAGCTTTACGTGTGTAGCCTGTAATTTCGACCTCGAGTGTCTCGTCGCCTGGTTCCAGGCGGATGCGCTTATCAGTATTGAGAGTCGTCACGAGTGCCTGCTGTAAGACTCCATGTATTCCAGGAATAGTGGCCGAGTTGCGAACAGGCAGAATTTCAATGCGACGTATTTCTTGTGAGCCAGAACCCAGCTGATACTGGCTACACCCGCTTAGTAAAAGCAAAGCGGCCATCCAGATTGATAGACGTGTAAGATTCACCGTTCTCCCCCTTTCTTTGATTCTTCTTTAAAGCCGAGCTCGCTGTCTGCGTTTGTTGCTTTGGTGGTGGCTGGGCCTGCACCCAGCGGTCGAGGGTAACGGCCAAGCACGGCATCGGCGAGGGTAGGTGGTGGTTCGCCGCCGGCATCAATCGAGGCGATTAATTTATTGGCGGCAACGCCTGCCTCGGATTCGGGTGCGATGGTGATCGCAGATGCTGCCATGAGGCGAGCGGCACGTGGATTGTTTCGGCGAACCCAGTAAAACTCTGCGAGGTCTAAGCGGGCCCGTGCCATTTGATCGCGCAAGAGTTTTACTCTTGGTTCGGCAAGTTTAGCTTCTGGGCTGTTGGGATACTGAGCCATCAGTGTTTCGAGTGCATCAATGGCCTCGCGTGCCGAAGCTTGGTCCCAGGCGGCTCCTGGTGAATCAGAGGCACGTAAATCGGCCAGCATGCCCATGGCTTCGGCGATGTGGGGGGAGTTAGGGTGTTCTCCGACGATACGCTCTAGGGCGTCCATCGCTTCTTCGCGTTTATCCAGTTTAAGCGCCAAGCGTGCGTATTCAATTAAAGCAGCCTCGGCACGTTTTCCGTTTGGCGCTTGGCGGGCGACGTCCAACAACACGTTGAGCGCTAGGGCGCGATCTTGGAACCATGGCATCCAGCCGCCCAGCCAGCGACGACCTCCATTGGCGAGGTGAAGGGCAATAGCAAATTCGAGGTCGATGACGTTGTTAAAGTCGGCGTAGTCGATTCGACGCGTTGCCACCCATTTCAAATCTTCAATCGCAGGTTCATACTGGCCGCGTTCATTGTAGGCTTTTGCTCGAAAATGTCGCGCAGGTGCACCTGCCTCCGTATCGCCGGCATCATCAATGACATCGCCGAGAGTGGAAATGGCTGCACCAAATTTCCCAGCATCAAATTCTTGAGTGCCTTGATTTAAGTTATCAATGATTGCGGCACGTTTTTCAGGATCGGTTGGTAAATCTGTCGGTTTGGTTGTGGTTATTTTCCACACGCCCTGAGCGTCGCGAAGAAGCTCAGCTTGCAACGGAGAGGTCGCAACAACGGTCGCGATGAATAAGAGTTTAGCGTTTAGGTTCATACCAGCGAATAAGGGTTGCTCCCCAGGTCAGTCCGGCGCCGAAGGCGACGAGAAGAACGAGGTCATTGTGTTTGATACGACCGTCTTTCCAGGCCTGTTCAAGAGCGAGCGGAATGGATGCGGCTGAGGTGTTGCCGTAGCACTCAAGGTTAAGCAAGAAACGTTCCATGCCGACTCCGAGCTGAGATGCGACCGCTTCAATAATGCGAACGTTAGCTTGATGAGGAATGAAGCAGGCTACTTGATCTGAACTAACCCCGGCCTCTTTAAGTACCTGTTCGCACGAGCTCGCCATCACGCGCACGGCGAGCTTG
>DNHH01000089.1:6562-6785 GCA_003485955.1 Opitutia bacterium
CGCGCACGGCGAGCTTGAAGACTTCTTTGCCGTTCATCCGCAAGTAATGTTCGCCAGCAGCAACCGTTTCAGCGGACGCAGGTTTAGCTGATCCGCCGGCTACCGCATACAATAATTCAGCGTTGGATCCGTCTGCACCTAGCAGGTTGGCGAGAATGCCGACGTTGGGTTGATCAGATGTTTCAATCACGGCTGCACCAGCGGCATCACCAAACAATACACA
>DNHH01000089.1:6972-7469 GCA_003485955.1 Opitutia bacterium
GTGGAGCGATCCTTCCAGTCGACGACGCTAGAGAGTTTTTCCGCACCAATAATCAGTGCCCGACGGTAGTGGCCCCCGCGCAGCATATCGGTGCCGACTTGAAGTGCGTAGATGAAGCCCGAGCATGCGGCCGAAATATCAAAACAGGGGATGTCGGTGCGTAACCCAAGTTTAGACTGAAGAAGACAAGCTGTCGAAGGGAAGGTCAGGTCGGGCGTCATTGTTGCCACAATCAGCAGATCGATGTCCGTTGGTTTGAGCCCCGCGCGTTCGAGGGCTTGAGCCGCTGCTTTCGCGCCCATGTCAGACGGATTTTCGTTAGCGGCGGCAATCCGTCGCTCGCCAATACCTGAACGGGTACGAATCCACTCGTCAGAAGTCTCCACCGTCAAGGAAAGCTCCTCATTGGTTACCCTGCGAGCTGGCGTATGCACGCCGAGGCTCCGAATAAGGACGGACGGTAAAGCGCTCATCGACGCTTTAGAGACAAGTCCCTT
>DNHH01000089.1:7658-9735 GCA_003485955.1 Opitutia bacterium
GACAAGTCCCTTTACCTCCTAAAGGGAACAAAAAACCCTTTTAGGCTTGTGGGGTGGCGGTGATAACGGCGTTTGCTTCAGCAAGTGCTGTCAGCATGCGTTCATTAGCACCATGGCCCAGGGCTTCATGCCCAAGTCGAATCGCACTGGCAATGCCTTGGCGATTACTTGAACCGTGAGCTTTCATGACTAGGCCGCCGAGACCAAGTAAAGGTGCGCCGCCGTAACGTTCTGGCTTCAGGTGACCCTTGAGTTCGCGGAGTAAGGGGAACATGGCGATACCACCTGCGAGGTAGACAGGGTTACGTTTCACTTTTTGGCCCATCATGTCGCGAACCATATAAAACATCCCCTCGAGGGTCTTGATAATAATGTTACCGGTAAATCCGTCGGTCACGACGACGTCGCAGACATCTCCAAAAATATCAAATCCTTCCACGGGTCCGACATAGGCAATCCGGTCGCCCATCGCTTTGAGCAAAGTGTGAGTCCGGTTGATGCGGTCGCCCCCTTTGCCTTCTTCCGTGCCAACGGTCAGCAGGCCAACGCGTGGCCGTTCAATTCCTAGGGTTGATTGTGCGTAAATAGATCCGAGCACCGCGTTGTGCACGAGGTGTTCTGGTTTTGCTTCTGGGTTTGCGCCGACATCGAGCATAACGAAATGCCCATCGCGACGGGGCATGATGGCAGCGAGTGCAGGGCGCTCAGCTCCTTCCATTGGTCTTACTTTAATCGTGCCTGCACCGACAAGAACCTTGGTGTTACCGGTCGACACGACGACATCGCACTCATTGGCCTTGAGCATATCCAAGGCGACAAGCATCGAGGCATCCTTTTTTGTTTTCAACGCGCCCATTGGCGTATCGTCGGAATGAATGATGCCTGCAGCGTGTCGATAGACGATATGCGGACTCGCTTTGATGCGATGTTCGCGCGTGAGCACGCGCAAAATATCTTCATTCCCAACGAGAATGATTTTATCGTCAGGACCAATGAAGCCTTCTTTGATTGCAAGCGCAGCACCTGCAACCGCTTCAGAAGGACCCATATCCCCTCCCATGCAGTCGAGGGCGATACGATGTCCTGCCTTAGGTGCGCTCATGGTGCGGGCACAGGGCCCGAAAGATTAGGCGCCAGCGTCCAAGACTTGCCGACCACGGTATTTGCCCGTGACAGGATCGACGCGGTGGGGACGGCGCAGTACGCCTGACTCGGCATCTTTGACTAGCTTAGGTGCGTAGAATTGGTTCTGTCCGCGACGAAGGCGGCTGCGGCGCTTGGATTGCTTACGTTTGGGATTGGCCATGGTATCGCTCGGTTTAAGGGTCGGTTCTACCCCCGCCACGCCCACGGTCAAGTTCGCTTTCCCGTGCTTGCTGTCTTAACCACCCCGCTATCCGATAGATAATGACTCCAAAGAAGGCCCTTTTTCTCGATCGTGACGGCAACCTTGTCCATGACGGCCACCATACCTGCGAGCCCGACCAAATTAGCCTGATTACTGGGGTTAAGGAGGCACTTTATGCCTGTATGAAGGCTGATTACCTCCTGTTTATTGTGACGAATCAGAGCGGTATTGGGCGGGGTATTTTTACCTGGGATCAGTATAAAGCCTGCCACGCCCGGATGCTTGAACTTCTCGAATTACCCCAGCCTGGCTTTATCGATGTCTGCGTTGCCCCTGAACACCCAGAGCAGCCTTCCGTATACCGTAAGCCGAGCCCGAAATTTATCTTAGAATGTATCGCGCGCTATCAACTCGACCCACGTGCCTGTTGGATGATCGGGGATCGTCGTACAGATTGGCAGGCCGGGTTGAACGCAGGTATTCGCAGTTGTGCGGTTCGTTCAGGCGCTCCGTTTAGGGAAGGGGACGAGCTCTATGCTCAAGAAAGCGGAATACTCGTTCACACAGATTTCCCAAGTTTCGTGCGCGACACCTTGTTGCTCTGAAAATAAAAAAGGCGACCGAAGTCGCCCTTGGCAAATTCGCTCGCTGGCGAATTATTTCTTTTCTGGGCTAGGGCAGCTAGGACAGACGGTTGGCTTTTCTTTGTCGTCATCCTTCTTGTCACAT
>DNHH01000006.1:0-4773 GCA_003485955.1 Opitutia bacterium
ATTTGTCGCAAGTTTCCAGTCGTTGACTGCATGGCCAGTTGCTCTTGCAGGCGCAAAAGCCGCGCTTCTTTAACGTCAACCAGTACAGTATCGCCCAAAGGTTCTGCAGGCGTTCCTGGGCGCATGGAGTACTTAAAGAGAAAGGCTTGTTCGAAACCTATTTCGCTAAACATCGCTTCCGTTAACGCAAAGTCCGCATCAGTCTCGCCGGGAAAGCCGACAATAACATCCGTGGAAAGCGTCATCCCTTGGCGAGCACCTCGGAGTGCTACTGCTAACCGTCGAATCCGTTCTGCAAGGTAAGGCCGCCCCATTGCGCGCAAAATCTTATCGGATCCGCTTTGGAAAGGTAAGTGGACCTGGGCACAGAGCTGAGGAATCTCAGCGTGTGCTGCGACCAAGTCCGGACGGTAACCAATCGGGTGACAGGCCGTGTAGCGAATCCGCTCAATACCGGGGACTTCGGCTATAGAACGCAGTAAACGAACAAATGGACTGATGCCGCCTTCGGTACGGAAACGTCCGCGACCATATTGATTTACAATCTGCCCCAGTAGCGTGACTTCGCGGGTGCCGCTTTCAGCCAACGCACGCACTTCGGCGACAATGGATTCGGGGGCGCGAGAACGCTCGGGACCACGCGTTTTAGGGACGACACAATAGGCACACTTCATGTCACAGCCTTGTTGAATGCTCACAAAGGCGGACACTTGCCGTCCGTCGTCTCTTCCCGGCAGTGCGTCTTCAAATCCCTCTTCATGGGCTGTGTCGACATATGCCGCGGGCGTTGGTGATGCGAGTCGTTGGCTGAGGTAATCTGGGATATGCCGCAGGCGTTGTGTGCCGACGATTAAATCTAAATCGGGCAGGCGTTCTAAAAGTTCTGCTCCGCGATTTTGTGCCATGCAACCTAAGATGCCGATAAACTTGGCACCTTTGCCCTCGCGGCGTGCACGCAAAAGATGATCTGCTTTCCCGATAGCTTTCTCTTCAGCCAAACCGCGGATTGAACATGTATTGATCAGAATAATATCGGCTTCAGCTTCGTCCGCCACGAGTACGTAACCTTTTGAGCGCAACAAAGCACCCACGCCCTCGGAGTCGCGCTCGTTCATCTGACATCCATAAGTGCGAATATGAACGCGGTGCATACGTGATAGGGGCTAGAGCCAGGGCGATAAGGGGCAAGCGGGAAGGCGCGCTCAAATAAAAATAGCCCGGTCACCCGGGCCATGCAACGTAGCCGATAGCGTTAGGCAATCGACGCCGGCTGATAGCGGAAGACTTGCGGGGTAACGCCAGCGCTCGGCAACGGAGTAACACGGCGGAATTCTCCAACCGCTTTTTCCCACCGTTTCACGAGGGCTGCGGCGTGGGGGCTTCCGGTAACTTCTGCATGGTGTGCCACTAAGGACTTAAGCGCTGCAGATTCTTCCGCCTCCTTAATCGCCTCGAGGCTAACCATTTCGGAATTAAAGAGATCATCAAGCTTGCGCTCGGGATCCCAAACGAAAGCGAGTCCACCTGACATGCCGGCCGCAAAGTTTCGTCCCACAGGGCCCAAGACAACAACCGTGCCTGCGGTCATATACTCGCAACCGTGATCACCGACGCCTTCGACGACGGCAGTCGCACCAGAGTTACGCACGCTGAAGCGCTCGCCTGCACGGCCTGCAGCGAAGAGCGATCCGCCGGTCGCACCGTAAAGGCAAGTATTGCCCATGATGATATTCTCATGCCACGCGAAGGTCGTATCAGCCGACGGCCGAATAATAATTTCTCCGGAATTCATGCCTTTACCGACATAGTCGTTGGCCTCACCGATGAGGCGCAGCGTCATGCCTTGCACACAGAAGGTGCCGAAGGACTGACCTGAGCTTCCTTCGAAAGTTAAGTCGAGAATGCCAGGCGGGAGCCCACGGTTGCCGTGGATGTAAGCAATCTCGCCCGCAAGACGTGTGCCCACATTGCGGTGCACGTTGCGCACTTTGTACGTAGCCTTGAAAGGCTGCGTCTTGTGGACGAGCACGTGGCGCGCATCCTGTAGGATGACATCGTCGAGGCAAAGTTCGTGGCCGGGAGAGTTGTTGCGTTCGCGTGTATGGATGCGCGAAGCGTCTCCCATAGGATCGGGATTAAACAATAACCCGTCTAAGCGAAGTTTCGCTGTCTTCGGATTCTCTGCATCAGGAACGAATTCGAGGAGCTCCGTGCGGCCGACAATTTCATCGATCGAGCGCTTGCCAAGTTTCGCCAGAATCACGCGCACGTCCTCAGCAACCGCATTGAAGAAGTGAATGACGTTCTCAGGCTTGCCGCGGAACTTCGCACGAAGATCGTCGCGCTGGGTAGCTACGCCTACAGGACAAGTGTTCAGGTGACAGACCCGGAACATCGCACAGCCCGCGGCAATGAGCGCGGCTGTACCAAAATTAAATTCTTCGGCACCGAGAATTGCAGCGATGACGATGTCGCGGCCCGTCTTCATGCCGCCATCCGTACGGAGGGTGACGCGACTACGAAGGTCGTTCATCATCAGAACTTGGTGGGCCTCGGCGATGCCGATTTCCCAAGCCGAACCTGCATTCTTAACCGAGGAAAGTGGCGAAGCGCCCGTGCCACCTTCGTGACCAGATATGAGGATGACGTCGGCGTAGGCCTTAGCCACGCCCGCGGCGACGGTACCAACGCCCGAGCACGAGACGAGCTTCACGCATATCTTGGCGCGAGGATTCACGCACTTCAGGTCGAAGATGAGCTGTGCTAAGTCTTCGATAGAGTAAATATCGTGGTGCGGCGGAGGGGAAATTAGGGTTACGCCAGGAACGGAATAACGTAGGGTCGCAATCAGTGGTGAAACCTTGTGGCCAGGAAGCTGGCCGCCTTCGCCGGGCTTAGCGCCTTGGGCGATCTTGATTTCAATTTCTTTAGCCGACGCAAGGTACTCAGCCGTCACACCAAAGCGACCCGAGGCTACCTGCTTGATTGCAGAGTTGGCATTGTCGCCGTTTTCGAGGGGGCGGAAACGACGTGGATCTTCTCCGCCTTCGCCGGAATTGGATTTTCCGCCGATACGGTTCATCGCGACAGCGAGACACTCGTGAGCTTCGGGCGAAATTGCGCCGAGCGACATGCCTGCAGTCGTAAAGCGCTGGCGGATTTCTTTCGCAGACTCGACTTGATCGAGTGCGATGGCTTCTTTCGCAAAACGGATGCGCAAGAGATCCTTAATGGTGACAGGGGCGTGTTCTTCGGAAGCAGTCTTCCAGTCAGCCCAGCCAGCGGCATCGCCACCTGACTTTAGGAACTTACCCATGCCGGCGACGACCTTGGGGCTCCAGCCGTGGACTTCACCATCGCCCTTCTTATTGACGAGGTACCAACCTTCGTTGGAGAGCTCCGCACCACCGGCTGTTGGCCAAGCGCGGGCATGGCGGCGTAAAGTTTCGCCCGCTATATCTTCATAGCCCACGCCACCAATGGGCGAAGGCGTACCCGAGAAACAATCGTCGACGACCTTGTCGCCCACGCCGAGCGCCTCGAAGACCTGTGCGCCTTGATAAGAAAGCAACGTCGAGATACCCATCTTCGACATGATCTTGAGTAATCCCTTGCCCGCAGCCTTGCGGTAATTTTCGCAAGCTTTGGCGAGGTCGACTTTTGGATCAAGTTTTCCGCCTGCGTGCAGGTCGCGAAGAATTTCGTAAGCAAGCCAAGGGTATACAGCGGTTGCGCCGTAACCAATCAAGCAAGCGAGTTGGTGAACATCGCGAGCTTCGCCCGTTTCAGCAACAATGCCACAGCGGAGACGTAGACCAGCGCGCACGAGCGCCTGATGGACAGCGCCCACGGCGAGCAACATAGGCATCGCGGCGCGGTTCGCATTCGCCGAACGGTCAGAGATAACGACGACGCGGGCGCCTTGATCGCGCACAGCCTTGACGGCAACTTCTGCAATCGCGCGCAAGGCGGGTTCGAGACTTGCCGGCCCTGCATTGACAGGGAAGGTGGCGTCGAGCTGAACGAGCTTGTCTGTAAAGTGTGCAGGAATCTCTTCGAACTCATGCGGTAAGAGGACCGGTGTATCGACCTGTAGGAAGGTGCGCTTATCTTGTAGCGTTTCGTAGATGCCAATTTGGCCGCCGATATAATTTGTGAGCGACATCACCAACGATTCGCGAATCGGGTCGATGGGCGGATTGGTAACCTGGGCAAACAATTGCTTGAAATAACTGTAGAGGAGACGCGGGCGGCGCGAGAGCGCGGCCAGCGGAGTGTCATCGCCCATGGAGCCGAGCGCTTCCATCGCCGTGTTGGCCATCGGCGATAGAATTAAATCGCGCTCTTCAAGGTCTGCACCGAAAGCAATTTGGTGGGCAACGCTATCCGCAACGGGCGTTGGCACGCGCGCCTTAGACTTAGCGAGTGTATGCAAGTCGCGAACGGCTTCACCGAGGAAGCTTCCGTAGTCGCGGCGTTCCGCAAGGACTTGTTTGCAGTCAGCATCGTCGAGGAACGTGCCGTTATTGAGATCGAGGGCAATCATGCGGCCTGGGCCCAGGCGACCTGCCTTGACGAGTGGCGAACCCCAAGGCGCAATCAATCCAGCCTCAGAGGCTCCGATCACGGTTCCGTCGGCATAAACTTTATAACGCAGCGGACGAAGGCCATTACGATCGAGCGATGCACCAAGGTAACGTCCGTCAGTGAAAACAATCGCGGCAGGTCCATCCCATGGCTCCATCACGAGTGATTGATAGTGGTAGAAGTTGC
>DNHH01000006.1:4996-5228 GCA_003485955.1 Opitutia bacterium
AAGCCACTGGCATCATCATGGAGGCGGCGACGATGCCGCTACGTTTCGCAGGCGGGAGGTCAGCAACCAGCAATTGGAAAGCATTGTCGAAACTCGCTGAGTCCGACATGTCGGGCTGGATGATTGGCCGGAGATCCTTGTAACGCTCGGCCCACTTTCCAGAGATATCCGAAAACTCACGGGCCCGCATAAAGTTGCGGTTACCACGGATCGTGTTGATTTCGCCGTTATG
>DNHH01000006.1:5398-6776 GCA_003485955.1 Opitutia bacterium
GTTGATTTCGCCGTTATGTGCGATGCAACGGAAAGGGTGAGCTTTTGTCCAGTCGGGCAACGTATTGGTTGCGAATCGTTGATGGAAAATTGCGAAGGCTGTCGTGAATTCTGGATCTTTTAGGTCCGTGAAGAATTTTCGGACCTGGGGGGCATTGAAGAGGCCTTTGTAGGTGACAGTACGGCTAGAGAATGAGCAGATATAGAAACCTTCAAGTTTAGCTTCAGAAGCCCGACGCTCAGAAACTTTTGTTGCTAAGAAACAGCGGCGTTCAAACTCGTCTTCAGAAATAACGGAGTCGGCGTCAGCTTTGCAGGCGACAATAGCTTGCCAGATATCAGGGCGCGTCAGCTCGGCCTTTTTGCCAAGGCAACCAGGTTCGACAGGGACTTGGCGCCAAGCAACTAGGACGAGGCCTTCGCTGTGGACGGCTTCTTCGAGAATTTTTTTGGCGTGGGATTGTTGGTACTCGTCGCGCGGCAAGAAGAGCATCGCGACGGCAAGGTCTTTGTCTTTCGGGACGATTTTTCCTTTGGCCTTAAGGTGACGACGCAGGAGTGCGTAGGGGATTTGCGTGAGCAGGCCGGCACCGTCGCCGGTCACGGCATCGGCATCAATAGCGCCACGATGTGCGAGATTACGAAGGCCTTCCATGGCCCGATCAATGACCGCATGGGTCTTCTCGCCACGAAGGTTGGCAATAAAGCCGACGCCACAGGCATCGCGCTCCATGTCTTTCTGCCAGAGGGGCGAAGGGTTACGGAAAGTAATAGGCTGCGTCATGGTCGGGAGCGTGCGCGTTGCGGCCGGAAAGAGCCGTCCGGGGGATAAGATTTGAGGGTGCTTGCCCCCCTTGCAAGCGCGTATGACCCTAGGCGGTTCTGGCTTTTTGCATTTGCCACCCTACCCCACCCCGCATCCCCTCCTATAGCATGAACTCCGACATTGGCCTTATTGGCCTGGCCGTGATGGGCCAGAACCTCGCCCTCAATATCGCAGACCACGGCTTTGCCATTACCGTTTATAACCGTACAACGGCGAAGACGGATGAATTTATCGCCGCCAACCGTAATACCCCGGGGAAATTATCTGGCTCCAAGACGGTAGCCGAGTTTGCAGCTTCCCTCAAGCGGCCCCGCAAAGCGGTGATCCTTGTTAAGGCTGGTAGCTCAACCGATGCGGTTATCGACGAGCTCGCAAAGGTTTTTGAACCCGGCGACATCATCATCGACGGTGGTAATGCACTCTGGACGGATACCATCCGTCGCGAAAAAGCCCTAAAGACAAAAGGTCTTCGCTTTATTGGTTCAGGAGTTTCTGGCGGCGAAGAAGGCGCCCGCTTCGGTCCATCCCTCATGCCCGGTGGCGATCCCGCTGC
>DNHH01000073.1 GCA_003485955.1 Opitutia bacterium
AAAGTAAAGATTCACCAAGACGGCAATTGGCTTTGGGTGGAGTCTAATGGGCTCCCAGATCACCCAATGATGATTGGCATCACAAGCTGGCAGCAACAAGTCGCGCTACCACAAGTTTACAGAGGTACAAATGGCTGGCAGATTCCTGCCCAGCCCAAAGTCGCACCCTCCCCTATTCCAATCCGCAACCATTTCTTGCGCGGGGCAGTTGCTTTAGCTGCAAATGGCATTCCAATTTTTAATCCGCAAAATAATCGGGGAGAAATTTCCCAAGATATTGGTGAACTTGATAAATGGGGCGGCCATTGTGGACGTGGCGACGACTACCACTACCACATTATACCGTTACACTTGCAAACGACTGTGGGCAAAGGCGTGCCGGTTGCTTGTGCTTTAGACGGTTATCCAATTTACGGGACCACGGAACCGGATGGTAGCGCTTTGCGGAAATTAGATGACTGCGGTGGGCACGAAGATGCAAAGTATGGTTACCATTATCATGGCACAGGTAAGTCGCCTTATGTTTTTTCTGCCTTCCACGGCGTCATTACAGAAGTAGATGGTCAGGTAGATCCGCAACCGCGCGCGCAACCCGTGCGTGAAGCAACCGCTCCACTCCGTGGTGCTACGATTACAGGCTTCGCAGTTGATGGAGATAATGCGTGGAAGCTCAGTTACACTGTTGGTGGAGAAACGCGAAGCGTTCGTTACGCAATCAATGGCTCATCTATTAAATTCGATTTTGATAACGGTAAATCGGGCAAGACCACCGAAACCTATCAGCGCAAAGAAGGCGGCGCGTCTGGCAATAAGGATTCGCGCCCGCCGCGCCGTGAACGTTAAGTCTAGCGGCTGCCAGCCCAATCAACTGCGTTCACTAACAAGCGCTGGTAATCAGGGCTACTATGTGCTGGCGCATCGTGTCCAAGCGAAATGCAAACGATACGCGCCTTGGCGTCTGGCATAATCCAAACGCTCGGGTGTGTTCGTTTGGTTACTTTGTCTGGGCTGTTCTCGGCGAGAATGAGCGCACCTGATGTTGGCTTTAATTCGATATGGTAACTCTCGTCGTGGAAGGTGAATGATTTGCCGCTGAGGCCTGTGACAACGGGGTGGTTTTTGCCCGTAAGGTTAACGGTAACGTCGCCGATACCGTGGCTCTTCGTGCCCCCGCCGACGAAACGCTCGTTGTACCCAGGTACACTCTTCCAGTTATACCAAGTCGCAGCATGTAAAATGATAACACCCTTGCCGCTATCGGCAAAGGCGGTGAGGGCTTTTTGGAATAATTCATCTCCGAAATCTTTGCGGTTAGCGGAAAGAACAAGGACGTCGGTGTCGGGTAAGAGCCGGGCAGCTTCATCAGCATCGGCAACGCCGATGACTTCCATGCGCTTGGTCGCACGAAGCGTATCGCCGTCTTGGCCTAAAAAGAATTTCTCAAAGTCATGTGAGCCGCCTGATCCCGCAAGTAGCACCCGGAGTTGCCCAGTTTTCTTCGGTGCAAACGCGACCTTAGGTGGAGCGAGTTCTGCCGTCGGTGGTTCAAGCTCTAAGGTTATAGCGGCTGTCGTTGGCACCACAGTGTTATCATGGCTACGTAGGGTTATGCTTTGAATCGGAGCGCGTGAAGTGATGTCGACAGCCAGAGTTCTGACTTGTCCAGATGCCAACAAGCCGTCCGCTCGTCGCGACCCTTTGGCTTCGTAGTTAGGACTAATATAGTCAGCAAAATCTTTGCCAGCCATCCACGTAACTGTCTGCTTGGTGCCATCGACATGGATAATATCGGCCGACATCGCTGGCATTTTGCCATTACCGACGCTTGCCCAACCACCAACTCCTCCGAGCACGTGTAAGCGATAGGCAGCAATGCCAACGGGGATATCAACCGACGGCACAAAGCTTCTGGCGTAGGCATCACCCGGACCCCCGCGTAGCACAATCAAGTTGCGGTGTTCGCTCGATGCAGCTGGGTCGATAACGCGGAAAGGAATGCCGTTGCCTTTGACGTCACCAAACTTCTTAAAGCGCAGGGTTTCAGCTACCTTGTCGCGTGCCATATAAATCCCTTCGCGACTGTCGGCGGTCGCCACACGACTAATGTCGACGTAAAAGTAACGGCCAACTTGTGTACCCGAGGCTGCGGGCACTGACAATGCGCGTAAATACGCCAAAAGATTACGGAGAGATTTTTCTCCAAGTGCTTCATAGCCCTCTGGCATGAGCGAGGCGGCACGCGGCTCGCGCTTCACAATGTCAGCAGCCGCCAATGGCATCAAGGCTCCCCCAGGCAGTTTTAGGCTTACCCCGGCGGTATTCTCGGCTGCGATGAGCCCGACCATCTGCGTGCCCGAGCGCATTTCAAAGGACCAAGCACGGTGTTCATCGTCGACCGTACGGTTAGGATCTAAAATATGAATAAGCAATTCACCAGGAGCGTGACTGCCAATACCACTAAGGTTAGGTCCAACCACATTGCCGACGTTCTCGAGTTGATGACAGAGGGCGCAGGCCTGGCGAAAGATTGTACGGCCGTCTTCGACGTCGGCAGCGCCGCTCATTTGAGGAAGGAAGCGGGCAATCAGTTCATCTTTACCAGGAGACGAAGACCCTTCGAGTTTCTTGAACACCAAGACAGCCTCACGCGCAACTGCGGCATCAGGGTGTCCAGTTAACCGCGAACGCTGATACGGCGAGAGTTGCAGCGTCGAAACTTTTCGTGAGCTGAGAGCGGCGAGAAGTTGTTGAGCTGAGCTGGAACGACTCAGCAGTATCTCCATCGCCGCGTCGCGTCGCCCCCCAGACATATTCGAAAGCAGACCAATGAGCCTTATGGTTGTCGCCTCATCGCCAGCCACTTTAAGCACCGCTAGTGCTGCCATGCCTGTTTTTTCCTCTGCCTGCTGAGTGAGTACATCTGTAAGTCTCCTATCCGTGACCTCATCGAGACCTACCATGGCAGCCAACGCGGCCGCGCGCACTTCATCTACGGGCATGGTATCCGCAGCGAGCCGGGTTGCGAGAGCGCGCTTAGCATCTTTTAATTGTTCGGGCGTTGTCCATCGCCGAACAAGTGGTGCAGCTTGCACGGCGCGCTGGAAGTCTGCGGAAGTTAGCAGCGCCTCCAGGAGGCGCGTATCCAGTCGTTCGGGTGCCGGAAGCTGACTGAGGGACTTTAAAATAGTTTCGGCTAACTTCGGCGCCACATCTTTGCTCGCCAGTCGACCCAAAAGGCTCGCGAGTATTACTTCATCTTTTGTGGACAGGCTAGCGGTTAATCGTTGGGCGAAATTCAGGCTCTCTGCATCGGTGCTGTTCGTGGTTAACAAACCGAGGAACATGACTCCGGGTTGCTCCGATCCGGCGGCGCTGGCCGCGGCCGTTGCCCACGCATTCTTGAGCTTGGGTTGAATTTCTAAAAGTAATGCGGCGCTCTCTGGACTCATGGGTGCTGCACCTAAAGCACGCAATGCGGCGAGTTGTATCCTTTCGTCTGAATCTTGAATACCTTGTCGGATGACATCAAAGGGGAGTGTTCGACGGAGTGACTCTGCAATCAGGAATACATTGCGGCGCAGGCCTGCGCTGCGGCTGGCGCTTAAACTTAAATCGCTGTCTTTGATTTCGCCGAGCCGGGCGAGTGACCAAAGCGCTAAGATCGCAGGGGCCTCTGCCGGCTCGTTCGCTATTTTTCTGAGCGCGGCGAGACTCGTTTCATCGAGCTTCGTATGCTTCTCATGAAGTAGGCGTTGAGCATTGGCCCGGACCGTGCGACTTGGGTGATTAAAGGCCGCCAAAAGATCTCCCGCACTTGCTTGAGTTAGATTAGGAACCTTAAAGGGCGTGTTATTCGGCGGCGTGATGCGATAAATCCGGCCATAGTGGTTTTCGCGGTCAGGACGAACGGCTGCATTCGAGCGACTGTGGAGTGGACCACGGGTGTCATTATGCAACACCACGGGAGAGTAGAAATCGAGCACCACCATGGAGCCATCGGGAGCAAAGGCTAAGGTAATGGGCATAAACCATTCGTCTTCCGAGCGCAGCCAAGCGCCACCTTGAGGACCTGGATTTCCGCGGTAGGTTGGGCCTTCGGGCACTAATAACTCACGCTGGATGACATCCAAGATTGGCTCCGTCAGAAATACATTCCGCTGGTACTCGGCTGGCCAGTTAGATTCTTCGCAGACCAAGGTTGAGCAAGCTGCTGTAAAAAGTCCCACAAGATCGACTTGCACAAATGGCGCGCGCGTCGGCCGGTCAGCACGCACAACCTTTCGACCAGGATTGACGGCATGAAAAGCTTGTGTCGAGTTGCCCGCACTCCGCGCCAGGGTTGCTTCAGGAACAACTGCATGTTGTACAGGATTTCCGGTCGTGGCCTTACTATGGAACACTTCCATGTCGGTCGTTATTTCCGCGCCAAACGAGTTACCGCCTTGTGAAGCGATTTGCTCAATGGCTGAGCCATCTGCGCGGAAACGAAAGATTCCTGGCGAAACGCGCCCGATTTCTTTGCGTGTCTTCGGCTGGCGCGCAACAGTGCCGCTACCGGTGCTTGCGTAAATCCAACCATCGGGGGCTTGGATAAGGTGGTTGGTGACAAAGTGCGTATCCGTGGGCGTGAAGCCTTCAAAAATTTCTTCGCGTACGTCGGCCTTGCCGTCGCCGTTGGTATCACGCAGCCAACTAATGCCGCCCTGGGAGACGACAATCGCGCCATCGCGGTAGAGACAAAATCCTGTAACAAGTTCTAACCCGTCGAAAAAGACCTCGCGCCGGTCCATCACGCCATCGCCATTATCATCATAGAGAATCGATAAGGTGTCTTGAGCGGGACGATCATAAACACCAGGCACAAGCACTCCACCTTCCTTCCACGATTCGGCGACGAGGGGTCGACGGCCATTGGGGTACTCCGGTGTTTCCGCGATCCACATGCGTCCAGCTGCATCCCACTGAATCGCAATCGGCTTATGCACGAGAGGCTCTGTCGCGACCACAGCAGTTTTGAAGCCTGCAGGAAGTTTAATAGCCGCAACCGTCTGGTCTGCCCGACGCGGTCCGCCAGCGGGATAACGTAAATCCGCAAGCTCGGGCTTAAGGCAAAGGCTGTCGACGTCTTTTTGGTGCGCGACCCATGCCACCGCACGCTTAAGTAAGGCGCGGAAGCTTAAGTGATTGAGTGCGTTCGCACTGCTTTGGGCAAAGACAACGGAGCGCTGCTTGCCTGATTCGCGCAGCCAAAGCTGTGGTTGAATATCATAAATGCTGACATCCTCGGAGGTCGCTTTGCTGTTTTTTCCTAGCTTCGGGGTGAACGCTGAGCTGAGCACGTCTACATTTTCCGCAAACTCCAAGTCGTAGAAGATGGCGTCTTTTAAATTAAAGTCGGCTACATCCTTCGTGAGCGCATGTGCGTCCGTCCGAAAACACAATATATGCAATCCGTCCAACGAACGGCTTTCGACGCCCCA
>DNHH01000058.1:0-8294 GCA_003485955.1 Opitutia bacterium
GAAAAATTCTCGGGTGTGTAACGGTATTCCCAGCTGTGGCTAAAACAGTGCGACCGTCCATGCCGAGCAGGAGTTGATGGTTCGTGAGATTGACCAGCCGAACGCTCCCCATCGGGAATTTGGTTGGGTCGATCGAGAACGCGCGCCCCGCACCTTTTTTACCAGCCGTATCGGTAAGCAGAATAACCCCGAGAGTATCATCGCCTTTAGGCAAATTGACGCTGGCGAAAGGATTCCAAGTAATAGTGTCTTTTCCTGCTTTTGGATCTTTGGAGATTTCTTTGACGACTAAGTTTGCGACATCGCCACGATTCCGAGCTGTGGTCGTGAAGTTCATCACCTGTGGCGAGAAGGGTTTAGGTTCGGCTCCGTCTGAGGCCAGTGCGAGTGTAGGGCCAGGGATCGTTGCCGGCGCATCCCACCAAGCCAATTTGAGGGTGCACGTGCGCTCAGCTTCTTGGGTAAAAGCTATCAATGGAAATAAAAAGAAAACTGTACGCATCTTTAGAGATTAGACTTCGTTGGGTCCGAGCCAGCGCGTGGCAACAATCTTGAATCGACGACCCAAGAAGCGATTGGGTTTCTTGATGGATGTGTTTGGGGAAAACTTATCCATAAAGATACTGTTCGTTGTGTCGGTGTTTGCTGTGAGTGCCCGATAAGTAGTTGGGGTTATGTTTGGCTCGGTGTCATCGGGGACAATCATCTCAGGCATGCGTTGGACGGTCAGCTCGAGCCATGCGCCGGCGCTTGGACGGCCCAGGCCATCGACAGATTCACCGTAGGCCCGGATGACAAACGTGTCGGATCGTGCTGAAAGACTTGAGCCCATTGCATTGAGAATATCCGACTGTAACAGAAGCCCGGGTGCGCCGAGAGCGCTTTGGGCTGAACCCTCCGTGCTTGCGGCGGAAAGGGCTTTACCCATTGGGTGACGTGAGGTGTTCGTTGCGAAGGTCGCGTTGTAGGGCGCGGCGTTATTGATGCCCGAAGCGTCGATAGCTGCCTGGAGTGGGCCTTTCAGGCCCATATCTTTATTTGCTGTGACATCCGCTACGAGGCGACGATTCACAAAGTCCGAAAGACTCATGAAGGGTCCGCGTAAACGAACTTGGATGACAATTTGCTCAGCCAGCATATCAATTTCTGTATCCGTGAGTGCGCGGAAGCGAGTAGCCGTGTTAGTCGCATCGTGATCCGCAATGACTTTATCAAAGCGCGAGAGAGGGCTTAGGCCTGTCGCCGCTTTGGTGGCTCCGGGGAGTTGCTGATGTCGCAGTCCAGCGAGTACAGCCTTCCATGCTTCTTTGGAAGTAGAGTTAATGTTGAAAGTGCCATCATGAAGCATGGCCTTGGCGGTCTTTGCGGGATTTTTAAAGTCCGCTAAAGTGTTGGCTGCACGGATGAGCCAGAAAATGCGCTTATTGCTTAAAGGATTTCCACCAGCTTGAAGCGTCGTGAAGACATCACTCAATAAGGTTGGTTGTGCAGCATCCACTTTAGGAATAGGTCCGCCAGAAGCCGATACATAAGTCGAAGGCTCATTCGCATATGCACCAGAGAAAAAGTAACGATCGTAGAGTGCGTGGTTGGATGCCCAGGTAGCGTCGTAGCGCGGCTGGCGCACATAGCCCCAGCCTGCAGTGAGTCCAGCGGTGGTACCGTTAACGGTTCCCGTTGAGTTGATTGGCCAGTCGATAAGTTTGGCGGGATCAGAGAGGCCTGGCGCACAGTAGCTATTGCCGACGGTTAATCCTGCTTGCAGGTCGATGTGGGTATAGTCGATGCTGCCAAGTCCTGCGAGCGAGAGCAGTGGGCGCGTGGGTACCTGGTAAAGTACAACGCTTGTTTGTCCACCACCCGAACTAGTCGTGGATTTGCCCCAGTAGCTGTTGTTGCGCACGCCGGTCATTTCGAACTGACTGATGAGGGCGTCGGGTTTTAGGAAATCGACACTCCAGCCAGCGGGTCCATTGGCGTCGCCGTCCTGAAGACGGTAATCTAGGAGTTGAGCACGGTGATTAACAAAAAGGGGTGAGCTGGTGTCTGGGCGCTGACGTGCGGTCCCAGAATCGTCCCAGCCGCGAGCTTTGATGTCGACCATCGCAAACGGGACTGGACTGGGCGCATTCGGTGCGATGTCGGTGCTAGCCACGACCGTTGTTGGTAGTGATCGCGAAAGAAACTGAATGCGGTGGATGAGGTGCTCGTCGCCCATGTCACCTTCAGGATTGTTGTTAATGCCATACCACGTCCGCGCTGCGGATTGGACGACCGTGCCATTATCCATTTGGTTATGTGCGAGGTGGAAATCGAGTTGACCTGTTTCCCAAAGAAACGAGCCGGTGGTGTTCGCCGTGGGATTATTAGCGAGGTAGCCGAATCCAGCAGTGACGCGGATGGCGCGCGAGCCACCGAAAGTCGAAGGGTCTGGTGGGCTCGGGAAACGATACACCAAGCTTTGTCCAGTGCTGCCATAGTTAAAAACTCCAGGGATATTCTTCATCTCGCCAGTACCGGTGGCATCTGCGTAGACGACTTCGCCCGTCTGTGCGGTAGTCAGTGGTGAGGCGCAGAATGTACGCACTTCGCCAGGCTCTAGGCGAATGCTCCCGTTAGGGCCAATGGTAGTGCTACCCGATGCGCTTGTAGGGTTCGCGAGTGTGCCGCCGTTGTTGAGGATGCGGAAGGTTAGGCCGCGGCCGTAGTAGAAGGTCGGCTGAAATTCCATCCACCCAATCTGTGCGCCCGTGTCCGAACGCTGAAAGTTGAAGTTCATCGAGTACCACTTGCCGAGCGTGAGCCCCATGCCATTGAGCTCGAGCGGTACGTTGTACGGATTGTGAATCGTGACCCGCGGATCCATTGTAATGCCGAGTTTGGCATCAGCCGCGCTGGTACCCAGCCAGAGCACATTAAAGATGAAGGCAGTCCGCACCACATTTGGTGCCAACTTCATTGCAGTGTGTGCAGAAATTGGACCCCATCCGGCACCATAATTCGCATGGGCGCCGAGATTAGGTAAGGCGATAAAGTAACTTTCGGGGTAATAGGGTCCTCCGCCTGCCGCATTTTTGCGCGTCATCATCGCTGGATTCGCGCGGAATGCATAGTATCCTGGATGTCCTTTATAGTTCGTAACTAAACTTGTGCTATCGCCGATGGCATAGCTAAACGGCTCAGAACCACGTGCAATCCAAGCATCGTTCGTAGGTGCGGGTTGTCCGCGTCGCTGAGCGGACGAAACTGATTCATGCTCGCGTTTATAGAGTCGGTAGAAATTGCGGAGAAGGTCCCAAGTTGGCCCACGCATAATAGCGGGACTGCCATTTAAGCTCGGGTTGCTTTGTGCTTGTGATCGACTGGACCACAGCGCTGAGGGAATCGGCAGTTCGTAAACGAAGCCAAGCTTACGTTCTGGATTCATCCACTCCAAGGTGCTCGGGGTGTTGGTTGCATTGATGCCCATTGTCGCAGCCATGTTAAACCCAGAGCTCCAGGTGGTGTTCTTTCCATTAATGTCACCGTTCTCACCAGGGCTATCGCTGAATTCAGTGAGTGCTGTGTAGTCTGTAAACGGAAGTTCGAAAGCAATGGACAGATCGCGACGCAAGCCGCCGTTTAAAGTGTCCGAAAAGACACCAAACGAATCTACGGCAACATCGTGGTAGTGACGTCCCAGGGCGTCTGCCATTGCCGTATCTGCTGCAGCCGAACCGCCTTTATTGTAAGCCCAATTACGTAACATTGCGCGGTTGGTCACTCGCGACAGTAGTGGCCCTATTCCAGATGTATTTGTTGCAGTGACATCTGCATCCCACCACGTTGCGAATCCGTTAAACGGGCGCGAGGCGACAACACCCGTGCCCATGAGTTCGACTGTGTTACGCCCTGCTTGAGTTCTGAATTTTTTGTCCCAGGTTGTCGCCGCGGTGAATTCTTTAGCTGTACCAGTGAGTGCGAGTGCGTCAGGTAAATTAATTTTTGCTTTCACGCCTTCGTCACCCACCCACCACGCATAATTTCCAATGAACGTTCCAGCGACTACACCTGGAAGTGGCATCGCGGGCAGTTCGACTTTATCCGGATCTGTTGTGGGCGTGCTCCCGGCAACACTTGCGGTGTAGGTTGGGCGGCCTGTGTATTTCAGCGAACCCAGATCAAGTAAAGGAATGAGGCGTCCTGCAGGGGCGGTCGATACGGCGAGCGAAGCGGGGCCTGTGCCGTTAATGAGACCTCTGCCTTTACGTGTGGCGCTTGTGTCGGCGGAGCCAGCGAGAGTCCGATCAGGTACGACAAACGGAAACTTCGTTTCATCCGCAAGCGTCGCATCCGCTACTTTCACTGCCAAGGGCGACACCAGCCAGCCCAAGAAAACTTTTTCATCGGGCGTTCGCGGATCCCAATCGCGCGATTTAGTTGAATCGGCGCCGCCCGTGCACCACACACCTGTCCAATTGCGTTTGTAATACGGCACCGTCGGTGCGCCTGCGGTTAGTTGAATATAGGTACTGTTGGTGGCGCCTGTGCCATAGGGCAGGGTAGTGGCATTATAAACCCCTGCTTCAAAGAGATCAGCCTTGGCGGTGACGCGCTGGTCAGCCCCAGCTAGCATTTGAAGTTGTCCGAGAGCCATCCGCCCCGAAGCCACTGCGTTTAACTGTGCTTTGGCCATATCCATGCGCACGATGGCGATGCGTGACTCGATATTCAGGAAACCAGCCACGCTCAAAACCACGAGGACCAGAAGGGCCATAATGGTGAGGCTCAAGACGAGCGAAAAACCTCTCCGCGGGGACTTCATGAAACGTCAAAAAACATAATTTAAATTCTGCCTGCGGTAAACCCTTATAACGGTGCTACAAGGCTTGTGACTTGCGGTTTATGCCTAAAAAGGATGACTTAAGGTATGGCCTCAACTCCATCTTTACTTGAAGCCGCCGGCATCTTCATTTGGCCGCTGGCTACTTGTTCAATCGGTGCAGCTTACATCGTCGTCGAGCGTGCCCTCGCACTTGCTCCTTCCCGGACGGTACCAGCGTCCGTTTTGGACGCGGTTACTCGGGGAGTAGTTCCAGCTGCGTCACCCCGCTCTTTGGCTGGCAAAATAATTTCTGCAAAGAGCTCAGGTATGCACGGCGAATCGCTCGTCGCATTTGCGGAAGCAGAATTGATCGGATTACAACGAGGGCTTTTCCTTTTGGATACGGTTGTCGGTTTAGCGCCTTTGTTAGGCTTGCTTGGTACGGTCACAGGCCTGGCGGGACTTTTCCCGCAACAAGGCTTGCCTGATCCTGGTACACTCACGCGTGGAGTTGGTTTGGCGTTGAGCACCACCATTCTTGGTTTGGGTATAGCCATCCCTGCACAACTCGCTGCGAATTGGTTGGCACGTCGCGTCGAAGTTGTTTCGTCGCGTGCTAATTTACTGATTCAAGCTTTGGAATCTTCACGCCGTTCATGAGTTTGATTGTTCGACGTGTCCGCCGGACGACAATCAACGTCGTCCCTTTAATCGACGTGATGGTTGTGTTAGTGTTCTTTTTGCTCCTCACGATGAGTTTTGGCGATACACGTGCGCTCAATATCGTTCCGCCAGCAGCGGAGAGTTCTGCGTCCGCAAGTCTTGCACAAGCTATCGTCGTGGCGGTTGATGCTGAAGGAAAATTCTATATCGATGCACGGTTGGTTGCTCAGAATGCGTTGACCGAAGAAATTAAAAAAGCGCTCGCCGGTCGGAAAGATCCTGAGGTTGTGGTGGTCGCCGACGAACGCGTGCGCACAGGGGCAACCATCGCGGCGGTCGATGCAGCAGCCCAGGCTGGCGCTAGGGTTCGGATGCAGGCTAGAGCAGGGCGCTAAGGGGTAAGCTGCTTATTTTTATTGGGCAAAACACCCTACGGTTGACTGAGGGCAATGATAGGCGATAATTTAACACCTCCTTTACGGCATCCCCTTGATGACGTCTCTCCCTTCTGTTGTCCGTGACCGTCGTGGTTTTGCTCTTGTTTTGAGCCTAACCATCATGGCGCTTTTGGTCTTGGTGGTTTTAACGACGGCCGGGTTCCTGAATTTAGAGTCACGCATCGCGGACATGGCGATGCGGGGTGCGATGGCACGTCACAATGCGCTGATGTCAGGGCGTCTCGCTTTGGCGCAACTTCAGTTGCTCGCCGGGCCTGACCAGCGTGTCACCGCGACGGGTGGAATCATCGATCCTGCAAACACAACATGGGGTGTCGCTCCAACAAATCCTGCTTATGACCGAATGACGGGTGTCTGGCATGCAGGTCCAAAAGCTGACAGTCGAAAGCGCGTGCTCGCGCCGTTGGAGCGCTCAGCGAATGGTTACCTTTATGATACGCGCGTTTCAGAAGACGGCGCTACGGGTGTTGCGCCCGGTGTGAATCTTGACGGCAAAACTTATGATTGGTCGACAGATCGCGAGCGCACCTCGGCTGACAGCCGTTTTTTAGGATGGCTGGTGAGCGGTAACGAGGGTCTTCCTTTAACGGCTACAACCTATACCGGGCCACGCACTGCATGGACGCTTGCTCTCGCTGGTCGCGTTCCGCTCGTAGGTTCAGGGTCACTGGGCACAATTGGCGCTAATGAAGGTGCTTCGCTCGCTTCATCTGCGGGTCCACCTGCCACGGCGACCGGTCGTATTGAACTTCCGCCAGTCGTCATGCCTGG
Source organism: Opitutia bacterium (assembly GCA_003485955.1). Taxonomy (GTDB): domain Bacteria; phylum Verrucomicrobiota; class Verrucomicrobiia; order Opitutales; family UBA953; genus UBA8828. The sequence continues at coordinate 6,697 of DNHH01000058.1, forward strand.
CCCGAGCGGTGCGTCCTTCAGTGCGGGTTCCTCCGTTGTTACTGGGTATTACGCGTGGTGGGTGGGCGACGAAGGCGTCAAGGCACGCATCAATCTGCGGGATCCTTATGCGGGTGTGCAGCCAGACGATTCTAATGTCGCTGCAGGAGGTTACTACCGATTGATGACTTCGCTGCGAAATAATTTCACCTTGGTGAAGGACAACGCAGGGCTATCGCCTTTTTCGGCATGGGACACCGCTAGCGCGACCAATATCGCGAACGCTACTAGCTTCGCGCAGTTGAAGACTGCTTTGGCGAGCGCGACAGATTTAAGTCCGTTCTTCCACGACCTTAGTTTTACGTCGCTTGGTTTACACACCGACACGCAACGCGGTGGGTTGAAGCGCGACTTGACGGCTTACTTAAATCTCGGAGGCGGCACCCCTACCGCCATTGGCTCAGCGACAATCGCAGACGCTGCTTGGAAAACATTAAATCCAACCACCAATGATCCGTCTCGCCCCGTCGCGCTTCCGGGTGTTTCTGACACCACCGACATCCTGGGCAACCTTCCTTGGCTTCCATATCAAGCAACCGCGCCACTAAGCGTCTTTGCGGGCACCAGTCCTAAGTATGGTTTAATGCGCCACTGGTTAATGCAGAAAGCTGCGTGGTCTACGACTGGTGTAACGACTTCGTTACCTGTCTTGCGTACATCCGCAACTGCCGCGGCTGCTTATACCACAAGTAACGATCAGAACTACATGGTCGCTCAGGTGAAGAACCAATACAAGACGCCTGTCCATCCAGTGCTCTCGCAGATGAATGTTTATTTCCGCCCTGCATATGATTCGACGCTCGGCGGAACTGGCGTGCAGGCATACATGTTGGTTTATCCACGCATCGTCCTGTGGAACCCCTGGAACGTCCCCATCGCATCGCAGGCTTACGTGGTTGATGTTGGGAATCGCTTTGTGGTGCGTTCGCGAGTGACGTATACTACTTCTGCTGGGGGTAGTGGCACACTAGTCATGCGTTACGGTAATAATGCGAGTACGCCGTTCGATCGGGCAGATAATAACGCAACACAATGGAATCCGGGCTTAAGCGCTATGGCCTTTGTTGTCCCTGCTACCGACTTCAAGCCGGGCGAGGCTTTGGTGTTTAGTGCGCCGACGACGAATACTGGCACGATGAGTACGTCTGTGACGCGACCCTATTCTTCGGGTGGCTCGCAGGTTTTAGCAGCCGCGCCGCTGGTCTCTGCGGCAAACCCAACGCCTTATTTCAAAGCAGCACTCACAATTATTCCCTCTACGGGTGTTCCGGGTGATCCGACAGATTTTGCAACCTACGCCAAAATTTCTGGCGGCGTGAATGCAACCTACCAGTTTGCGACGGGCCCTGGTGGAGGCTACGACTTCTCGCTGCAGTATAACGTGATGACGCCTGGATACCCGTACCAAAACATGACTGGCCAGTCTTACTTGTTAGATGGAACCGGCACTCAGGCTTACCAAATGATGGACAGCGATGGCTATCAACGCGGCAACATGGGTCGCTGGATTAGCGCTGGTGAAACAGCTGTTGCTTATACCGACATTCGGGGTGCTTCGC
>DNHH01000058.1:8480-8972 GCA_003485955.1 Opitutia bacterium
CGACATTCGGGGTGCTTCGCCCGGCCCAGTACTCGCGCCGAGTCGTTATCAATCCATTAACTATCGCCTGATGTGGCACGATGAGCCTGGTACGGTAGGGTCACTGCCTGCTGCCGCATCCAGTCCTTCAGCCAATCCGTTGACAGGAAGTGTCGTTACAGGAATTGGAGGCCCCTTTACAGTGATTGGCTGGGGGAATAATCGGCAGTATAATCTTTTTGTTCAGAATAATATCCGGGCGCCTCGCTTTGTGCGCTCGCCATGGGATCTCTGTGTTTGGCGTCGTGGCAGCCATGATCGCTCCTTTGGTATTTGGACGAATGATCGCGACCCAATTATCTATACCGATAATCAGTACGCACCGTTCGATTTTTCAGGCCGTCGTCGCGCAACGCCTTTCTTCTCAGCAACGAATGCTTCAGCGAATCACGTCTATACATTGTATGATTTACCGAATGACACCCTCGGTGTGGTTTCGCTCGGACAATTCCA
>DNHH01000108.1:0-775 GCA_003485955.1 Opitutia bacterium
GCCGTCGGCACTTTTTCCGCCGTGCGGGCATGGGCCTCGGGGTTGCCGCACTTGGTTCGCTCTTAAGTGAAAACGTCATGGGCGGAGAGCAAGCTGCACTCGCGGCCGAGCAGGCTGCCAAAGCCCTCGCCCCTAAAGCGAAGCGCATCATTTATCTATCGATGATTGGGGCTCCTTCGCAACTCGACCTATTCGATTACAAGCCAAGCCTTACTCCTCGATTCAATGAAGACCTGGGAGACTTCCTGCGCAAAAGCGGGCAACGACTAACAGGCATGACTTCGGGCCAGGCTAAGTTCCCCGCAGCACCGTCGATCTTTAAATTTGCGCAACATGGAAAGTCAGGGACATGGGTGAGTGAGTTGCTGCCATGGACATCTAAGATGGTCGATGAACTGTGCGTCATTAAGTCAATGCACACCGAAGCCATTAACCATGAACCTGCGAATCAGCTAATTTACACAGGCACCATGCAGTCAGGAAAGGCGTCGATTGGTTCTTGGATGTCCTATGGTCTCGGCTCGCTCAATAAAGATCTCCCGGCGTTCGTCGTGTTACACGCGCAGCACTCTTCTCCCTACTCAAACGTCCAAGCGATTTCTTCACGCCTTTGGGGCGCAGGCTTTTTACCTGGTCAGCACGCAGGCGTAACCCTGCGCACCAAAGGCGACCCTGTACTCTTTTTACGCGACGCACCAGGTATTGATCGCGACCTTCGTCGCAAGATGCTCGACGGTCTTAATGACATGAACCGGCTTTCGTATGAAGCGGTGGG
>DNHH01000108.1:1007-1440 GCA_003485955.1 Opitutia bacterium
AGATGGCCTTCCGCATGCAGGCCTCTGTACCCGAACTTTCTGAGCTGAAAAACGAACCAAAAACTTCGACAGACCTTTACGGACCCGATGCGTTAAAAGACGGTACATTTGCAAACTGCGCCCTGCTCGCCCGCCGTCTAGCTGAACGCGGCGTCCGCTTTGTGCAAATCTTCCATCGCGGCTGGGATACGCATGGCGACCTGCCTCGCGACCTTGCCTCACAATGCAAAGATATCGACCAAGCATGCTGGGGCTTGATTCAGGATCTCAAACAGCGCGGCATGCTTGAAGACACCTTGGTTGTTTGGGGTGGAGAGTTTGGTCGTACGGCCTACTGCCAAGGCGGCCTTACAGCTACCAATTACGGACGCGATCACCACCCTCGCTGCTTCACACTCTGGATGGCCGGCGGCGGCGTGAAGCCCGGCTACGT
>DNHH01000108.1:1702-2202 GCA_003485955.1 Opitutia bacterium
AACCAGATTGGCCTCGATCACCAAAAATTCCACTTCCGCTATCAAGGACTCGATCAACGTCTAACCGGGGTTGAGCCCGCCAGAGTCGTCAAAGAGGTTTTAGCCTAATCGCGCGACAGCGCACATAGGCTCCCACAAGCAATGGCTTTGTCCTCCCACAGAACTGTGGGTCGTAAATAGGGACTAAGCGCGAAATCCCAAAGGGGTGCCGTCTGCTCAACAGACTTGGTCAGCGTTTGTCACTTTAATCTATACAGACAGCGCTGTATACACTCTCTATGCCCCTAGAAAAGCAGAGCTTAATTGACCAAGTCGAAGCTGCGCTTTTAAAGGAAATAACCATGGGGAAATGGCCACAGACGCTGCCTGGCCTTCGCTCATTAGCCAAAGAACTCCAAGTAAGTGTCCCAACGCTTTCAGCAGCGATTGATCGACTAGTTTCAAAAGGCATCCTCTCAAGCCAAGGTGGGCGTAAACGTTTTCGTATTCAAAAAAGCCAG
>DNHH01000108.1:2407-2621 GCA_003485955.1 Opitutia bacterium
AATCAAATACTGAGAGTGCGAAACGTCTCTTAATCATAACTCCGCTCGGCGGAGTTTCATCCCTCAATAAAGTTACGGCAAATGTCATCCAAGGCTTCTGTCGCGAGATGAATCGTCGTGGGTGGTTAATTCACTTTGGCGAAGTCGATTTCTTCGAGGCAAAAAGCCCCCGAAAAAATTGGGATGAGCTTCTTACGGGAAATAGCGTCAGCCG
>DNHH01000108.1:2837-4352 GCA_003485955.1 Opitutia bacterium
CGTATTCGGCCGAGAAGTCATCGGAAAATGGGCCCTGTCCACGGGACTCCCAGTATGCTTTTTAGGGGGCAACGCAGGCGATCTACCTATACCTATCATTGCGGTAGACATCTGTAGCATCGTGAAAGATGCCATCAAAAAACTACTGCAGCTCGGTCACCGCAATTTCCTCATTCCACTTGGCAGTCGTCACCCAGCGCTCGTAGCAAAAATGCGAGAAACTTACAGTTCAACGCTTAGCGAACATGATATTAACTTCAACCAAATGGTGCAAATGCCAACGAGCACCACTCATAACCCTGATACAGTTTGGCGAGCCATGGAGCGTGCGTGGGAGCAACCTGAAGCACCCACGGCGATTATTTTCCTAGACTGGAACACGTGCGTCACAGGAACTTCTTACCTAACATCCAAAGGACTGAGCATCCCCGCCGATGTTTCGATAATTATGATTGCGAATGAATTTAGCTCTGAGTGGTTTAGACCACTTCTCGCACATTATACGTTCCCAGAAAGCGACCTGATTAAGGCCGCGTCTGCCTGGACGCAGAATAAAGAATACAATCGAGGAAAGCTACTTCAGCGCATGCTGCACAGTTTCAATTCTGGAAAATCGCTGGCGCGCCCTAAGTAGTCTAAAAAGTAAAAGCCAGTTCAGCGCGCTGCACTAAAGTTTACAGGTCCACGTTATCAATCAATCGCGTTTCCCCGAGGAAGCCTGCGACAGCCATAACACTGGACCCATGCGTTACCTTCTGTACTGGCCTCAGTGTCTGAGCGTCGATAATTGCAATATATTGGAGGCGAAAAGCTGGTTCGTCTGAAAGCTGGCGAGAAGCGGCGGATAACAAAGTGGCCGCATGACATTCACCGGCAACAACCAGCGCCTGTGCGCGACGCAAAACTTCCGAAATAACCCGTGCGCGAGCGCGATGTTCTGGCGAAAGGTAACGGTTGCGCGAACTTATCGCTAAACCATCTGCTTCGCGCTCGGTGGGCGCAGCGACAATACGGACGGGCACATCTAAATCGCGAACCATCCGACGTATCACAGCGAGTTGCTGGAAATCTTTACGACCAAAGATGGCGACATCGGGCAGACAGCTATTGAAAAGCTTGAGAACGACTGTGGCTACGCCCCGAAAATGCCCCGGACGACACTCGCCACAGAGACCTTGAGATACTGCTTCTTCACTAACCCATGTTGAATGTTCGGCTGGGTAAAAATCTACCCCAGGTGCAAAAATGATATCAACGCCACGCGCCTCACAGAGACGGCAGTCCTCTTCAAATGGTCTTGGATATTTTGAAAAGTCTTCTTTGGGGCCAAACTGACTTGGATTCACAAAGATAGAGACCACGCAGCAGGTTGCCTCACGACGTGCAAGATCAACTAAGGCGAGGTGACCCACATGCAAACACCCCATAGTAGGGACGAACCCAATCGTCTTCCCCGCCTTGCGAGCGGCAACTACCGCTAAGCGAAGCTCGGCAACAGTTCGGGCAATAACCATG
>DNHH01000108.1:4569-4720 GCA_003485955.1 Opitutia bacterium
GGTAGAGAATAGAGTAAAGGCTAAGGACTAAAGACTAAAGGATACGTGCGAGCAGGAAGGGGCAATCGTATGACTTTAGTCTCAAAAGCGACGCCCGCCTCAAAAACTGAAGCGGGCGTCGAAAAAGGTGGCCGGAGTCGGAATCGAACCA
>DNHH01000108.1:4945-5202 GCA_003485955.1 Opitutia bacterium
CTCTACCAACTGAGCTATCCGGCCGAAGAACCGAAAGCAGACCGACTTTAAGCATCGGTGTCAAGGTTGCGGAAAAGAACCCCTCAAAACTCGAATTTCCAAGCCGAAAGACGGCGTTCAACCTCAGCTACAATCGCTGCTTCGCCTGCCTGGCCTGCCTCTGAGACAAAGGTCACCGAGAAACGCACGAAAGCGCCACAATCATCCCAAGGCACGGTCGAAATAAGGTGCTCGGTAATCATCCACTGCGAAAAAGC
>DNHH01000108.1:5384-5717 GCA_003485955.1 Opitutia bacterium
CGGTAATCATCCACTGCGAAAAAGCTTCGCCCGAATCGAAGTTAACCTGGCCGGATGGACTCTTCGCCGATTTAGGTGCTGGCATGTAGAGGAAGAATCCAGCTGATGGCTTTTGCGCACGGAAGCCGAGTCGCTGCAAGGCCTTCGTCAGAAGATCCATTCGGCGAGAATACTTCGCCGCAATATCTCGCGGGATTGATGTATCATCAAGCCCGGCGGCACCTGCTTTCTGAATGCCAAGGAATTGGCCAGAGTCGGTGTTGTCTTTGACGTCACCGTAAGCCTTCACCAAAAGTGAGTTTCCTGCAACGAAGCCTATTCGCCAGCCCGTCA
>DNHH01000108.1:5947-6611 GCA_003485955.1 Opitutia bacterium
GAAATCTGTTCGCCGGAAAAATGTAGCGAGCCGTAAGCCGCATCTTGAATGACAACTAATTTATGCTTTTGAGCAAAAGCGACGACTTCTTCATAGAACGCGCGCGTAGCAACAGCACCTGTAGGATTGTTCGGGTAATTCAGCACGAGCACTTTCGCCTTAGCGAGGGTGTCGGCAGGGATTGACTTTAAATCGGGCAGAAATCCGTTTTCTGCGGTGAGCTTAAGGTTATGCACCACACCGCCATAATATTTAGCATGGGTGCCAAAGACAGGGTACCCTGGCACAGTCATTAGGACAACATCACCAGGATTAATCAGGCAGGCAGGAAGAATCGAGAGTGCCGCTTTCGAACCGATGGAGTGAAGGACCTCTGTCTCAGGATCAACGACGACGCCAAAAAGATTCTTTAAATAACGCGCCGATGACTGCTTAAAATCTGCCCCACCGTTGTCGGCGTAACCACGGTTCTCAGGTTTAGCTGACTCCGCTTGCAGCACCTTAATCACTTGAGGAAATGCCATCTCGTCCGGCTCGCCCACACCGAGGTCAATTAGGGCGACATCAGGCTTGGCCTTTCGGGCCGCAGCCTTCGCACGTTTAATTTTTTCAAACTTATAGATGGCCGTGGACTTACCGTAGTTCGCTCCGCCGATGCGTTCGG
>DNHH01000108.1:6927-7540 GCA_003485955.1 Opitutia bacterium
CATGGCAGCAAAGTCACCCTGGGGATACTCGTTGGCCTAACCCTCTTTGTTGGCGGACTCGGATCATTCGCAACCGTCAGCGAGATCCAAGGGTGGTACACCACTCTGCAGAAGCCTGACTTCAATCCGCCGAATTGGGTATTCGGACCTGTTTGGACAACCCTCTATATACTGATGGCAGTTTCGCTTTGGCTGATCTGGCGCGCACCCTCTCCACTGAGCGGTTTAACCAAAAAGACATGGCTTGTAATGCTCGCGCTTAACTCCGCCTGGTCGCTGCTCTTCTTCAGAGCACACAGCCCTGGGCTAGCCCTGATTGATATCGGACTCTACCTTGTCGCACTCTCTGCGTTAATCAAGTTGCTGAGCCAACAGAGCCGGCTCGCTGCATGGCTACAACTCCCACACTTGTTGTGGGTCAGTTACGCCGCCGTGCTCAACGCGACCATCTGGCTACTCAACCGCTAAATTAAGCGTCGAGTTTCGTCCAAGCTGCGTTCGCCGCAGAAGACTTCACCACAGCTTCAATAAAAGCCATACCGCGGACAGCGTCGTTAATCCCTGGATAATCTAAAGCGAGCGGGTCAGGTTGCGACTTCTCTGCAACTGCGAG
>DNHH01000108.1:7700-9265 GCA_003485955.1 Opitutia bacterium
GTTGCGACTTCTCTGCAACTGCGAGTACGTGCTCTGAGAAATTCCGGTAGATATTCGCAAAAGCTTCTAGGTAGCCCTCGGGGTGCGCAGGCGGTGTACGCGTAGCACGCTTTGCGGCGGCACCAAGGTAACCATGGCCAGTACGGAAGAGTTCTATCGGGCGATCTAGGTGCTTTACCTGCAAGGTATTCGGTTCGCGCTGGTGCCATTCGAGTCCGCCTTTTTCGCCGTAGACGCGGATGTTTAAGTTATTTTCTTCGCCGACCGAAATTTGTGAAGCGTGCAAGACGCCTTTGGCTCCGCTTTCAAGTCGCACGAGTACATTGATGTCGTCGTCGAGGGCGCGACCTTCGACAAAGCGGGTCGCGTCCGCGGCCAACTCAGTGATTTTGAGTCCCGTAATATATTCGAGAAGATTTTCAGCATGCGTGCCGACATCACCCACACATCCACCCGCACCAGACTTACTCGGATCCGACCGCCAAGCGGCTTGCTTCTGCCCTGTCGACTCCAGGCGCGTAGCCAACCACCCTTGAGGGTACTCGACGACAACCTTGCGAATCTTTCCAAGCGCACCCGTACGCACAAGCTCACGAGCCTGTTTCACCAAAGGGTAACCGGTATAGTTGTGGGTTAGTCCGTACAATTTTCCTGTTTTCTTGACGATATCGCGAAGGGCTTTGGCCTCCGCAAGATTCAACGTCGCAGGCTTATCACTTAAAACGTGGAACCCGGCTTCAAGGGCAGCTTTCGCAGCTTGGAAGTGTACGTGATTAGGTGTCGCAATGGAGACAAATTCCATACGGCGGTCAGCGGGTAGCGCTTTTTCGCGCTCCATCATTTCCAAAAATGTTCCGTAAGCACGATCGGCAGACAGCAATATGTCGGCCGCTGACGCGCGGGCGACTTCTGGGTCGGAGCTCAGCGCCGCACAGACTAATTCGATGCGCCCGTCCATAGCGGCTGCGGTTCGATGCACAGCGCCAATAAAGGCACCGCGACCTCCGCCAATCAGACCATAACGTACTTTGCGTGACATAAAATTTAGCGTGAGCGTTGACGCTTACGGTCGAACGCAGAATCAAAGGCTACTTTGTTCGTAGGGAAATCAAGCTTGCGCAGGTAAGCGCAACTTTCGGTGGCACCGTGAATACGGTCCATTCGAATATCTTCCCACTCTACCGAAAGTGGACCGACATACTGAATGTCGTTGAGTGCGACGATGATGGACTCGAAGTCGACTCCGCCACGACCGACTGAACGGAAATCCCAGTTGCGACGAGGATCGCCGAAGGCCGTATGACCGCCAAAGACTCCCACCGTACCGTCACCCTTACCCCACCAAACATCCTTCATGTGTGCATGGTGAATGCGGGAGCCGAATTCACGAATGAAGCGGACGTAATCTACGCCCTGGTAAGCAAAGTGACTCGGGTCATAATTGAATCCGAAACGCTTATGATTGCCAACCGCCTCCAACGTACGGTGCGCAGAAGCAATATCGAAAGCTATTTCCGTTGGGTGTACTTCGAGCGCAAAGTAAACGTCCTGTTCCTCAAAAGCTT
>DNHH01000004.1:0-194 GCA_003485955.1 Opitutia bacterium
ATCGGCACACTGCCGCCTTCGCGGACAAAGATGGGCGGTTTACCGAATGCCCCGGCAATCGCAGATTCTGTTTCTGCGAATGCACGTGCGAGGACAGGGTTTTGTCCCTTCGGGGTATTGGGACGACCAGGCGGACACACAAAGTACGCAGCGTTACCTTGTTTGATTTCAATTTCAACTTTCACGCCCTTTGT
>DNHH01000004.1:384-4422 GCA_003485955.1 Opitutia bacterium
TGGTGCACGCGCGCGAATGGCCGTAGATACTTTTGCTAAAATATCTTCAGGATTCATACCCGGAACTAATCGACAGGTAATTTTTGCGAAGACCTTACTTGGGATAACCGTCTTGGATCCCTTTCCTTGATAGCCACCACCGATACCATTAAATTCAAGCGTTGGTGCAAAGCGCACTGCTTCCAGTCCATTTAATCCCGGCGCAGGGTGCAAAGAATCAACACCCAAGAATGCACGGTACTGTGCTTCGGTTAGCGGCAACTTACGTAATTCAGCACGTTCCCATTCTTCGGGCTGCTGAACGCGCTCGTAGAAACCTTCAATCGCAACCGTGTTATCGGGCAAATGTAGCGAGGCACAGATTTCTACAAGAGCTTGGATTGGATTGTAAACAGCTCCGCCGTGAAGGCCTGAGTGTAAGTCGAACTGCGGCCCAACCAGACGAACTTCCATGCCAACGATTCCACGTAAAGCGGTGGTGATGGCAATTTGATCGGAGGAAGGACTGGCAGTGTCGGAAAGAATGACACAATCGGCTTCCGAGAGTTCTTGTTTGTAGGCCTGGAGGAATGCAGGAAAAGACGGCGACCCGATTTCTTCTTCACCTTCAATTAAGAACGTGATGCGCAACGGAAGATTGGGATGACGTGCCAGCAGGCGCGCAAGCGCTACGATAGCGACAAGGTGTGGACCTTTATTGTCAGCCGTGCCCCGACCCCAAATACGTCCATCACGAACAACTGGCTCGAACGCAGGCGTTGTCCAAAGATCTAGCGGCTCGGCAGGCTGCACATCATAATGTCCGTAGAGCACAACGTGTGGCCACTCGGCAGGCCCCTTACGTCGACCGAGAATAATCGGGTGCAAAGGCGTTGGTACGACCTCGACTTCGAGGCCTGCCCGACGCAGCAAATCACAAGCCTTCTCACGCGCCCCATTCATGCCATTCGCAAACGCTGGATCCGTAGAAACGCTCGCGTGGCGAACGTATTCGAGAAGTTCTTTCACAAAATCCATAAGTTAAAGCCTAGAACAATTAACCTCTCTTGGGCGAGCCAAAGGGAGCCTCATCCGCCAGTGCGACTTGCGAAAACTGGGGGTTCCCCCACCCTAAGACCATGTCCAGCCTCTGGATTATCTTCCGTCTCGTTGCAGGTGGCACCCTTGTGACTGCCGGCTTGGTTGGCTTGGTTGTTCCGCTCATACCGGGCATCCCTTTACTTATTATCGGCTTGAGTCTCTCGCTAACTTGGCACCCCCGCGGCCTGCGCGTTTGGCGTCGCATGAAAATAGGTGTTTTGCGACGGTGGCAGCGACTGCGTGGACGGAAGACGATTAAGACTTAATCTTCACAAACGTTCGCTTGCCCGCCTGTATCACTAAATCAGAGGCAGGTTTTGCAACACGGTAAGCTCGATCGGTAATCTTAGCGTCACCAACTTTAACTGCCCCGCCCTCAATCAGGCGCATAATTTCTTTCTTCGACGGGAAGAGATTGGTAGCAGCTAAAAGATCTACGACACCTGCATCGGCGGCACTTGGTGCAAGTTGCTCCCAACTAAACTCGGGCATGTCATCACGCGCTTCGCCTTTGGAGAAAACTTTTTCGAACTGGGCACGCTCATGTGCACCGGCATCTGCCCCGTGGAACTTAGCAGTTAGCGCAGCGGCGAGCTGCTTTTTCATCTCCATTGGATGCTCTGCTTGTCGACGGGAAATCTCGGCGTCATCAACGCCCAACAGTAAGCGGTAATAGGTCCACATGGTGACATCCGGTACCGACATCACTTTACCAAAAATATCCTTCGGCGTGTCATTGAAGGCGATGTAGTTACCGAGGGACTTCGACATCTTCTTTTCTCCATCTAATCCCACCAGCAGCGGCATCGTGAGAACAGCCTGCGGTGCCTGGCTGGCCTTCTCCTGAAGATCACGCCCGACGAGCATATTGAAAAGCTGATCGCTACCACCAATCTCAATGTCGGAACGCAACTCAACGGAGTCGTGACCCTGTAATAACGGGTAAAGAAACTCGACGAGTGAGATGGGTGAGTTGGCTGCGTGACGCTTCGAAAAATCTTCGCGGGCAAGCATTTGCTGCACCGTCATGTGTCGACAGAGCTGAATGGCATCAAGGAACGACATTTTTCCAAACCAATCGCCGTTCGGGCGAACTTCTGTTTTCGACTTATCTAGAATGCGGTAAGCTTGGTCGAGGTACGTTGCAGCATTCGCAGCAATCTCTTCAGGCGTCAGCACAGGACGCGCGGAAGAACGTCCAGTGGGGTCGCCCACGCGCGTTGTGAAGTCTCCAATTACGAGCACGGCCTGATGTCCAAGGTCCTGGAACTCACGCAACTTGTTAAGGCACACCATATGCCCGAAAGTTAAATCAGGGCGCGTTGGGTCGACGCCTAGTTTTACCCGCAACTTCTTTCCACCCTTTAAACGCTCCAAAAGAGCGTCTTCCCCAATCACCCTTTCGGTGCGGGCTTTGATGCGGGCTAATTGGTCGGCTGGCGACATGGCTTAACTGTCCTCGTTTGCGGGCTAAGGGAAAAGGCAAAAAGCGTGAACCGCGCACCTTCCTGCCTGTCTTTAAACCATGCCCCGCCTACTTCTTGCCCTTCCCTTCGCCTGGATAGGCGTTTGTGCCCGCGAAGCGCTACCGGAGCTCACTTTTAATGCCCCAGCTAAATCATTCCATGAATCCTGCCTTATCGGCAACGGCCGCCTCGGGGCCACGGCATGGGACAGCTTAGAAAATGAGCGTGCTGTGCTGAATGAACAAACTCAGTGGTCAGCTTCTGCACCAGTCCTCAGTTGCGATTGCCGTACTTGCGCTGCGGAGGCGAAGAAGGCGGCACAGGGTCAACTTGTACACCTGCACAACCCGGGTGCTTGCCGAAAGTTGCATAAGATTCAGGATCAAATCGCGTCGTCATACCGCGAGCAGCGTCTGAGACCAAGACACGACCATCGGGCTGAATGAGACCAATAGAAACGGCCACCGTACCATCAACCTTACGCGTATAAGCTGAAAGTTCAGCCAAGAACGCTTCGCCTTCAGGTCCAGGTTTTAAAACAAATGTAATACGCTTCACGAGCGACGGGCAGTTACGCAAAGGTTGGATGGCATGAGCCTGTAACGACCACTCGCCACGCTCTTCGCGATAAACTAACCGACAATCAACTGCGACCATTGAGCCGTCCATCAACAATGGGGCGTCGCCATCCTTAATTGCTGCCGCGCGCTCATATGCCTCCGTAAACATTAAGACCTGCAAATTATGCGTGCGGTCAGCCACGTTGAAAAGCGCCCACGGACGGTTATCTTTCTTTGAAAGTTTTTTCTCAAGACTCCCNNTGGTATGGGGAAACTTAGAAACAGAACATATTGTACTAAATGAACAAACCCTATGGTCGGGTTCTGCGGCCAGCCCGCTCCGCGAAGATGCCTATGCGGATTGGAAGAAAGTTACGGAGCTACTCATCGCTGGGAAGATTACCGAAGCAGAAAAATTAGCGGAGAACACTTTGACGGCTAAAGAATGGGGGATGACGCGTGGACGTGGCCCTAAGATGACTTTTGGGTGCTACCAAACACTCGGGGTTCTTTCGATCAGCGACGGCCTAACGGGTGGGCGCAGCGCGACGAGTCCGTCGGGTCACAGCGGAGAGCCGGGCGAGGGACCAAATAATTTAGTGGATGACGATAGCTCTACTAAGTGGTGTGTCGTCCATGATAACCGCGCTGCATCCATTGAGATTAATCTAGGCAGTCGGCAACGATTCAGCGGGTATGCACTAACTTCAGGCAATGACCTTCCGGGCAGAGATCCTCGTGAATGGTCTGTAGAAGTTTCGACGGATGGCACTCGCTGGCAGACTGTACAGCAAAAGTCGGGCAAGGCTGTCTTCGTCGCACGCAAGCAACGGGTAGCCTTCAATCTCGACCAAGCAGTCGAAGCCAGTCGGGTGCGCTTTACCTTCCAGCCCAACAAGGGAACCGACCCAATGGAGGCGAACTACCTTCAA
>DNHH01000004.1:4615-5126 GCA_003485955.1 Opitutia bacterium
GAAGTGTTCCCCGCGCAACTAAAGCGGCTGACTGACGCAAAACGCTACGAACGCGTCCTTGAGCTTGGGACAGGGGCGTCGGTAACGCGCGCAGGCGGACGCACTCGCACAGTCCAAGCCCTGCGTGAGCCCAATGTCATCGCCATTGTTGAAGAAGGCACAGCGGCTTTTGACCTAACTTTGCGGCTCACGCGCAAGCAGGACGTCGCCTATCGCATCGAAGGTGAAGACTTCATCATGGAGGGCCAGCTACCCTCGAATGATAACGATCAACCAGGCGTGCGTTACCATACACGGCTGCGGGTACGCGCAGAGACAATCAGTCGCGAAATGACGTCAGAGGGTATTACACTCAAAGGCATCAAAGGTCGTGCTGTATTTGCCATCGCTGCCCGCACCTCTTTCGCAGAGTCCAACCCCGCAGCGAGTGCAAAGGCTGACCTTGATCGCGCCCTGCCCGCAAATGACAACGGCACAAAACTCATCGCCGCCGTGCTTAACCGAGAAACCC
>DNHH01000004.1:5306-6392 GCA_003485955.1 Opitutia bacterium
ACCCGAGAACCCCGGGAGCCGATGTCGCGCTTCAGTTTAGAAATTGAAGGTACGCCGCCCGAGGTGCTTGCGCTGAGTACGCCAGAACGCGTCGCTCGTATGAAAAAAGGTGAAGATGACCCCGGCCTGATTGCGACCTACGCGCAGTTTGGACGTCACTTGCTCGTCGGCTCATCCGCACCCGACAGCGCCCTGCCCGCCAATCTCCAAGGACTCTGGGCTGAGGAATACACGCCACCCTGGAACGCAGACTACCATACCAATATTAATGTGCAGATGAACTATTGGCCGGCACACCCCGCTAACCTCGCGGATCATGCGGCGCCTTATCACCGTTATATTTTTACGATGGCAAAAAGCGGGGAAGCTTACGCGAAACAATATTTTCGTGCTCGTGGCTGGCAGGGCGGAATATCCTCCAATGCATGGGCGGTAGCGGCTCCTGGAGATCCTGGCAGTGCTGGCTGGACGCTTCTCCCCGCAGTCAATGGCTGGCTGGCAGAAGATCTCATTCGCCATGTCGACTACACTGGCATAGACCTTGAATTTCTTTCGAAGGCTTACCCTGTCGTCAAAGGCGCTGCTCAGTTTTATCAAGACACCCTGATTGAATTACCAGGCCGCGGCTTAGTGACAGCGCCTTCGAGTTCACCTGAGAACGCTTACCGGCTGCCCAACGGTGAGGTCCATAAAATGTGCCTCGGCGCGACGATGGACCTGCAGGTCGCTGCATCCGCAATGACTTCGGCTTACCGTTTAGCTGCAACCCTTGTGACAGATAAGGCAGAGAGTAAATCGTGGGCCGAAACCGTTAAACGCATCGTACCCATGAAAATTGGGCCCGATGGACGATTACAAGAATGGCTTGAGCCGTACGCAGAACCCGAGCCCCATCACCGCCACGTTTCTCACCTTTGGGGGCTCTACCCTGGCAATCTTATCAGCATACGCACGACACCTGAGCTCGCCGCCGCCGCGCGTGCGACGCTCGAAAAGCGCACCGATGCCTCGACGGGCTGGTCGATGGCTTGGAAGGCTTGTTTCTGGGCACGTCTACATGACGGCGATCGTGCATACAAATTACTC
>DNHH01000106.1:0-1205 GCA_003485955.1 Opitutia bacterium
GCAATCTGGGTTATTTTTTACATATTTTTAATCAAATTTCTGTACACAATACCCATCGACTTGAAGCGTTTTCTATAAATATAAACTACTGATAATCAACAGTGTCCAAAGACTACATCCATATCAAGGGCGCCCGAGTGCATAACCTGCGCAATGTGGAAGTACACATTCCTCGTAATCAGCTCACGGTTATTACGGGCTTAAGCGGGTCCGGGAAGTCGTCCTTAGCTTTCGATACCCTCCATGCGGAAGGTAGCCGACAATACCTGGAATCTCTCTCCACCAAGGCCCGCGGATTACTCGAAACAATGCCCCGACCGGACGTTGATTTCATTCACGGACTCTCACCGGTCGTGGCCATCGCACAAAGGACCGGGGGACATTCCAATCCGCGGTCAACCGTCGCAACTGTCACAGAAATCGCCGATCACGCTCGGCTATTATGGTCGCTCGTGGGAGATCGGCGTTGCCCAGATGATGGCGGCTCAGTCGTTCGGCGTTCCCTCGACGACTGCCTCGCTCCCCTACTCCGCCTACCCACCGGCACCAAACTCATGCTCGTTGCGCCCGTACGACGCGACAAACCTTCCGCACTCCTCGAAACACTGGCAGACTTAATCCGACGTGGCTTTACACGGGTTCGCGTCGACGGCGAAGTACTCACAGCCGAAGAAGCGGAAGGCAAACTCGTTGGCCGTACCGACCGCCAGCTCGACGTCATCGTCGACCGCGCAGTCACTGGCCCTGATCAACGTAGCCGACTCGCCGACTCACTCGAACTCGCCTTCCGTGAAGGCAATCACCGCTGCGTCGTGCTCGCTGAAGAAAAAAATACCTGGCGCGAAATACCGCTCTCACTCGCACTATCCTGCGAAACGTGCGCAAAGACATTCGAACCCCTCGCCCCCCGCGACCTTTCACACAACCACCCCACCGGTGCCTGTCCCGCCTGCGGTGGACTTGGTAAAACTCTCCGCTTCCAAGAAGACCTTTGTGTTTTAGACACGACGCTCGCACTCACCGACGGCGCCGTAAAACCCTGGCGATTGGGAACGCGCAAAATGCTCATTCGACGGAATGCGATTGTGAAAGCTTTGGCAGAACAGATTCCCTTCGAACCCAAAACGCCCTGGGAGAAACTTCCGACGAACGTCCGTAAACTTCTTCTCTTGGGAGACCCTCAGCGCACTTTTTCGCTACCACCT
>DNHH01000106.1:1388-1968 GCA_003485955.1 Opitutia bacterium
TCTTGGGAGACCCTCAGCGCACCTTTTCGCTACCACCTGCCAAAGGGCGAAAAGTCGTGGAAACCCCATGGATAGGCATGTTTGCGGAGTTAACTCAAGTATTCCGAACAACATCAAGTGAATCACTCCGCCAACGCCTCCTCGCTTACCAAACGGCCTCAACCTGCGAAACATGCCAAGGGCGTCGACTCTCGCCCGTTGCACTCGCCTTAAGGCTAGGCGGAAAAAATTTAGCTGAGTTTCTTTCCTTAACTGTCCCCGAAGCTTTGCAGTTTGTACGCAAACTTTCTAAAGATCCTTCCGTACGCCCCGCAGAAGAAGCCCGCAAAGGACTCGAGCAACGCTTGGCGTTTTTGGCGGATGCAGGACTCGACTACCTCACGCTCGAACGAGAGTTCAGTTCGCTCTCAGGCGGAGAAGCGCAACGCGTACGCCTCGCCACGCAACTCGGCCTTGGCCTAGTGGGTGTGACCTACGTACTCGATGAACCGAGTATCGGACTTCACCCCACTGACCACGCACGTCTCATTCAATCACTCCAACGCTTACGCGATCTCGGCAACACCGTCGTCGTCGTCGA
>DNHH01000106.1:2132-6819 GCA_003485955.1 Opitutia bacterium
AAGCCCTCCGCGACAAGGGCAACACCGTCGTCGTCGTCGAACACGACCGTGATATGATCCGAGCCGCTGACTACTTAATCGAAATGGGTCCGGGCGCTGGTGTCGAAGGTGGTCGCGTTATCTACGCCGGTAAAATCAACGAAGCTCACCTCAACCCACAGTCACGCACTGGGCTATGGCTTTCTGGTAAAATTGATTTCACTCCGCACACTTTACTGCCTGCACCACGCGAATGGCTGACGGTACGTGGTGCCTATGAACATAACCTTAAAGAGATCGACGCCGCTTTCCCCATCGGGCGCATCACCGCCGTCTGCGGGGTTTCTGGATCCGGAAAAAGTACGCTCGCTATCGATATCCTCGGGGCCGCCGCTGCCCGTAAAATCAACGGCACGCGCATTGTCCCCGGCCGCCACCGTGGACTCGAAGGTATTGAACGTTTCACCGCTTACACGCTCATCGATCAAGAACCCATCGGACGGAGCCCGCGCTCCAACCCTGCGACGTTTACCGGGATACTCGATTTATTGCGCGACCTGTGGTCATCGACATCGCTCGCTAAAGCACGCGGATACGGACCCGGTCGGTTCAGTGCCAATGTCCGCGGTGGACGTTGCGAAGCCTGCACCGGCGAAGGTGCCATCGCACTCGACATGCAATTTCTCGGCGAAGCCTTTATTGACTGTCCAAGTTGCGGCGGAAAACGCTTCAACCGCGAAACCCTCGAAGTGCGCTTCAAAGGATTAAGTATCGCCGATGCACTCGCTCTTTCCGTGCGCGAAGCCGCCGAAGTTTTCCGAGCGCAACCACGCCTTGCCGAAAAATTACGAACGCTCGAAGAAGTGGGCTTAGGTTATCTGCGACTCGGACAAGCCGCGCCCACCCTTTCAGGCGGCGAAGCCCAACGACTCAAACTCGCCACCGACCTTGCCCGTCGCGAACACAGTGGACGCCTCTATATATTAGACGAGCCAACAACAGGTCTGGCGGCTGACGATGTCTGCAAGCTTCTCGATTTACTTTTCCGCCTACGCGATGCCGGCGCGACCCTGATTGTGATCGAGCACCACCTCGATGTCATCCGCGCCGCCGATTGGGCCATCGAACTCGGGCCGCAAGGTGGCGCCGCCGGAGGCCATTTGATTTATACTGGTACATCGGCAGGACTCGGGAAGGCTTCGACCCCAACAGGCGATGCTTTGCGGACTTCGCCGACATCGCCCTAAGCCTTGAAAGCGAATACCTAGGCGGGTTAACGCCTATTTCCTCGCCCGATAGCCCCCCGAAGGTCACGCTGAGTCTTATGTCGGAAGACGCCTCTCCCACCCTTACGGGTGCTCAAAAATCACTCCTGCGCAGCCTTGCGCAAACCCTCGAACCCAAAGTGTTCGTCGGGAAAGCAGGCGTGAACCCAGGTATCGCCCGCTTACTGGAACTCGCATTTAAAAACGCCGACTTAGTGAAAGTTCGTTTTACGGCAGACCGTAAGAATACCGAAATTCAAGCCGAGGAACTAGCCAAGCTCACCGCGAGTGCGATTGCGGGCTCGGTCGGAAAGACGGTCAGCTTTTACCGCAAAGGCGAAGTCGCTGAGTAATCTATGACGCCTGCGTATCGCGAAATACACGCACGTCTCATTGCTGAGTCGGAAGCAGCTATACGCACACTCACGCCCGCAGCAACCGAACACCCCGTACGCTTACACCAAGCGATGCGTCATGCCCTCGATGCCGGCGGCAAACGCCTCCGGCCCGTGCTCTGTCTAGCTGCTGCGCAATCCATTAAGCCAACCGCAGATGCGCGCCACGCAGCCGTCGCCCTCGAATGCGTGCACACCTACTCACTTATTCACGATGACCTTCCGTGCATGGATGACGCCGATCTCCGGCGTGGAAAACCCACGGTACATAAAGTCTACGATCAAGCGACAGCGGTACTCGCCGGCGACGCCCTGCTTGCCCTCGCCTTCCAACTCACCGCCGCACATACCCCCGAAGTCGCTCGCGACCTAACCGCCGTCTTAGCAGAAGCCGCTGGCCCCGGTAAACTCGTCGGCGGCCAGATGGATGATACCCTAGGCCTCCAGGAAACTGCATCCATCGAACGCCTTGAATTCATTCAACGCGGCAAGACCGCCGCGATGATTGCAGCCTCGCTGGAAATGGGGGCCATCGTCGGCGGAGCTGACGCCAAGGTTCGCCAATATTTCCGCGCCGCCGGAGAATCGCTCGGACAATCCTTTCAAATTGCCGATGATTTACTCGATCTCAATGGCGACCCCGCACTGCTCGGAAAGCCCACGGGTGCAGATGCCGCTAAAGGCAAGTTAACCTACCACGGTATTCTCGGTGTCGATGCAGCCCGCCAGAAAATAACCGCGCTCACCGAGGCCTGCCTCGTGAGCCTCGACGCTACCGGTGTGAATGTAGAATTTCTGAAAGCATTAGCGCGTTCGCTGGTTGAACGAAAAAACTGATTACGTTGGATAAGCCCAAGCCACCACCCCCGCTCGATCTACAAGACCCGAAGGTGCGCGCACGGCTGAACCGCGCCCTGCTCATTGGGTTGCAGCGGCCCGATCAATCCACCGAGGAAGCGCGTGGGTTGTTGGATGAACTCGACGAACTTGTCACCAACCTAGGTGTTGAGGTTGAAGGGGAACTCATGGTCAAGCTACGCGAAGACCATCCACGCCACCTAGTAGGTACAGGCAAGATGGAAGAAATCGCAGCCCTCGCCAAAGGTCTCGATTGCGGACTGATTGTCTTCGATGATGCCCTCAGTCCTGCGCAACAACGCAACTGGGAAAAAGACGCTCCCGGCTTAAGCGTCATCGACCGACAAGAAGTTATTTTAGACATCTTTGTAACTCGGGCAAAGACGCGCGAAGCTGTCCTGCAAGTTGAGTTGGCTAAACTTCAGCAGCAGTTGCCACGCCTGAAGAGACTTTGGTCGCACTTAGACCGTCAACGTGGCGGAGGTTCTACGCAACGTGACGCGGGCGAAACGCAGCTCGAGATGGACCAACGTAAAATCCGCGACCAGATTGCCAAGGTACGTCGCGAGCTTGGCGAAGTCGTCCGTCAACGCGCCACGCAGCGTAAGCAACGTCAACGTGTCCCTCTGCCAACCTTTGCCATCGTTGGCTATACCAATGCCGGAAAATCCTCACTGCTGAATCGACTGACAGGCGCTGACGTCTTTGCGGCTAACCAATTGTTTGCGACACTCGACCCGACCACGCGCCGACTCAATCTGCCGTCTGGACGCATTCTGCTTTTAACTGATACAGTCGGATTTGTCCGCAGACTCCCCCACCGTCTTGTCGAAGCCTTTAAGGCTACCCTCGAAGAATCGCTGCAAGCCGACGTACTTTTGCATGTCGTGGACCTTGGCTCACCCGAACGCGAACGCCATGCGGCGACAACACTCGAGGTACTCAAAGAAATCGGGGCCGGCGATCGGCCTGTCTTAACGATTCTGAATAAAGCCGATCTTTTGACAGACCCGTTCGACCGCGCGGAAGCCCTCGCGCAACACCCTGGTGCTATCCTTATTAGTACACTCACCGGCGAAGGTTTAGATAAGCTCGCTGTACGACTCGATGAACTGGCGGCTGAACATGATAAAGAAATGATCCTACTCATTCCTCACGATCGCTACGACTTGGTCGCTCGCATTCACCAAAACGCAACAGTCATCGAATCAAAAACATTAGATGCTGGTACGCGCCTAGTTGCCATTATTCCCGAAAGATTACGGTCCACGGTTGAGCCTTTCGCCTTACCAATTTGAAGTCGCCTCGAAACCAACAACACATCTAGGTGTTATACCTGTAACCTACCATGAACCGCGCCCTCCTCCCTCTCGCTTTTGCAGCCATGGCTCTCGCCGAAGGCACGGCACCTGCGGCCACACCTACACCGAGCAAGACAGGTACACCAGTCAGTGAGCGTGAAAGAATTTATGCAGAAAAAATTGCCCCGATCATGGAAAAATCCTGTGTTGGCTGCCACAATGCCAAGAAAGCTAAAAATGGCTTCCGTGCGGATAATTTGGCTAGCTTAACCAAAGGCGGTAATGAAGCTGGCGAAGGAATTGTCTGGGGTAAGCCTAAAGAAAGTTCACTCTACCTTTTATCAGCGGCCAACCGTAGCGAAAAGCTAGCCATGCCTCCGAAGAAGAGCGACAAGCCTGCGTTAACAACCGCCGAGCTCGAGACCTTGAAGAACTGGATTGAGACGTCGAAATAATCACTGATTTCAGTCGATTTAAAAAGCCACAAGGTGTTGCAACCCTGGGGCTTTTTCGTTGTCTGAATCATGTGCTGCACCCTTTGGCGCATTCAATCCGTTCGACATGCCTTTTAGGCGGGCTTCTCGCTGGCTCAGCGTATGCAGCGCCGAACGACGCTATTGATTTCAATCGCGACGTTCGACCTATCCTCAACAACAAGTGTATGGGTTGCCATGGAGGCGTGCGCCAAGCCGGCGGCATCTCTGTTCAGTACCCTGAAGACATCCTCGGCAAAGGTAAGTCAGGTGAAATCTGTGTGGTCCCAGGCAAGCCCGATGCCAGTGAGTTGATTAGACGCATTACGACAACCGATCACGACGATCGGATGCCCAAAGAAAAACCTCCACTCAGTCCGGCTGAAATTGAAACCTTAACACGGTGGGTCGCGCAA
>DNHH01000106.1:7045-8988 GCA_003485955.1 Opitutia bacterium
CAAAGCCAACAGCCACTCCCTCTGTTAAAGAAAAGAGTTGGCCGACTAACCTGATTGATAACTTCATTCTCGCTCGTCTGGAATCAGAGAAATTATCGCATGCAGTTGCCGCTGACAAACCCACCCTGCTTCGGCGCGTCACCTTAGACCTCACGGGACTTCCTCCGACACCTGAGGAGCTAAATAACTTTTTAGCTGATACTTCTGCCAGCGCCTATGAGCGCGTCGTCGACCGCTTGCTGGCTTCAGCACGATTTGGTGAACGTTGGGCGACCATGTGGATGGATCTTAGTCGTTATGGTGACACGAAATCATTGGGGCACGATGGAACGCGCGATATCTGGCCTTACCGCGACTGGATTATCGCGGCATTCAATACCGATATGCGCTGGGACGAATTTATTGTCCGCCAAATGGCCGGTGACATGCTCCCTGAAGGCCAGCAAGATCTCATCGCTACAGGCTTCCACCGTCTGACTAAAAATAACGACGAAGGCGGAACTATTGATGAAGAGTACCGTATCTACGCGGTTATCGATCGCGTGAATACCACATGGACTGCTTTCATGGGCGTACAAATGGGCTGTGTGCAATGCCACGGGCACCCCTACGACCCCATCCGCGCGAAAGAGTACTACGGTAGTTTCGCTTTTCTTAATCAATCCGAAGACTCGGATAAAGATGATGACCGTCCAACCATTAAGGTCGCAGAGAAGCCCGACGAAGTCGCACGCATTACCCAGTTAATTGCCCAAACCCAAGCACTCATCACCGGCCAAGGACAATCGACTAAACCCATTCAGTGGACAGCTAGTAAGCCTTCACGCGCCATCAGTAGTGCGAAAGAGACGCAGTTCGCTACCGATGCCAACGGACTCGTCACTGTAACCGGTAAACGTGAACCAACATCCGTCACAGAAATTACGCTACCCGCACCGAAGTCGCAAAAACTCTCAGCGATTACTTTACATACAGGTAATCCCAAAAAGGCTGACGGCGCATCCGGACGCCACCCTGACGGCAACTTCGTCTTGAGCGGCGTGGAAATTTCGCGCGTCACCCCCAATGCGCCCGCACCGCAGGGCCGTTTCTTCCGAATCGATATCCCAGGTGCAGGTAAATGTGCGAACGTCTCCGAAATCGAATTGCTCGATGCCAACGGGGTTAATGTCGCTCGCAAAGCGACCGCGACCCAATCAAGCACCAGCCCAGGCTACCCAGCGACCATCGCAATCGATGGCAAACATTCGACCGGGATTGATAACACCACTTCAACGGACACCCAGACTGACCCTTGGCTCCAACTCGACTTAGGTACTGTCACGCGGATACAAACGGTTC
Organism: Opitutia bacterium; assembly: GCA_003485955.1. Lineage (GTDB taxonomy): Bacteria > Verrucomicrobiota > Verrucomicrobiia > Opitutales > UBA953 > UBA8828. Next base: position 8,387 of record DNHH01000106.1, read on the forward strand.
GGATCTGGAATCGTATGGATGGCGGCAACGACGCACGTATCTTGGGTGCCATCCTCTCGCTGCGCGATGCCGGCGGGAAAGTTGTTTGGTCGCGACGCATCCCCGCCGCCCCAACTCAACAACTACTTGAATTCGCGATTACTCAACCCGAAGTCGCACTCGAAGTAAGCCAAGCCAAAGCGGACTTCGAGCAGCCTAGTTACCCTGCAAGCGCCGTGCTCTCGAATCCAATGCCTGCGACACTTGGCTGGGCTGTCGGGCCTAAGCGAACATCCGAGCACCGTTTAGTTCTTTCGCTTAATCAACTAACCCAATTTGGTGCGGGTGAACAGATACGGGTACGCTTGCACCACCTACATACAAAACCAGGTTTTGATGGAATGGATTTAGCACAATTCAGCCTGAGCGTCACCGACAGCCTCGATGCGATTGAACAAACATCGTCCGAACAAATGAAGCTAGCGGATTTGCGTAAAGAATTAGCCAAGCTACCCATGTCAGATATGCCAGTCATGCGGGAATTACCGAAAGACAAACAACGAAAAACGCATGAGTTAATCCGTGGCGGATGGAATACGCCCGGAGAAATCATCGCGACACCT
>DNHH01000106.1:9188-14170 GCA_003485955.1 Opitutia bacterium
CGGAACTCTTCCAGCCATGGGTAAGGATTTACCGAAAGATCGCCTCGGCTTTGCTCGCTGGATTGCTTCTTCCGAAAATCCTCTCACCGCGCGCGTTGCCGTGAATCACTTCTGGCGTGAACTTTTCGGCACAGGACTCGTCGCGACGGCCGAAGATTTCGGTACGATGGGTGAGAAGCCAAGTCATCCCGAACTTCTCGATACTCTAGCCTATCGTTTCACCCGCGACTTGGCATGGAGCCCTAAACGGCTGATTCGCGAAATGGTTCTCAGTTCAACCTACCGTCAATCTTCAGCAATCACTGCCGATGCGATGGAACGTGATCCGTCCAATCGTTTACTGGCACGCGGTTCACGCAAACGCCTAACGGGCGAAATGGTGCGCGACCAAGCACTCGCAGTCTCAGGATTGCTTAACGTTAAACTAACTGCCGGAACTCCTTTCGTGCCGCCTTCTCCTGGAGGCTATCTGCGCAATGCTTTCCGCGGCGCCCCAGAAGTCAGCGTTGACCAGACGCCAGGGAGACTCCGACGTTCCGTTTACGCTTACTGGAAGCGCCTCGAGCCCTTTGCGACATTGACCATCTTCGATGCCTCTGACCGCGACTCGTGTTCCGCTCGTCGATTCACAACCAATTCTCCTCTGCAGGCTCTGACGACGTTAAATGAAGAAGTGTTGGTCGAAGCACAAAAGGAGTGGGCGAAGCGTTTAGCTGCGACGGCAGGCGACGATAACTCGCGCATTCGCAGTGCTTACCTCGCAATGAGTGAAGTTTCCCCGAGCGAAACGCAGGTCAACGCGCTCTCGCAGTTGTTAAAGCAGGCTCGCGCACGCTACCAAGGTGACGCAACCTTTACGCAGGCAACAAAGCTAACCGCTGAGCAAGCCGCATGGTGGCAAGTGACCACTGTGCTCTTTAATACCGACTCAGCCCTCAACCGAAATTAAGATGCGCCACTCCGATTCTGAACGTCTTGCCCAAGAAGCGGTCCGCGAACACCTCCGGCTTGTCACCCGTCGACAATTCCTTCGTAACGCTGGCCTCTGCATCGGTGCCGCTGCTTTCGTCGGCCTACGCGGCACTCAAGCAAGCGCTGCCGAAGTCCGCAATGTACTCGCCGCTCGCACTGCCCCGCTACGTGCACGCGCAAAACGCGTCATCTACATCCATCTTGCGGGCGCACCGTCGCAACTTGAACTCTTCGACCCTAAACCAGAGCTCACAAAGCTACACGGCGAACTTTGCCCTGAGTCCTTCTTAGTCGGTAAGACTTTCGCATTTATCAAAGGTCGTCCAAAATTACTCGGGCCACTTTACCCCTTCTCCAAGCACGGCGAGTCAGGCATGGAACTCAGCGACCGCCTACCCAGTATAGCCCAACAGGCGGATGACATCTGTCTGATACGAAGTCTTTGGACAGAACAGTTTAACCATGCTCCGGCACAACTCCTTGCGCACACTGGCTTCCAGATTTCTGGACGGCCATCGATGGGCAGCTGGGTGATGTATGGCCTAGGTTCTGAGAATGAAAATCTCCCAGGATTTGTTGTTCTACTCTCAGGCGGCACTAAACCAGACGGTGGTAAAGCGCTTTGGTCATCAGGGTTCTTACCATCCGTCTACCAAGGCGTGCAGTGTCAGACCGTCGGCAATCCGATTCCTTATTTAGCGAATCCAGCGGGCGTCGACGGCGATCTGCGCCGACAAGCACTCAATGCCTTAGGAGAAATCAATCAATCTCAGCATCAGCAGTTTGGTGACCCCGAGACATTAACCCGCATCTCGCAGTATGAACTCGCCTTCCGCATGCAAATGTCGGCACCTGAGGCAACAGACCTTAGCAAAGAAAGCCCTGCGACGTTAGCAAGGTATGGCGCGGAACCCGGCAAAGAGTCTTTCGCCAATAACGTTCTCTTAGCACGACGCATGGCCGAACGTGGTGTGCGCTTCGTGCAACTTTATGATTGGGGCTGGGACATGCATGGCGAAGCCGCTCACACTGACTTAGCGAAAGCCTTTACCACAAAGACTAACTACATGGATAAAGCGGTGGGCGCGCTGATTGCTGACTTACGCGAACGCGGTATGCTTGATGACACCCTCGTCGTGGTGGGTGGCGAATTTGGACGGACACCTATGTGGGAAAATCGTGGGGGCGCGCAAAACGCCTTCTTTGGTCGCGATCACCACCCCGCGGCATTCAGTATGTTAGTTGCCGGTGGCGGTTTCCGTGGCGGATTAACTTACGGCAGCACAGATGAAATCGGCTATGAAGTTGTTGATGGCAAAATGCACGTGCACGACTTGCAGGCTACCCTTTTACACCAGCTCGGCCTTGAGCACGAGAGCCTCAACTACCGCTTCCAAGGACGCGACTTCCGCCTGACCGATACAGGCGGCAAAGTGGTCCGTGAACTGATTACCTAATTTTATGACGACCCGTAACCGGCTTTTTATCGCTCTTGGGGCGACGCTAGTACTCGTAGCCATGGCGCAAGCGCTACCAGCCGATGGCGACTCTCGCGGCCCAGCGATTCTTTCTATCTTCGGCAAGTGGCACCTACTCATACTTCATTTCCCAATTGCTTTAATCTTCGTTCTGCCTGCGCTCGAACTCTGGCACCCAGAAGCAGCACCTTCCCGTCCTGTGCTTCTAATCGCCAATATCGCAGCTGGCGGTACTTGGTTGGCAACGGCTCTCGGCATTTTACACGGTCACTTTAACGGCTTCAGCGGGACGGATGTGGATGATCATTCATTGCTTGGTATTGTCGCTACCGCAGAGGCAGGAATCGCTTGGGCTTTGATTGGGTTAGGACGTCGCACACGCATTACCCTGCAGTGTATTGCCGCCTTGGGCGTCGCAGTTGCAGCCCATGTTGGCGGCGAAATGGTTCACGACGACGGTTTCTTAACTGAACCAAGTAAGCCCAGCGTCAAAGAAACCGTTACTCTCGATAACTTTAAAGGGTTCTCGCTAGTACCTTCGGCCCATGCTGCCACGCCTGACGAACGCCGCCAGGCTTACGAACAAGCGGTTCGTCCCATTCTCGAGGCCCATTGCACAGCTTGCCACGATGCCAAAAAGTCAAAAGGGAAACTTCGTTTAGACTCCATTGAAGCAATTGAAAAAGGCGGCAGCGAGGGGGCTGGTTTAGTTTGGGGGAAGTCCACTGAGAGTCGGATTGTCCAACGCTCCACCCTTCCACGTTCGGACGAGGAGTCCATGCCACCTGAACCCAAAAAGATGCTCACCGCTGAACAGGTTGCGGTTATCAAAGGATGGATTGACGGCAAAGCTGTCAGCGCAGTTGTGGCGCCCAAAGTTACCAACATAGTTAAAACATACCCCAACCAGTCTTTCTCTGCAAATGACAAGGTTAGCGAACAAGCAGATAGCATTGTAAAAAAACTGGGTGTGACCGCTAATTTGCGCGCTGTTGAAAACGATGCCGGGATGATTATTACGACACATGCGATCGTCGCACAGTTCAGCGATAAACAACTGTCTACTCTAGCCGAGAACGCAGGTGATATTGCTGAAATGGATCTTTCGCGCACCCGCATCACTGATGCGGGTAGTGCCGCCATCGCACGGTTTAAAAAACTCGAAGTCCTAGCGGTCGGTGAAACCAAAGTTGGCGACGGGTTTGTCAAAGCTGCGGCTAGCCTTCCCCATCTCCGTCGCCTAATTTTACGAGGCACTCAAGTTACGGATATGGGCTTAATGGCTTTAAGTAAATCCCCTGAGCTACAGGCGGTCTATGTCGCACAAACATCGTGCACCGCCGGAGGCATAGCGGCCTTACAAAAAGCGCGCCCTGACTTAAAAATTGTCGGCGCAATACAGCTCGTGGATATTCCTGTGCCGCCGCCACCCTCGAAAGATGAGGCGATAAAAAAGGCGGCTGCGGCCAAAGAGCCTAAAAAGTAAGTCAGAGCTTCAGTCGCATCCCGTCGTAACAGAGACCGACATTAGGATAAGTCTCGGCGAGTTTCTGAGTCCAGGTGTCGTAATCAATCTGGTACGTCATATGCGTTAAAAAACTGCGCTTGGCGCCAATGGCTTTGGATGCTTCGCAGGCGTCTTCGACTGTCATGTGCGTTGGGTGCCACGCAGGGCGAAGTCCATCAAGGATAGCCACGTCACAACCCTGGGCAAGTTTGACAGCTGCCGAAGGGACGCGCTTGCAATCGGTATAGTAGGCAAAGCGCGCACCCGTGGATGGCTCTTCAAATACTAATCCAAGCACAGGTACGCCGTGTGGAAGAATCGTTGAGCGCACAATTCCGCCGCCGGGGAGTTCGAGTACTTCTGGCATTGCGTGTAAGGTGAGCGATACATAGCCGTCGGACTTAGGTTTGTCGGTTGCGTACGGAAAAATCGCCCGAACGCGCCCAAGTCCTTCTGGGGTTGAGTAGACAGGGATAGCGGCCCCTTCTTTATTGGTACAGAACTGCCGAAGGTCGTCCATCCCGAGGACGTGGTCAGCATGACCGTGGGTCAGAAGCACTGTGTCGATGTTCTCGATCTGGTTATGGAGGCACTGGAGCCTAAACTCAGGGCCCGTATCAACTTGGACGGCGTGACCTTCAATGACCACGTGGATACTTGTACGTGTACGCCAGTTACGAGGGTTGGCGCGTTCCAAGCCTGTATTCGGGTGGGCAATGAGGGGTACCCCTTGGGACGTCCCACAGCCGAGTACGGTGATTTCCATACACCCAAAGGAGCATGCCCCTTCGCTGCTGGCAAGCATCGTAGATTAAGGCCCGACCGGGAGGCCAAAAACTACTAAAAAATACACTCGACCCAAGCTGAGTGCTTTGCCTTAACAGACGTTCGCTCGTCCCCAACGAGCACCCTAAAAATCTATGAAGACAAAGAACCTTGGCTGGGCCGTCCTCGCCGCTTTCCTCCCCTCCCTCGCTCGCGCAGGTGAAGCAGACATTCAAATTCCTGATTTGAATGCCATCTCC
>DNHH01000106.1:14344-17362 GCA_003485955.1 Opitutia bacterium
CCATCTCCTTCCTCAACGGTGCGCTAACAGGATCCAGTATCCTCCTTATCGGATTAGGAGTCTGTCTCGTCGGCGTCGCATACGGCTGGCTCCAATATATACAGACACGTGCACTCCCTGTGCACAGTTCAATGTCGGAGATTTCACAAATCATTTGGGAAACGTGCAAAACGTATCTCTGGCAACAAGGCAAGTTCCTCGCCGCACTCTGGGTACTCATTGCTATCTGCATGGGTTACTACTTCGGCGTACTGGAACACAAATCTACCTTCCACGTCGCCATCATTCTTGGCGCATCCATCCTCGGTATTCTTGGCAGCTATGCAGTGGCCTGGTTCGGCATCCGTATCAACACCGTCGCGAATTCACGCACTGCCTTCTCGGCTCTCCGCGGCAACCCGCTCGCCACCCTACTCATCCCCCTGAAGTCAGGCATGAGTGTCGGTCTGCTTCTCGTCGCTACCGAACTCTTCTTCATGATCTGCATCTTGCAGTTCCTGGATAAAGAACTCGCAGGTCCATGTTTCATTGGCTTCGCCATTGGCGAATCTCTCGGCGCCTCCGCCCTCCGCATTTGCGGCGGTATCTTCACCAAGATTGCAGATATCGGTGCCGACTTAATGAAGATTGTCTTCCAACTCCCTGAAGACGATCCCCGTAACCCTGGTGTGATTGCTGATTGCACAGGCGACAACGCAGGTGACTCGGTTGGTCCTACCGCTGACGGCTTCGAAACCTATGGTGTGACCGGCGTCGCACTGATTGCCTTCCTCGCCTTGGCCCTTGCAGCTAACCCTACGCTCTGCGCAACGCTCATCATCTGGCTCTTCGCGATGCGCATCCTCATGGTACTCACTTCAGTTCTGGCCTACGGCATTAATGACCTCTTGAGCTCGGCCATCTGGGGCAAGTCGAAAGACTTCAACCTAGAGCACCCGCTCACCAACCTCGTTTGGATTACGTCCATCGTTTCGATTGGTATTACCTACCTCGCCAGCTTCTACCTCTTAACCGATCAACCTGGAGTGAATGCAGACCTTTGGTGGGTCCTCTCGACCATCATCTCACTCGGCACCCTCGCAGGCGCACTCATCCCTGAGTTCACCAAGGTCTTCACTTCAACCGAAAGCCGCCACGTCAAAGAAGTCGTAACTTCCTCCGATCAAGGTGGTGCTTCACTGAATATCTTGTCGGGACTCGTGGCTGGCAATTATTCCGCCTTCTGGACAGGTCTTTGTATCCTTGGCCTCATGCTGGGTGCTTACCTCCTCTCGACTCTCCCTGCCATTGCAACGATGATGCCTGCACAGTTCGGGTTTGCGGCTCCCATCTTTGCCTTCGGACTAGTTGCCTTCGGCTTCTTGGGTATGGGCCCTGTGACCATCGCCGTCGACTCCTTTGGCCCTGTCACCGACAACGCTCAATCCGTCTACGAACTCTCGCAGATTGAATCACGTCCAGGCATCTCGGGCGAAATCGAGCGCGAGTTCGGCTTCAAGCCCGACTTCAGCGCCGCTAAATACCAACTCGAAAAGGGTGATGGTGCTGGCAATACCTTTAAGGCAACCGCAAAACCTGTGCTCATTGGCACAGCTGTCGTGGGCGCAACCACGATGGTCTTTGGTATCATCATGATGCTGCAAGGCCACTACAGCAAAACGGACGCGAGCTTCAACGTCCTTGAAAAACTCTCACTCGTACACCCAGAAGCCCTCATGGGTCTCTTGATGGGTGGCGCTGTCATCTACTGGTTCACCGGTGCGTCGATTCAAGCCGTCGTCACTGGCTCGTACCGTGCCGTCGTCTACATCAAGGAAAACATGAAGCTGGATGCAACGACTGCTTCAACCGAAGCTTCCAAAGAAGTTGTCCGTATCTGCACTCAGTACGCACAAAAGGGCATGGTGAATATCTTCGCCGCTGTCTTCTGCTTCTCGCTGTCCCTAGCCTTCTTCGATCCGTTCTTCTTTATCGGTTACCTTATCGGCATGGCCTTCTTTGGTCTCTTCCAAGCTATCTTCATGGCGAACGCCGGTGGTGCCTGGGATAACGCTAAGAAGATTGTCGAGGTGGAACTGAAAGCGAAGAACACCCCGCTCCACGCTGCATCCGTTGTCGGTGATACCGTCGGCGATCCTTTCAAGGATACCTCCTCGGTCTCGCTTAACCCTGTGATCAAGTTCACCACGCTCTTCGGCCTCCTTGCCGTGGAAATCGCTGTGAGCCTACCCCAGGCGACCACCTTGACCTTTGGCTCAATCATCTTCGCCGTCGCTCTCTTCTTCGTCTACCGTAGCTTCTACGGCATGCGCATCCCTGTGGATGCAAAGAAGAAGTAAGTTGTAGAGATTCGCTACAACCTAAAGGGCCAGCGCACGCTGGCCCTTTTTATTGACTATGACTCACGGTCACCTCGACTGCGCGAAGCCAGCGACATAGAGCTTTTGAGATGAGTCTCATTATTCACGTCCCACACGCCTCAGACTTCATTCCACAGGCTGAACGCACTGGACTGGTCGTCGACGACACTGAACTCCATCGCCAGCAGCAAGCACTCGTCGACCACCGCACCGACGAACTTTTCGCCCCACTAAACCCAAACATCACAATAGTGACGGCACCGGTCTCGCGACTCGTCGTCGACGTCGAACGCTTCCGCGACGACAGAGATGAAGCTGCAGCGAAACATGGTATGGGCGCTGTCTATACCCATGGCGTAAACAATGTCCCGCTACGCTCGAAACTCGAGGCCAGCGAACGGGAGCGACTTCTCAAGACCTGGTACGACCCCCATCACGCCAAGCTTAACCATGAGGTCGAAAGACTGTGCACCACAGGGTCAGGCAAATGTATACTCATCGACGCTCACAGTTACCCCCTGGATCCTTTACCAACCGAGTTATCAAACTCTGGCGTACGTCCCGAAATTTGTATCGGGAGTGACGCAGAGTGGAGGCGTGGTATCGAAGGCATCGTCTTAGCACACTTTGACAAAGCAGGCTACGAAGTCGGTCTGGA
>DNHH01000032.1:0-323 GCA_003485955.1 Opitutia bacterium
TTGGGTATACCTTCCACGAATCCCAATCGCAGCGACCGTACGCTCGGGAACCGACTGAATCGCGATTTCAGAAGTTTCCTTAAGATCGTCGCGTTTTGCCGATTCGCTATCACAATAGAAGTACATCGCACCGGGCTCCACCTTTGCTTCAACCGGCGCAGTCATCGGAATTTTATGAGTTTGGATATAGCGGAAGAGTTGACCAAACATTTGATTGTTTGAGCCGAAGTAACCTTCCGGAGTCGTCGCGACCATCAACCGAGCCGAAGGAAGCGTCTTGAATTCACAGACCTCTGCATCCGTCCGGGCGTAGGCGTCTTCGG
>DNHH01000032.1:516-1566 GCA_003485955.1 Opitutia bacterium
AAGAGGGGAGTAAAGCACACATAAATAAGACCGCTCTCATACACCGTAATTACAACAGCTTGGGCATTTAGCAAACATCTATCTACCTACAGACGCTTGCATCCCACCCAGCTTAGGTATTCTCTGAATCGATGGATTCTCAAGGCGAACAACGCACCCTGCTCTCGCGAATTGGTCACAATTTTTTGACAGGACTATTCTTGCTCCTGCCAATCGGTATCACTTTCGCGGTGCTCTTCTTCTTGATGGATTTAATTGGTCGTTATGTGCAGCCGCTGACACAAATGGCTGCAACCTGGGGCTTTCATAGCATTCAACAGCCTTTACCCGATTTTAACACCGGGCTCTGGCACACCATCATCGTTGTGGTCTCGGCTATCATCATGGCGATGGTGCTGACGGTTGTGGGTTTTATTTCGAAACGTCTCTTTGGTCGAATTCTCAGCAAATGGTTTAGCCGTGTTGTTGAGCGCGTGCCCGGCCTAAGTTCGCTTTACGGATCTATCCGCCAAATGGTTGATGCGCTCAGTGGTCAAAACAAGGAAGTATTCCGGCGTGTGGTCTTGGTTGAATTTCCGCGAGAAGGTTGCTGGAGCATTGGCTTCGTCACCAACGAACAACCTGAAATCTTTAATGAAGCGCTTGGGCGTAAAGTGGTTAATGTTTTTGTACCCAATGCGCCTGCACCGACAGCGGGCTTCATCTTACAAGTAGAGCCACACCAGATTCGTGAGACTCAGCTGCGCGTATCTCAGGCAATCGGATTACTCGTCTCCTTTGGCGCCGTCATGCCAAAATCAGGGGAGAACAAAGACTGATTATGGGGTCAGGCGCATTGCGCTGCCTCGTCCTCGGCCGCGAGCCTTCGGGCGAATCTCACACCCTGCTCACATTGCTTGAAGCGGAAGAAGGTCTTGTGCGTTGTCTCATACGACCCAGTCGTCGTGCCGGCGTTGCCCAACCCGATATTTTTGATGAAGCGGAAGTCACCTTGGAGAAATCGAGCGGAGGTGCGAATCGCTTTGTGCGTGAGTACCGTGCGCTACAACG
>DNHH01000032.1:1752-14206 GCA_003485955.1 Opitutia bacterium
GCTTACCTGGTTTAGGAAAAAGCCATACAGCACTCGAACGTGCGAGCCGACTTGCCGGCATTATTCGTCGCAATCCACCGCCTCCCGAATCCGCGCCCGTTGCTTTCCAAATTACCCGCGAGACTTTACACGCCATGGCAGACCGGCCGCGCCCAGATGCAGCGTACATCAAAGCTCTCTGGTTGTTATTAAAGGATGGCGGCTGGCCCGTTGAGGCCGATTGGCTTGGTCGACTCGGGAGTCGTCGCGAAATCGCCACAGGAGTACTTTCGCAACCACTCGATGCACAATCAGCCAGTACCGCAGACGTCCAAGACCTTGCGCAAGATTTGGAACGGTGGGCAGTGGGTGAAGTCCATTACGTACTGCCCTAATGCGCATCGATACGAAGGCTTGGCGCATTGACCTGAGCGCTCAAAGTTTTGCGACGTTCCGACCAGGACCTGCCGCAGGGGCAAGTGTGCCTGCATGGCGCGCCGAAGCTGGCCGTCAGTGGCACGAAACGTTACGCCAACAAACTGAATCGGCCAACGATGGCTGGCAGTTTGAAGTTGGGGTTGCCTGTGAATTAAAGTCATTGGGATGGACGTTAGCTATCGCAGGTCGTGCGGACCAATGGCGCGAAACAAATGGTAACATCCTTATTCGGGAAATTAAAACTGTCCTCGGCGGACTGCCGCGCGCACCAGATAAATTACGCGAGCGCTACCCACATCACTTTCTGCAGCTCGCAGTTTACTGTCATGCTGCTCGTATTCGACCCGAGGTAAAATCGGTTATCGGTGAAGTTGTTTTTGTCGACCCGGCCGATGGCACCATCCAAGCCATTGCCCTTGATGAGATGGCGGAACAAGCACTGCTGTCGCAGGCGGAAGCGATTGCAGCGCACGCCGAGAATCGTCGCGAATCCCACGCACGACTCCTCGCCCTACCCGACCGATTACCCTTTGCAGATCCCCGGCCTGAGTGGCTAACAGCGGGCGAAGAACTTGAGGCGAGCACAGGGAACCCGCTACGTCTTTTCGTCGCCCCAACCGGATTTGGAAAAACATCGTCATCGCTTCGACATGGCCTCTCGCTGCTACGTTCAGGGCGCGCCGGGAAATTAATGTATGTCACTGGTAAGGGAACCGGGCAACTTCAGGTCATTACGGAACTTCGCCGATTAGCTACCGCTAAAGAGCTACGTGCTGTGGTGTTACGTCCACGTAGTGAACACGAACTCGAAGGCATGCCGAATGACCCAACGGACATTCGGAGAAATTGGTCTAAAGCAGGGATTATACCCTCTAAACTTTTAGAACAGGGTGCTGATTTAGGACTCGTTCGACAACTCGGACGAATGGCAAAAGTTCCTCCTTGGCTTATCACCAAGGCAATGGTGGCAGAAGCCGATGTCGTCATCTGTGACTACAACTATCTCTTTTCACCTGCGCAGCGCCCTGCACTCGAACTGCTTCCTGGCTGGTTTGAAAGTGACCATGTGTTGATTGTCGACGAAGCACATAATTTACCTGAGCGAGTGGCTGAATGTCTTTCGCTCAGCGCCAATGCGGCGGGCGTCGAAGACGCCGCAAACGAACTCGCCTCAGCGCAGGCACCGCGCCAATGGATTGATGCCTTACTCGCTTGGTCCGCCTTCCTTCAGCGTCTACCCAAAGCGGATACGGTTGATCCCGATGATCGCTTAGAGGCTATTGGACATGCCGATCGATTCATCGTTCTCGCCGCTGAACACCCACTCGACATCGACACTCTACCCGAAAGAGCTGCGCGCGTAGCCATGAATACCGTGCTCTGGCAAGCACGCCTTGAATCCATGGATGCTGGCTGGTTGCTATGGTCACCCGAAGCCAGCACCTTAAACCTCGATTGCCTAACCGCTGCGAAAACCATCGGCGAACGGCTGCAGCAACAAGCGCACACACTTCTGCTGACCGGCACACCGGGTCCACGCGGAGCACTCGCCGCTGATTGCGGACTCGAACCCGAAAATCTCGTTCGCATCGATGCACTCGCACCGTGGCGCCATGAAGCCTACCGCGTTGCCATCGATGGTCGTGTGGATACGCGCTACAAAACCCGCGAACAGCATCACGCTAAGACGGCAGAAACATTAGCTCAACTCGCCGAGGCCGAAGGACCGGTTGCGGCATTTTTCCCTTCATATAAATACGCTGAATCGGTTGCGGCTGTTTTAAAAGCGACAAACCCGCGGGCGCTCATTGCAACCCAACCGCGCGGATTACGTCCAGACGGCATGAGCCGCTTCCTCGATCAATCGCTTCAACCGGGATCAATTCTCTGTCTGATTGTCGGTGGAGCTCTCGGGGAAGGTATCGATTTGCTCGGTGGGCGAATCGGGACTGCCGTCGTCATCGGACCCGCACTTCCTGAGGTCAATGCCCTGCAAGAAGCACGACGTAAGATGTTCGAGCAAGCGGGCGCGGAAGATCCGTTCGCCCTGGCATATGTGCGACCAGGTATGCGCAAAGTTAACCAGGCGTTGGGACGTCTCGTCCGAGCCCCTGGACAAAGCGCACGCGTTCTTCTACATTGTCGAAGATTCGGGGCGGAAACTTACCGTGCCGCACTTTCCCCTGAATACGGCGACCCAGAAGTCCTCGTTGATGACGAGTCCTTCCTGAGCTGGCTGCGAAGCTAAACGCGAAAGAGGCTTAGAGCTTAGTCACCACTTGGTCCGTTGGGAAACGTACCTTTTGCGCCTGAGCGTAGGCATCGTCCGCGGCACGGTAACCGACGGCACATGCTACGACTGTTTGATAGCCCGTTCCCTTAAAGCCGAGAATCTCGTCGTACTTCGCAGGATCAATGCCTTCGAGCGCACAGGTATCAATTTCGAGCACAGCGGCGACCGCCATGAGTTGCCCCAGAGCGATATAAAGCTGGCGGGCTGCCCACTCTTTTTGTCCGGCAGCATCTTTGCCTTTCACCACACCACCCAACATCATCTGACGGTAAGGTTCAATTTTTTCTGCAGGCGCACCACGAACCGAGCAAATGAGCTGCGTGAAACGATTCACGTCCGCTTCGGTAACCTCGGTACGATGCGTAAAGACGACTAAATGAGAGGCGTCGACGATCTGTGTCTGGTTCCAGGAGTGCGGTTGAAGCTTAGCACGAAGTGCAGGATTCTCGACGACCACAAATTTCCAGGGCTGAAGGCCGTAGGAAGAAGGTGTCAGGCTAAGCGACTGACGCAGCATTTCCCAAGTGGCACCCGGAATTTTCCGTGTGTCGAATTTCTTGGTAGCGTAACGCCAGTGTAGAGCTTGTGAAACAGATGTGGTAGTTAAGGACATAAGAAAAGATAGGGTGCGAATGGCGACTGATGTCAAATTATGCATTCGAAAGGCTACCAGCCCTCAGAACCAACTGGCGGCTGGCTAGACGTGCAAATTCCGAACTATGGGTGACAAGAACCAACGCGGCTCCTTGTTCGCGCGAAATCGTCAGCAAAAGATTCATCATCTCAACGGCAGTGACTTCATCGAGGTTGCCAGTGGGCTCGTCAGCTAAAAGTAAAGCTGGACGGTTCATGAGTGCACGCGCCAAGGCCACGCGTTGACATTCGCCACCCGAAAGCGCTGAAGGCAAATGACGGCTGCGACTTGAAAGTCCGACTAATTTAATAAGCTCGAAGGCACGCGTACGTGCTTCTGCCAGAGGCATTCCGGCAATCTGCCCAGCTAAGGCTACGTTATCTTGTGCACCGAGTTCGGGCATTAACTGGTAATTCTGGAAGACGAATCCAATTTGCCTTGAACGTAAACTGGCTAAGGCAGATGACCTGAGTTGATCCACGCGACGTCCCATCCAGCTAAGTTCACCTTTATTCGGGGCATCCAATCCTCCTAGAACTTGTAGCAGCGTTGTCTTCCCGGCGCCAGAAGCCCCGCGAATGGAAACTGATTCTCCAGCTTCGACGGTTAAATCAATACCACGAAGAATTTCTAGAAGTCCTGTCGCCGAGCGATAAGACTTCGTTAGACCTTTTGCCTGGAGGACAGGGTCAGACATCGCGCATAGCCTCCGTAGGTCGGCGACGGGCAGCCCAAAGCGCAGGCACTAAGCCGGCAAAGGAAGTCGTCAGAAGGGTGAATACTGCTGCTGTCACAAAGTCAGCCGAATCATAATGCAGAGGCACCGCACTAAATTGGTACATCTGCCCAACCATGTCGCCGTCACCAAAGAGAGCGTTAATGGTACTTAAGATAAGATCACGGCCACCAAGAATAAGGAAGGTAAGTCCAAATCCAAAAAGCGTTCCGAGGAGTCCAATTAAGAATCCTTGGGTCGTAAAGACAGTTGTGATCGCTGCAGGGCGTGCGCCCAAGGCTGCCAGTACGCCGATTTCACGCGACCGACGGATGACAGATGAGAAAAGCGTGCTGCCGATGGAGAACGAAGCAACAAGGGTGATGATGAACATCAAAAAGAAGAGCATCGTTTTTTCGAAACGAATGGCTTCGAGCAAATTACGCTTCTCTGCCTGCCACGGAATATAACGTCCAACCGGATTCTTGGCCTCAAGCCTCGCCGCAACGACTTCGGCATCAGCCGGGTTTTTAATCCGAATAATAATCCCGTGTGCACGGTTACCCAACGCCCAGAGCTCGCTAAAACGCCTCAAGGGAATCAAAGCCGCCCGATCATCAATCTCGGTAAAGCCTGTACGCAGAATGGCACAGACTTCCATTTCGGCAGGCAGAGGCGCACGACCACGCTCAGCCTGTTCAGCCAGCGAGGGTGACCAGAGATCAACCTTATCACCAACGCGCACGCGCAATTGTCGCGCCAAGCCAGCACCCAGAACGACGCGTCCGTCGTCCAAGCCCTCTAAAGTACCATCGGTAACATAACGGCGAGCAGGTAGACTTTTATCTGTGGAAATAACCCCGCGCACAAATGCGATGGACGAATAATCGTTGGCACGGACTAAAGCAGGACCCTCCGCATAAGGCGTGGATGCAATCACTTCAGAGTCCTGAGCAACCGCTTCGGCAAGCTCTTCGGGATGCTCAAGAGGTGTGGCTGAGAAAACTCGAATGTCGCCATACGATTCACGGATACGCAGCCGATGCTCTTCTCCAAAACCATTCATCACCGTCTGCACTACCAATAAAGCAGCGACGCCTAGGCCAACGCCAAGAATGGAGATGCCCGCAAAAGCTGGGAAAACTCTGCCGGGCGGGAAGAGTTGGCGGAGAGCAAGTTGAAGGGTCCAGTGCACTGTCGAGCTAACGTAAATTAGGCGGGGGTCTCAGGTCGCAACGTCGGGAAGAGAATCGTATCACGAATATTGGCCGCACCTGTTAAAAGAATAACGAGACGGTCGATGCCGACACCGAGACCGCCTGCAGGCGGCATGCCGTGCTCCAGCGCGAGTAAGAAATCTTCGTCAATCTTTTGAGTCTCTGCGCCTGCTTGGATTTCCAACATCTTACGCTGTACATCCGGATCATTCTGCTCGGAGTAAGCAGGAGCAATTTCTTGTCCATTGATGCAGAGCTCGAAGACATCAATGGTGGTCGGGTCATCTGCTGTGATTTTAGCTAAAGGACAAAGCTCTTTCGGGATGTGCGTGACGAAAGTTGGCTGAATCAAACCTGGCTCAATCAGTTTACCGAAAACTTCGTTGGTAACTTCATGATCTTCCCAATCTTCGCGGGGTTCATCGAGGCCGAGCTTATGGCAGGCGGCAACCTTCTCGGCTTTAGTCCGCGAGAACCACTGTGGGTCACCGGTGCGCTCGAGAATTAAATCTTTGTAACGCACTTCGCGCCATTCACCACCCAGTTCAATGGTGCCACCTTCAGCGCGCTCAATCGTGGTGGACCCAATAACTTCGCGACAGATATTCTGAATAAGTGAACGGATGAGCTCCATCATGCCGCGGTAATCCGTATAGGCCTGGTAAGCCTCGAGCATCGTGAACTCAGGGTTATGCTTCCGCGAGAGTCCTTCGTTGCGGAACACGCGGCCAATTTCGAAGACGCGGTCAATGCCGCCCACCAAACAGCGCTTCAAGTGCAACTCGAGTGCAATGCGGAGTGCGAAATCGCAATCGAGAGCATTAAAGTGAGTGATAAACGGACGGGCCGCAGCACCACCGGCGACGCCATGCAAAGCGGGAGTTTCAACTTCTAAGAAGTTACGCGACCAGAGGAAACGTCGGATGGATTCGATGATGCGGCTGCGCATGAGCAAACGGCGCCGCGAATCAGCATTCGAAATCAGATCTAAATAGCGCTGACGGTAGACTTGTTCAGGGTCAGCGAGTCCGTGGAATTTCTCAGGGGGTGGACGAAGAGCCTTGGAAACTAAACCATATTCAGCGGCACGTACTGTAACCTCACCTGTCTTCGTACGAAAGAGCGTGCCGCGGACGCCAACAAAGTCGCCGAGGTCGACGAGTTTTTTGAAATGGGCATCATATCGGTCACCCAATGCATCGCGCGTGAAGTAACATTGGATAATGCCCGACCGGTCGAGCAACTTGACGAAGCTGGCTTTGCCCATGACACGGAGGGCAACAATGCGACCGGCCACAGAAACCTCTGGACCTTCTTCGACCCCATCGGGCATGAGTGTCGGACAATCGGTGGCCACATGGGTCTGAGACCAATTCGAGCGGTAAGGGTCTTCGCCACCCGCACGGAGCATGGCTAATTTCTCCTTTCGCACTGCATGCAGGTCGTTGGAGATAGCATTTAGGTCGTGCGTAGGGTCACTCATAATCGCTCCTCTAAAGGGATAAGGCAGAGGGCGGGGGGTCAATGAATTAAGGGCAGACGGGCACAGACAATGCATGAAGCACGGGTCTATGCCTCCATCCCTTCCGCATTTCTAGCCACCTCTCCGCGCCACACGATTTCGTCTTTCCCCTTTCTTCTTTACCCGCCAACCTCGCCATCGCCGATGCAAGCCTACCTCGATCTTTTGAAACATGTCCGCCAGCATGGCGAACGTCGCGCAGATCGTACGGGTGTCGGCACCTTAGGAATCTTCGGCGCGCAACTTCGTTTCGATCTCGCAGCAGGCTTCCCGCTGGTGACGACAAAAAAGGTGCATGTGCGTTCGATTATCCAAGAACTAATTTGGTTCCTCTCGGGTCGGACGGACAACCAATGGCTGAACGAGCACCAAGTGACGATATGGAATGAGTGGGCAACGGCCGAGCAGTGCGCTAAGTTTGGCCGCGAAGCTGGCGACCTCGGTCCTATCTACGGACACCAATGGCGCAACTTCGGTGCCACTCGTCAATCCGACGGAACCTACGCCAAAGACGGCGTGGATCAAATTCGTCGCCTGCTGAGTGATCTTAAAACCAAACCAGCTTCACGACGGCACCTTATCACAGGCTGGAATCCACAAGAAGCTGACCACGTCGCCCTGCCCCCTTGCCATACCCTCTTCCAATTTCACGTCTCGGGCGACGGCCGTCTCAGTTGCCAACTCTATCAGCGAAGTGCGGATCTTTTCTTAGGTGTTCCCTTCAATATCGCCAGCTACGCCTTACTCACTCACATGATTGCGCAAGTCTCAGGTCTCAAACCTGGCCACTTCGTGCATACATTCGGCGATGCGCACGTTTACCTAAATCACATTGAGCAGGTTGATTTACAGTTAAGCCGGGAGACCCGCAAACTGCCTACGCTCCATCTCAATCCTGCCGTCACCGATCTCTTTGCATTCAAATTTGAAGACGTGACGATTGAAGGCTACGACCCACACCCTGGAATTAAAGCACCGGTGGCAATCTGACGATGGACATCGGCCGACCACTTATTGCCATCGCGGCCGTCGGACGTAACCGTGCCATTGGTAAAGGGAATAAACTCCCCTGGCACATTCCCGAAGACTTCGCCTTCTTCAAAGCAACAACCATGGGGCACGTCTTGGTCATGGGACGGTTAACCTACGCTTCGATTGGACGTCCACTACCCGGTCGCACCACAGTGGTGCTTTCACGAACAGGTTTTACTGCACCGGGCGTCACCACGGTAACAAGCTGGGACGCACTGCGAAATATTGAGCCTGAAAAAACACTTTTTCTCGCAGGCGGCGCACAACTTTATGCCGAAGGCCTCTCAGGGTGCAGCGAACTTTTGCTAACCCATGTGGACCAAGAACCTGAAGCGGACGCCTTCTTTCCTGATTGGTCTAAACTTTTTGACGACGGCGAAATCTTGAAGGTAGGCCCAGGCTTTACCATCAAGCGTCACCGGCGCTTGGCTGAATGCTAAATAGATAAGGGCCTGAGAGGGATTCGGGGCTCTTTAGGGTGGTTTTGCCTTTCCAATCAGAGGACCTCCCGCCTACGGTTCAGCATGCCGGACCCACTGTTTGTGTTCTTCGCAGCCCTAACGCTCGGCGCCGCAGGACTCCTTGTCCTGAGTCGCAATGCGGTGACTTCTGCAATGGGTATGATCCTCGCCCTTGTCGGTATCGCCGCAGAGTTTTTCTTACTCGATGCCTACTTCCTCGGGGTACTCCAAGTCCTCGTCTACGCCGGTGCCGTCATGGTACTCTTCCTCTTCATCATCATGCTGCTGAATACAGATAAGCCTGAGACGAAGTACCCTTGGATGAAAGCAGCCGGCGGTTTGGCCGTGTTCCTTTTCCTTTCAGCCGGAGTCATCGCACTGATTTTACATTCAGGCGCGTTGAATAAAGTAGCCGGACCAACACCGCCCGAACTAAGCAACAATCCTGCGGAATTCTCCACCGCTGCGAAAGCCTTCGGTCGTCTGCTTTATACAAAATACATGCTGCCGCTACAAATGGCAGGACTTCTTCTCCTCCTCGCCCTCGTCGGCGTGGTCAACCTAAGCAAGGACGCTAAGCCAAACGCCTAAAGCCTGCGGATATGGAACACACCACCCTTGCCCATCACCTTCTGCTTGCTGGCTTGCTCTTTGCCGCAGGTCTCACCGGCGTGATTATCCGCCGCAACCTACTCGTGGTTTATATGTGCCTCGAGTTGATGCTCGCCGCAGCGACCCTCGCTCTCGTGGCCTTCTCGCGCTTCAACAACACGATGGACGGCGCTGTACTCGTCTTCTTCGTTATTACGGTTGCTGCGGCGGAAGTTGCCGTGGGACTTGCCCTCATCGTCGCACTCTATCGTCGCACCGGCACCGTAAGCTCCGACCAACTTAACACCCTTTGCGACTGAACCGATGGACACCCACCTGATTGACTGGATCCTATTACTGCCACTTGCGTCGGCTGCAGTCTGCGGACTCCTACTACGTCGCGCCGGTGCCGCTGCTGCGATTGTTTCCATCGGCTCGGCCTTCGCCGGAGCCATCCTCACTCTCGTCTTCCTCAACGGCCTCCAACCTGGCGACGCAGTAGCCTGGAGCCGAGAGATCTGCCGTTTCGGCGAAACCTCACTGACCATCGGTACGAGCATCGATCGGCATTCAGCCTTGATGCTCTTTATCGTCACCTTTGTCGGCGCCTGGATTCACTTATTCTCCTGGGGCTACATGCGTGATGATAGTGCCCGTGGCCGCTACTTCGCGGGTCTTTCACTCTTCATGTTCTCCATCCTAGGCATCGTCTTAGCCAACGGATTAGTGATGACCTTTATATTCTGGGAGCTCGTCGGTTTCTGCTCGTACATGTTGATTGCCCATTATTTCGATAAAGACTTTGCGGCGGCCGCATCTAAAAAAGCATTTATTGTGAATCGAATCGGGGACCTCGGCTTCATTCTCGGTATCGCCGCCTGTTTATCACTCTACGGCACAACCGACTTCGACACACTCAAAGTTGCGGTCGCTGCTAAACCTGCACCTGCCTTAATCGGATTCCTTCTGCTCGGCGGCTTCATCGGCAAGTCCGCCCAATTCCCTTTACATGTTTGGTTAACGGACGCGATGGCTGGACCTACACCCGTCTCTGCACTTATCCACGCAGCAACTATGGTGGCCGCCGGCGTCTTTTTAATGGCGCGCATCTTCTTCCTGCTCCACCCGGACGTTCTCCAGCTCTGCCTTTGGTCTGGTGCCGTCATGGCCGCACTCGCAGGCCTTTGTGCACTCGCGCAAACCGATATTAAGAAGTCGCTGGCCTACTCGACACTCGCCCACCTCGGCATCATGGGCGCAGCGCTCGGCCTAGGACAACCTAAACTCGCCTTATTGCACATGGCGATGCATGCCTGTTTCAAGGCGACACTCTTCTTGGGTGCCGGCTCTATCATTCACGGATGCCATCATGAACAGGATATGCTTCGCATGGGTGGTCTCGCCAAGAAGATGCCTATTACTTTCGCCACCTTCCTCGTCGCCACGCTTTCTAATTGTGCAGTGCCCTTCCTTGCGGGTTGGTATTCCAAAGACGCCATCCTCGAAGCTGCCCACGAACATGGAGTACTCGTCTTTGTTTTACTCTCGATCGCTGCACTCGCAACCTGCCTTTATAGCGGCCGTATGATTCGATTGGTCTTTATGGGCGAAGCACGTTCGGAAGCTTCAACACATGCCCATGAATCACCTTGGACGATGTTGTTGCCCCTCATTGTGCTCGGCCTCGGCTACTCTGTCTTCGCGGGTAACTATTTCGGCATACCTAAAGCCAGTGTTTCTGTTCTACCCTCACCGATGCACTTCCACTTCGGCGCAGCTTCCATCGTTGGATTAGGATCACTCATCTTTGGTTTCTTCGGAGCGCTCTGGTTCTACGGACGATCGAAAGGTGACGCCCTGCGCGATGCTTCACCCATGATCTACGGCGCCCTAGAACGTCGCTGGATGGATAACCTCTACGACGGGTACGTCGCTCGCGTTCAACAGCCATTGATTGATGCCTTAGCCTTCATTGACCTCGCACTTATCAATGGCATTGGCGGTAAAATCCTCGGAGCCGGTATTCCCGCAGGACTCGGCGCACTTTCGCGCCGACTTTTCCATACCGGCTCAGCACGTGCTAACGCTGCATGGTTTGCAATTGGCGCCCTGCTTATCGCCGCACTGCTTCTTGGTATTCTTTGATCATGTCACCCCTTCTTCATTCTGCTTACTTGCTCGATGCAGCTGTCTTTAGCCCGCTGGTCGTAGGCACACTTCTGCTCCTCTTTGGACGTCGCTTAAACTTAGGGACCCTTTCAGTCGCAGCCAACCTCGCTGCCATCTCAGCATTACTGCAATTGGTAACACTCATTTTTAATGGACGGCTAGGCGGCGAATCACCATTCGGCGGTTTTTTGTTAGAGCCAATGGGTGCAGCTCTCTTTGGGATGACAGTCGTGGTGGGCGTTGCCGCAGTACACCGCTCCATTCGACAATTACCCGGCGTTGAAAAGCCGCATGCTTATCTCGGCCTTATTCTCATTCTCTGGAGTGGCACCCTTGGTGCCTTTGCTTCGCCACTAAGTACCCCCGAAGGTGCTATCAAGGCCTACGTTTATCACGAATTCGCACTCATCCCAACGTTTATCCTCACAGTTTTTTGGGGAGGCGAAGGGCGCCGCATGGCCTCCATGCAAATGGCCATCTACTTAACGTTAGGTGCAATGGCTGGATTGGCAGGCCTACTCATTGCACTCAATAGCACAACGGCGTCGAGCTCTGCGACGGCACTCATCTTGCTTGGCTTCGGAACGCTCGCTTCCCTCTTCCCTTTCCACTCTTGGGCTGCACCAGGCTACTCAGCTGCCCCGAGTCCAGTCTCCATGATTCATGCCGGCGCATTAAAGAAGTTCGGCCTACTCATGATTATTCAATTCACCATCGGACATTTGGGGGCGTGGTCCAATTTGCTTCTCTGGCTTGCACTTGGAAACACTGTGTTCGTCAGCTTAATCTGTTTATCACAGCGCGACCTCAAACAACTCGTCAGCTGGAGTTCGGTCGCCCATATGGGTCCGATTTTCCTTGGGCTATGGGTGACAGACTTAACTGGAAAAGCGGATGGTGTTCATGCAGCCATCTTCCTTATGGTGGCGCACGGCTTAAGTGCCGCTGCACTCTTCTCACTCTCCAACGACGTTCGTACGCGTACGGGCACTTACCGCATTGAAGAACTTGGCGGCCTTGCCAATCGCACACCCGTACTGGCCGCCTTTTTTGTCGCCGCATCCATGGCGTCCATCGGCCTTCCTGGTTTCGCAAATTTCTGGGGAGAATTCGGCATCTTCCTTTCTCTGCGTGATCAATCCCTTTGGATTCAAGCTGCAGCTGCGTCCACAATCATCGTGTCGGCAATTTATATGCTCCGTGCGGTTGCAGCGGTATTCTATGGCCCCTTAAACCCTGAAATCGAAAAATCTCCCGCAAACCTGCACGACTTAACTTGGTCAGACCGACTCATCCCCCTTTTCCTACTCGGCGCTTCATTAGCACTGGGCTTTAACCCTTCACTTCTGACCCGCTTGTTCACCCCATGACTCACTTGATCGCCGCTTTAGATTCCTTCCAAG
>DNHH01000032.1:14455-14675 GCA_003485955.1 Opitutia bacterium
GTCTTTGCCCTTCTCCAGTCCTTATTTCTCCCGAGCAATGCTCGGTGGTTAATCCCATCAGTCGCACGTATCGGATTAGTCTTTGCTGCGTACCTTTCAATCAACGCAATCCAAAACCCCGATAGCGACTTTAGCGGACTACTCGGAGATGGTTCTTCCACCTGGCGACTTCTCTTCATCACCTGTGCACTACTCACTAGCCTAATTGCTTCACGCTTCA
>DNHH01000032.1:14871-15311 GCA_003485955.1 Opitutia bacterium
CAAAACACATGGCGCAGATGACGCTGAGTACCATCACTTGCTCCTCTTAGTCACTGCTGCATTCATGGTGCTTTCACAAGCCAACCATGTCGTTAGCTTTTTTGTGGCGCTCGAAATGGCGACCGTTGGTCTTTACATTCTCGTCGGCTTTCTTCGTAAAAGTAACGCTTCACTGGAAGCAGGCGTGAAATACCTCGTGGCAGGCGGCTTGAGCTCGGCCTTACTCTTAATGGGCTTTGTATTGCTCTACGGTGTTGCGGGCATGAATCAAGGAGTGACCGATGCATTATCGTTCGATGACATTGCTTTAGCTTTAACCGCCAACCCGAACAGCGTCTTAGGTTTGGTCGGGGCTGCCCTCGTTATCTGTGGTGTGGCTTTCAAAATTGGTTCGTTCCCTTTCCACAGCTGGATTCCCGACGTCTATCAAGGTGCACCAA
>DNHH01000032.1:15477-18572 GCA_003485955.1 Opitutia bacterium
CCCGACGTCTATCAAGGTGCACCAACACCAACGACGGCCTTGCTTGCGACTAGCTCCAAAGCTGCGGGCGTCGTTGGCTTAATCATTCTAATGCAGGGGCCCCTTCTTCCCATTCTTCCTCAAGTATCGATTGTCTTAACCGTGCTAGCGGCCGGGTCCTTACTCACGGGCAACGTCGGCGCACTCGGCTCAACCCAAACCAAACGAGCACTCGCGCTTTCGGGTGTATCCCATGCAGGATTCATTCTCGCTGGACTAAGTACGGTGAGTTCTAAATCACAATTCCCTTACGCGCACGGTATCGTCCTTTTGTACCTTGGAGCCTACTGCATCGCCACATTCGCGACCATGGGAGCACTCGCGGCTATTCCGACGGAAACCGACGATCGACGATCCTTGCTCGATTTGCGCGGACTCATTCGCCGCAGTCCATCACTGACTGCATCACTGACGCTTGGCATCGGCTCGCTGGCTGGCATCCCGCCTTCGCTCGGCTTCTTTACTAAATTAATGGTGCTGCTCTTGCTTATCCAAACACAAGCATGGGGCCTGCTTGCCCTCTCGGTTGTTAGCGTAGCCATCAGTATCTACTATTACTTCGCAATTATCCGCGAGGCGACTCTGCGCACATCCGTTGACGACAAATCGGCGACACTTTCGCTTCCGTGGGCTACCCAAAACCTACCTTTGTTTTTAGGAATTCTGACAGCTCTCGGCGGTATCCTATTGGCTCTCCTAAAATATAACTAAGCCTGGCGCTTGCCGCGCGGGTGGAATTTTCGGTGAGAGTCGCTCAACTTTGCCTTTTCAACAGAGGTATAAATTTGGGTCGTGGCAATATCCGCATGGCCCAGCATTTCTTGAATAGAACGCAGGTCGGCACCTCCGCCCAGTAGGTGGGTTGCAAACGCGTGACGAAGTAAGTGTGGCTTCACAGGCTTATCAATGCCGGCGCGACGTGCAGCAGCTTTGACGCCAACCCAAAAGGTTTTTCGTGAAAGCGCTTCGCCGCGCGCTGATAGAAATATCGCACTACCTGTTTTGGCTCGGACTAATTTGGGGCGTCCGGCCTTGAGGTATGCACGTAGGGCAACGAGGGTGGCTTCGCCGACAGGAATAACGCGATCTTTGGACCCTTTACCACGAACGCGAACGACAGCTTCATCTATATCGAGTGCTTGGAGTTCTAAATTGCATAACTCAGAAACACGGAGGCCTGATCCATACATCAACTCAAGCATCGCACGGTCACGTAATCCTTGCGGCGTTGAGGTGTCTGGTGCGACGACCAGACGCACAGCTTCTTCGGGCGAAAGCATCCCAGGCAGTTTGCGACGAATGCGCGGACTCTTCGCCAGTTCACAGAAATCGTCGCGTCGAAATCCCGAGCGAACTAAATGACCGGCTAAAGCGCGGACAGCTGAAAGCTTCCGAGAAAGCGTAGCGGGTGAGGAGCCTCGCTTATCCAACAATCGAATAAAGGCGTCAACTTCGCCTCGACCCACAGCAGTCCAAACGGTTTTTCCAGCACGTCCACAGTGTGTGGCAAATTGCAGCAAATCGGTCTCGTAAGCTGAAGCCGTATGCGGCGAAAGCCCACGTTCTAGCGAAAGATGGGCCAAGAAGGCGTCAATTGCCTCCCGAAGGCCTTCCGGAACTGACTCGCTGGGGTGCCGTGGGCACATGCACACGAGTGTTGCCCCCGACGGCACGGAGTCCATAAGGAACGACGCATGAGTAGTCCGCGAGAACGCGCCATCAAACCCACCGACCTGCGTGGCATCCTACGGTATGTACCAATGTTCCGCGATCACATCTTTGTTATCGCCGTTGATGGTGCCGTGGTCGGTCACGAAAATTTCGTCAATCTCGTGACAGATATCGCCGTTCTCCGGAGCCTTTCAATCAAGGTGGTTCTTGTCCACGGCATTGGGCATCAGCTCGGAGAACTCATTCGCGAGCATCACGTCAAAGCTGCCGACATCCAAGGCGAAGGCCCCACGGATGCTCCCACCATGTCCCTCGCACGTGAAGCGGCCGCACTCGTTTCACAAACCATCCTCGAAAATCTTTCCCAGGCAGGCTTGCGTTGCGCCATCACGAACGCCGTGCGAGCAACACGGGTTGGTGTCATTCGCGGCAAGGATCACCTCTTCACCGGTAAAGTTGAGAAGGTTGATACTGCCCTACTCACCTCGATGCTTAACCAAGATATTCTTCCCTTGGTGACGCCGATTGTCTGCGACCGCGAAGGACAGTCCTTACGGGTCAATAGCGACCACCTTGCCGCAGAACTGGCCGTGGCTCTGCGTGCCTCCAAACTTATTTACCTGACGCCCTACACAGGCCTCACCGTCAACGGTGAGGTAAAGGTGAACTTACCAGAAGACGAGCTAGCGACACTTCTGAAAAATAAGAAGCTTGGTCTTGAGCCGCGTTTGCGGAGCAAGGCAATGCATGCAGCCTTTGCCCTCGATGAAGGCGTTCCGCGTGCACACATCCTCGACGGAAGAGTCTTTGGCGGACTACTCATTGAAATCTTTGATAAAGTCGGCCTGGGCACGATGGTGCATGCCAATGACTACGATCGGATCCGCCTCGCAAAAAAGAAAGATACGCAGGCTCTCTACAATCTTGCGAAGCACGGCGCGCGGTCCGATGCGCTTATCGCCCGGTCACGGCAACAAATCGATCAGTCCATCAGCGACTTCATTGTCTATGAAATCGATGATTCGATTATCGGTTGTGCAGCTTTACGTAAATACACCGACCAACCTCACATCATGGAGGTCGGCGCAGTCTACGTGCAGCCTTTCTATCATGGACGTGGCGTTGGCAAGAAGCTTGTCGAGTACATCAAACGAAAAGCCAAACAAGCAGGAGCTAAGAAGCTCATTGCCCTAACAACCCAAACCCAAGGCTTCTTTACGGGCGCCTGTGATTTTGAAGAAGGCTCACTGGCAGATTTACCTGCGCAACGTCGCCGGGAATTAAAGAATAGCGGCCGTGGCTCACGGGTGCTGACCTTCTCGCTCAAGCGGTTTATTGAAAATCCTCGCTAAGTTTTTTAGCGACAGAAGCCGCGTCGCTTCTCG
>DNHH01000102.1:0-5038 GCA_003485955.1 Opitutia bacterium
GAAGTGATTGAAGGCTTAGTGCTACGTGAGCCTGAGCCAGAAGGCTCGGGGCCTTGGATTACCGAAGATGGATTTACATTACGCAAAGGTGGCGTCGCGAAAGCGATAAACCCCCTTGTCTTTGACGAAGACCCTCTAAGGCTCATTTCTTTATTTAGGCTGTGTCAGATTCATGGTGCCAAGCCTGACCGGGAAACATCACTCTTAGTACGTGCACGCCGAGTGTTATTCGAGCCTTCGCTGGCTTCTTCTGCGCGCTCGACGAAACTTTTACGTGAAATTCTCTCAGAACGTGGCAAAGTTTTCCCAGCTGTCGATGCCTTGCGCGAACATGGTTTGCTTTATCGTCTAATACCTAATTTTGCACGTCTACACTGCTTGGTGCAGTTCGAGTTTTACCACCGATGGACGGCAGATGTACACACGCTGCGTTGCTTGCTCGAGTTAGACGCCGTCTTTAATGAAAACGCGCCCATAGAGCTTGCCCACCGGGAAATTCTGCTCGGCACGCAACACCCTGATTTACTTTACAGCACTCTGCTCCTGCACGACATCGCCAAAGCAGAGGGTATTGCGGGGCATGCAGAGCGCGGAGCCGCTGAAGCAGATCTCATCTTGGCCAACCTCGGGTTTGACGCCGAAGAACGGCGTATCGCTTCCACGGTCATCCTTCACCACCTCCGGATGGGACTTTATTGGCAAAGGCACGATATCGATGATCCAGCGAATATTGCCTTGTTTGCCGAAATACTCGGCGACACCGATGTCCTTCGACATCTCTTTGTGCATACCCGATGCGATGCTCGAGCGACATCACCTGATTTATGGACTGCATTCAAAGATAAGCAGCATGCGCTATTGTACCGTCGGACCCTCCATCAGCTTGAACTCGGCGCAGCCGCTTCTGATGATAGCGTTCGCCGTGCATCCGTTGGGGTTGAGGTTAATGCACTACTTGCGGGTGCGGTGCCGGTTGACGAAATCAGCGCTCACCTGCAATTGATGCCGGCGAGTTATTTCTTGCACGCAAGCTCTGCGGAAATCGCCGAACACCTACGGGCGGTGCATGCACTTATTGAGTCTGTATTGGCAGATCAGCCTGACGCTGCGTTGAGTCCACAGATTCGTTGGTCTACAGAAGGAGCTGAAACACTCGTACAAGTAGTAACATGGGATCGTGCTGGTTTGTTTGGACGCATGGCAGGTGCCTTTGCAGTTGCAGGGATTAATATCATGTCATGTCGTGCCTTTTCACGTGCAGATCACGTCGCCATTGACCTTTTCCGGGTAATCTTACCCCCGGATCAAAGCGATGCGACACGTGCAAAGTTTGTCGAGACACTCGAGTCTACCTTGGTCCATGAAGTCGATCTACGTGAGCGCATTGATATTGATGATCAACGCCAGACTCGTCTTCAACCGAAACGCCGGCCCAGTCTATCTGACACGCCGGTTGTACGGGTTTACGATGCGCCAGAACTCAGCCGTACTGTAGTAGAGATACAAGCACCCGATCGACTGGGGTTACTCTTTAGATTGGGATCCGCCATTCGTGATGCGGGGTACGCAATTACGTTTGCCAATATCGCCACAGAAAAGGGTTACGCCCTCGATACCTTTTACCTTATGCCTGAGCCATCGGTTCAATCGAAGCCTATTTCTTTATCAGCCCTTGAGGCTGAATTACAGAAGGTTTTGACCGCTTTACCTGCTTTCCCTTGATTCTCTGACCAAGCTCGGCACCCTCATACTCTATGCGCACGCTCTTCGGATTTTCCGTGCTTCTGTTTACCGCCTGTGGTGCAGACCACACGGCTACACGTACGCCTGAATCAACTTCAACAACCTTGCCAACTACCATGAATGACTCTGCTACTCCTTCGACTCAACGACTCGAAAAGGCCACCTTCGGTGCCGGTTGCTTTTGGGGCGTCGAACAAGTCTTCCGTAAGGTTCCCGGCGTCGTCGATGCCGCTGTAGGCTATACTGGCGGAACCACCCCTAACCCGAGCTACCGGCAAATCTGCACGAGCGCTACAGGGCATGCTGAAGTTGTTGAAGTTAGTTTTGATCCACAACGCGTCACCTATGAACGCCTCGTCGATATTTTCTTTAAGATTCACGACCCAACGACACTGAATCGTCAAGGTCCGGACGTTGGTGATCAGTACCGCTCGGTGATTTTCTGCCATAGCGATGAACAACGCAAGGTGGCGGAAAGCATGAAAGAGAAAGCTGGCAAATCGGGCCGGTATAAAAACCCGATTGTCACTTTTATTGAGCCTGCACCTATTTTCTGGCGGGCTGAAGAATACCATCAGCGCTATTTTGAAAAAAATGGCGGACCAAGTTGTCACGTTTTACCCGAGTGAGTCAGTCTGGGTTGAGAGGTGAAGGTTCATTGCCGGGTCTTGGTGACGCTGCACACCCTGACATCCCCCCAGCACGTCGTCCGTTGGCTGCACGGATGCGCCCTCGCAATCTCGCCGAGGTTGTGGGTCACGAGGAATTGTTAGGGCCAAACTCCATTCTCCGTCGATTAGTCACTTTAGATGCCTTTGGTTCGTTAATCTTTTATGGACCTCCTGGCTGCGGGAAGACGACGTTAGCCGAAGCCATTGCCGCTGAGACTAAGTCGAGTGCGATACGGGTTAATGCTGTCCTCTCAGGAACACCTGAATTGCGGGATATTTTAGCAGACGCGCGTCGTCACCCCGAACGGCGTACCTTGCTTGTCATCGACGAGATTCATCGTTTCAATAAAGCCCAACAAGACTTGCTCCTGCCGGACGTGGAATCAGGTGCTGTCAGATTGATTGGGTGTACGACGCACAATCCGGGCTTATATGTCATTCCAGCATTACTAAGCCGCAGTCATCTATTTCGTTTGGACCCATTGTCGCGCGAGTCCGTGAAGGACTTTTTGGCGCGTTCGATGTCTGACAGTGAACGCGGCTTAGGGAAAATCGGTGTTAAAGTTAATACCGACACCCTCGAGTTAATTGCAGACTTGGCAGGTGGTGATTTACGTCGCGGTCTTAACGCACTCGAAACGCTGGCCCTGGCGACACCTTTTGGGGGTTCGATTGATCGAGAGTCCGTCGCAAATTATTCTAAAGAACGTCGTATACGTTATGACGACGGCGGTGATGACCATTACGATACGGCGTCAGCATTCATTAAGTCGATTCGTGGCGGCGATCCCGATGCCGCACTTTACTGGTTGGCGGTCATGCTCGCGGGTGGAGAAGAGCCCCGGTTTATCGCGCGGCGTCTCGTTATCGCAGCCTCTGAGGATATTGGGCTAGCTGACTCACGTGCGCTGGGTGTTGCCGTTGCAGCTTTTCAGGCGTGCGAGCTCGTTGGTGCTCCTGAGTGCGAATATGCCCTGGCGCATGCCACGCTTTTCTTGGCACTTTCGCCCAAGAGTAACAGTGCCACTTTGGGTCTGTCTGAAGCAAAATCAGTTGTACAGAGTCAACCAAGGCAAGAAGTACCCCTGCACTTAAAGGATAGTCACACCAAAGTCGCCCGCTCGTTAGGGCAGGGCCAGGGCTATCTCTATAGTCACGATTTCCCGGAGGGTATTTCGGGTCAGGACTATCTTACTAAATCGCTTTCACTCTATACTCCTGGAGCCTCAGGGGCCGAGGTACAACTGGCGGAGCGATTGATGCACTGGCGTAAACTTAAAGCTAACTTGCAAGAAGAACCCACGTCACAGAAGGGAAGGGATGTGTGATCAGTAAATCCTCCAAGCGACTGCCGTGGTTTGGCCCAGGTAAGTTCCCCCTTTATCTCGCGCCGATGGCACGCCACACCGACGTCGCATTCCGGGCGCTCTGCAAGGAACAAGGTGCCGATGTTATGGTGACGGAGTTTGTGCAGTCGGAAGGTTTGCTTCGTGAAAATGCTAAATCATGGGAAATGGTCGATTTCACGGAATCGCAACGTCCCATGGGCGTACAAATTTTTGGAGCAACGCCAGCGTCCATGGCCAAAGCAGCACGTGAAGTTTGTAACCGCGTAAAGCCTGACTTTCTTGACCTAAACTTTGGTTGTCCTGCGCATAAAGTTATCGAGCAAAATGCAGGCTCGGGTCTACTGCGCTGTACGCCTTTACTTTTCGACGTCGTAAAGGCTGTCAGAGACGCCATTCCCGAAACGCCCTTAACCGCTAAAATGCGCTTGGGTTGGGATGACGAAAGTATTGTAGCTGTCGACGTTGCTGGCCGTTTACAGGAACTGGGCGTCGAAGCTATCGCCGTGCATGGTCGTACGCGTGCGCAAGGTTACTCTGGTTCTGCCCATTGGGGTTGGATTACAAAAGTATCCGAAGCCGTCGATATCCCTGTGATTGGTAACGGTGACATTCGTGATGGCGAAACCGCAGTGGAGCGTCTTCGTTCAAGTGGTGTCAGCGGTTTAATGATTGGACGTGCTGCTCTCGCTCAGCCCTGGATTTTTCGGCACGTTCGCGCAGCCTTAGAAGGACGCGAAGCACCGCCGGCAGCTGGTGCACAAGAGCGCTGGGATACTTTGGTGCGCCTGGCTGAACTTACCCTCGAAACCCATGCTTCGCGTCTGGGTGAGCGTGATATACGCTGGATGCTGGCTAAGTTACACCCCTTGACTCAAGGTATTCCATCGTCCCGACAGGTCAGAGATCAGCTCCAAAAGTGCCTCACGTTGGATGACTTAAGAAAGCTCAGAGACAAGCACCTATCGAGCTATGTTGCTCCATAGGTAAATCACAGATACGTAGGGGTTTGTGCGATAAGTTGATTACCTTGGTTAGCACCAGGGTAGTTTATGCACGGTGGAACTGTGAATAACCTGTGGAAGGCTCTACCTTGAGCATCCCGCTCACCCCCCATCCAATGCCGCCTCGTTTTTTGCTTCACAAGGAACCTCTCCTTCCTAAGTTGAACCCTCCGTCTCCCGTAAAGTCATCCACTTTATGTCGATTATCGGGGTCAGGTCATTCCTGACAACCTTGTCAGACGTGAAGCTTGAAACGACAGAAACTAGCACTGTT
>DNHH01000102.1:5214-5431 GCA_003485955.1 Opitutia bacterium
AGACGTGAAGCTTAAAACGACAGAAACTAGCACTGTTTTCGCCCCGTTTTTGGGATGTGAACAACTTCTCAAACACTCCCCCACCAACCCTTTAAAATGACAACCCTTTCCAATCCTTCAACTCTCTGGGAATCCGTCCGGAACGAAATCCGCGCGGTTGTCTCTCAGAATGATTTCGACAGCTGGTTCTCAAATATTTCTGCGACTGAAATTAGTG
>DNHH01000083.1:0-2573 GCA_003485955.1 Opitutia bacterium
CCCCGGATTACTTTCTGTCGAAAGCGGTCCTTACGAAAGTGATGAAGGCCTTAACGAAGGATTCACGCATGGATTTGTCATGAAGTTTGATAGCCCCAAGAGTCGCGATGCATACCTGCCACATCCCGAGCACGAGCGCGTCAAAGCCATCGTCGTACCCAACTTAGCTCAGGTAATTGTCTTCGATTTCGCCGTCTAAGCGCTGTCAACGACATCGACCCGCGAGCACTTGGAATTTCCCACCAAAGTGCGAGGGGTGAGTTAAGGCTTTCAGAATGCCCACTGCTTCAGGTGTGCCTGCTGCCACAATGCGCTCGAGTGCGTCGGCTGCATGGCGAACCAGAAAAGCTTCTTGGCGTTCAACTTTGACGTCTGTGAAGTTAGCCAACTTGAGCACTGACTCCATGCGATCCCAGAGAACGTGACAGGTTAAATCTTGCTCACCTAAATTCGCCAAGAGGTCGTTATGCTGACCATGCTGATAATACGCACGAGCCGTTCCTTGGGGCGACGACTCCAATAAATCGGGTAGCGTCTTACCGTAATCTAAAAAGATAACTGCGCCCGACCAACCACCTTTCACGATACCTCGCAAGAGAGCCTCCGCCCGCAAAGCGACATCGACGGTGAATCCTTCGTGCCAGGGATTCGGCAGGGTTTCGACAAAGGTACGTCCTTCAACATCCGTTGGTTCACCAAAAATATCTTCGGCCAGTGAGCCATCGGCTAATAAGCGTACACCAAGATCCACCCACTGTCCTTGAATGAAACGGAATCTTCGGAAGGGCTGGGCATCCAGCAGCTCGTTAGCGATGACAATAGATTTACCGGAAACGTCTAAAGGATCACCGACGCGTAACGTTTTCAGATTCGAGAAATGGTTAGCGACAGATGCAAAAACAGAAACTCCGGGCTCTGCACCGATTTCGACTAAGGTATAGTCTCGGGTATCGCCTACTATGCTCGTGGCGGCAGAGACCATCAGGTCGCCAAAGATAGGGCCGAGGGCAACTGAAGTCGTAAAATCTGTGCCAAAGCGACGCCCTACCCGATCACGCTTGGAGGTATAATAACCCGCACCTGGTAGGAAAAGTGCGACATCCACAAAGTCATCGAAACGCACGACCCCAGCCTTAGCCCGTTCGCCCAAGGCAGCTATCAAGGTTTCACGGTGTGTACCCACAAGCAGTATCGGTGCGTTCCTGCCGGCTAGCCGCAAGCCGGAACCGCTACGCTTGCCCTCCCGCCCAGTCCCTGCATCGATGGACGGAGTGATCCTCGCCGTCGAAAGTTCCTGTGATGAGTCCGCACTCGCCCTTTTGGCGCCCGGACACGGCCTCACGCATGAACTCGTCAGCACGCAGACCGAATTACACCGCAAACACGGCGGCGTTGTCCCTGACCTTGCCAGCCGCGAACACTTAACCGCCCTACCGTTACTGCTGCGCGAGTTGCTTCCACACATTGCCCAACAATCAATCACGACCATCGCAGTCACCCGTGGCCCTGGTTTGCTTCCCTGCTTATCGATGGGCCTTTCCTTCGCCCGGGCACTTTCTCTGTCCTTCAACGCGCAGCTCGTTGGCGTGAATCACTTACGGGCGCATGTGCATTCTTCGTTTATCGCACTCCATAGCACAAACCCTGCTCAATTCAGCGACAGCCGAGCGGCAATGCTACCTCACCTTGCTATGGTTGTCTCTGGCGGAAACACATTACTGGTTTCGCTCGAAAAAGATCTTTCGATGCGGGTGATTGCTCGCACCGTGGATGACGCTGCGGGTGAAGCCTTTGATAAAGGTGCCAGACTTCTTGGATTGCCTTACCCCGGCGGCGCACTCGTCGAAGCGAAAGCCGAAAGTGGTGACCCTTGTCGCTTTAGTTTTCCGCGGGGAATTCCTGAACGTGCAGATTTACGTTTAAGTTTTTCTGGCCTCAAAACAGCCCTTCGGTACCAGCTGGAAAAAATGGATGATCAAGCGGTAGCCGAGGCTATGTCTGACCTATGCGCAGGCTACCAGGAGGCAATTATTGTACAGCTTGAGTCTAAATTTAAAGCGGCCTTGGAGTCGGGTAACTATCGCTCTGCTGGTCTTTCGGGCGGTGTAGCTAATAATCGAACACTCCGACTGCGTTTAGAGCGCGCCGCACAATCACACGGCGTGCGCATGCTTATCGCCCAACCTAAACACTGCGGCGACAATGCCGGCATGATTGCATTCGCTGCAATGGTGGACACCGCCCTACCGCAAGGGGAACAGGTAATTGCAGACCCATCCCTGATTGTCGAAAGCGTCTGATTGTAACACTCACCCGGATTGATAGCCTTTTAAAAGGGCGGCCGGGCATGCAGGCCGAGCAAAGCTCCAGACATAATCCAGCCCAAAGGTCTTCGTCCTTAAGGGACAATCCTTCAGGTCGAATGAAGTCCCTTGCCCTTCACCCGAAGGGTGGCTCAATGTAAGGCATGGAATGGCAGGTTAAACCTATCGCTCGTATCTGTGCCGCTAGCGGCAAAGAGCTCGCCCTTGGCGACCAAGTTGTCTGCGTGGTTCATAAACCATTGGGCGGAC
>DNHH01000083.1:2777-3700 GCA_003485955.1 Opitutia bacterium
AAGACCACCTCAACGACTTTACTCCCAGTGGAATTATTTTAGGTCGCTGGTCGCGCGAAGTTAAAGAACGCGGTGAAGAAGAAAAAGCTCAACGGGCGCAACTTTTGGCCTCTCGTGAAGAATTCTTTTTATCGCTCTACGAAAACGAGGAAGACCCCGCTGGCGAAAAATCCATCCTGCGACACATTTTGGCTATGCTCTTAGAGCGTAAGCGTATTATTCGCCTTCAAGGTCCTGCAGAGAAAGGTCTACTGCCTTACCTGCATGTTCGTACACAACAGGTATTCCAAGTCCCAGCGATTGACCTAAAGCCTGAAGACATTCAACGCGTCCAAGGTACACTCGACATACTCATCGGATAATCATGCGTATTCTCCAATTTTTCTTAGCCTTACCGTTCTTACTTTTTACGGGCTGCACAACTGAAATGCCTGAAGATTTGGTTTCGGTTTATATTGAGGCGCCAACTTCTGCGCCTGACTCTTCTTTGGGCGTCGTCGCCTTGGCGACCAGCGGCGTCCAAGTGACCGTCTTCTGCATCCCCATTGTTCAAGCAGAGCATATCTTAAATACCGAAGTGGTTGAAGCAGGTGAGCGCGATATACGTAGCACCTATTTACTCGTCCAAGCTGACCGTCGGTCCGCCCCCGTACTTATGGCAGCTACCAGCAGCTCTGAGTCGATGGGCAAAAAAGCCGTGCTGATGGTAAACGACAAAGCCATTGGCATCATGCGCATCGATCAGCCTGTTCTTGATGGTAATCTTTATTTTGCAGTTGAGAACGGTAGCATGAGTGCTGCCGAGGCAGCCACCTATTGGCGCAATCGCCTCAACCCTTCCATCCTTCTCATTCGTAAGATTCGCGAGAAGGAAGGGAAATGAGGGTTATTTTCTGCATACTGCTTTTAAGCAGCTACGGAGT
>DNHH01000083.1:3800-8966 GCA_003485955.1 Opitutia bacterium
CTCAATCCATCCATCCTCGTCATCCGTAAGATTCGCGAGAAGGAGGGGAAATGAGGGTTGGCTTTTGCATACTGCTTTTAAGCAGTTACGGAGTCGCCAGTGAGCTGACATGGCCAACACCGTCCGGACGCCCAACCAGCGGTAGCCTCAGTGACTTCATTCAGCCGACCATCTCTGGACGAACGGAATCAGGACTGTTTGGCATGACCCGTAATGACGGCTCAAGGTTCCATGAAGGAATTGATATTCAACCAGGATGGGTCGATGCAAATAATGAACCTGTTGACCCTATCTCCGCGGTAATGCCCGGTCAAATCGCTTACATCGAGCGGGCAGTACGCGGCCCTTATGGTCGCTATGTTGTCATCGAACATCCCACGGCCGAACTCCCTGTTTATACCCTCTACGCGCATCTAGCATCAATCGATGGTGGGATACGCGTTGGGGCTAACGTCGTCGCAGGCCAAGTCCTCGGCCGGATGGGTCACACCTCTGCAGGCGTAGAACCTATTAGCGTCGATCGATCACATTTACATTTCGAAATAGGCCTGCGCCTCTCCGACAATTTCAATCGATGGTATAACCAACAACCTGAATTTCGCGGAGACCCCAATATTCACGGAAATTATAACGGGCTTAATTTAGCAGGGTTCGATCCGCTGCCGATTTTGTTACGCTCACGAAGCGACTTCCACATGGTGGTGAATAACCTGCCGAACGCGCTCGTGGTGGTTGCGCGCACCTCTTCTATCCCAGACTTTGTTCGCAGATACCCTCAACTCAGTTACGGCACAGCAAAAAACGCCGCAGGGTGGCGTATTGACTTCACTTGGCACGGCCTACCACGTCGTTGGACAGCTTTAATGGCTGGTGACCCGACGATTCCACCCAGTGGTTGGAGAATTGATCGTGTATACGAAAATTACCGGGATACCCTCGAACAACGTAAAATGCTCGAACCCGGCCGCACGATTCCCGGAGAGACCCTGCGCCGCACCATGGGCGTCCTGCTGGGTACTTAAATTAGTTTAAACCAAGATCACCAGGGGAGTCTGCGAGCAATCGTAAGTCAGGCCTTACACGCGTCATCCAGGCTTTCCAAAGCTCAACACCCTCGAGTCCATCAGCCAGACGGTCAAAGGCGTGTGTGACCCAAGCGTTGAGCCGTATTTCGTTCTCCAATTGCCCCGCAGTCCATCCGGCGTAGCCCACGTAGGCACGCAGGTGAAACTCTGGGTCGCTCGAGAGTTCAATGGCCTCTGATTCATCTAAACCGTAGCGGATACGTGCAGGGCCACGTGACGCAAAACGCCAGCCGCCAAAAGCCATTTGGTTAACGTTAACGGGTCCACCGATATGCAAGGGGACGGCTGCCAATGGGCCATCGCGAAAACGTTTTTCCACCTCACCCAACACACGATTTAATGGTCGATTTAGAATAACCCCGATAGCTCCATCGTCCACAGCGTGGCTATGCATGAGCACAACCGTTTGACAGAAGTTTGCCTCTGTCAGCGAGGGGTGTGCCAAAAGCACTTGTCCAGCGAGGCTACTATCCGCCATGGCTTAACCAAGTTTGCGCACCTTGACGCCAGACTGTGCAAATAACTCAGCGACCAAGGGGTCATTATGGTAGTCATGCCGGTAGCAAATTTCCGAAACGCCGGCTGCGGCTAAAATCTTGGTACAATTGATACACGGGAAGTGCGTGACATAACAAACCACGCCTTGCAACGACACCCCGCGTTTAGCGGCATCAGCGACGGCATTCTGCTCCGCATGGACGGTCGCCTGTTCGTGGCCTTCACGCATCTTCGAACTGTGAGGGGCACCCGGCAGGAATCCATTGTACCCAGCAGCAACGATACGGTTCGGGTGCTTACCAGAAGATACCATTAAGCAGCCAACATGCAGTCGTTCGCAGCTTGATCGCGTGCTTAAAAGCAAAGCTGTCGCCATGAAATAGTCGTCCCATGATGGACGTGCTACGCCTGAGACCAACGCGTCTAATTTATCCGGCAGACTCATGATGGAAACATCCAGCGGAAGTCAGGGGTGGAGGCAAGCGGAGGTTACGCACAGCACCCCTGCCAGAAGCAAAACAAAGGCTGCTTGGCCGAGAAACGGAATATAGTCTACCGGCTGACGTGCTTGGCGAAAACGCCAATGACTCCAGAGTGCCACCGGCGTGAGGAGTAAGGGCAACCAACCAAAGACCCAGGTCAGACAGACGAGGCCAACGATTAAATTCAACAGGTGTAGCCAGCGCGCAAAACCTCGGCCATAGCGAACAACGGTGGTTCGTTTACCAGCGGCAGCATCGGTCTCCATATCGCGTGCATTATTCGCGAGCAGAATATTATCGGCGAGTAATCCGATACCGAGACCGGCAACAAGCAGGTCTCGGATAAGCACGGGCCAATGTGCCAAGGCAATCGCGGCGGATTCCTGCTCGCAGCAACATTTGATGGTTCCCTCATCGACCATAGCCATATGCAGCACATAGCCGGTAAGAAAAGTCGCCTGCACGCCAAAGCAGGCCACGACGAAAACATCACCCAGACCAAGGTAGGCAAGCGGCGCAGGCCCGAGTGTATAACCGACGGCAAGAAGCAAGGCGAGGACGCCAGCCACAAAGAGCCAAGGATCGGCGAACAATGCAAGTGGTGCGCCAACAAGGAAGGCGAGTGCACAGCAGGCGGCCGTCGCCCAGCCCATCGCACGGGCGGAGATGCGACCATTGGCGACCGCACGAGCGGGGCCGACGCGACCAACCTGATCTGTACCGCGCAGGCCATCGCCGAGATCATTCGCGAAGTTGCTGGCGATTTGGGCGAAGAGGGCGAAAGCCAGACAAAGTCCAATAATGGCCGGGGAGGCCTCGTGTAGCGTCCAATGCTGACTACAAGCCGCTGAAGCCACGGCGACGGGCACAGCAGCCGCAACGAGTGTGCGCGGACGAGCGGCGGCAATCCAATCACGTAACAATCCCATACAGGCAACTTGGTTAAAGAAACGAACTGCTTAAACCTAAAACCGTGGCTGAAACAATTTAGGCAAAAAAAAGCCCCGAACTTCGGGGCTTTCAAAAGACTAAGCTCGGAGGCTTAGTTCAAGGTGCAAAGGGCAGCGGTCGCAGGGATAGCGTCTGCGTAACTTGCGGAGGCAGAACCATCAGTGGTCTTCTGGAAGTAGTCAGAGCCAGCGGTCGTGGTATCTTTGACCCAAGCAACGTGTCCGTCTCCGTAGCAGATATGGCCACCTTCGATACCCCAGATGGAGTCGGTGTCACCTGCACCTGCTGCAGGCCAAGCACCAGCAGTGGTCAAACCGCGCGACCATGCAAAAGGAGTGTTTGTGCTACCAGCAAGGGTGCGTGAAGTTGGTGTGTAGGTATTCCATGCAGGCTTACCTTGACCGATAGCAGTCGTCCATGAGGCACTCAGAGCGACGGTTGTACCAGTCTTAGTGATGACAGTCTTAGGAATGACAGTGATCGCTTCGGCAGCAAGGTCGGCGTCGACGAACCACAGTTCACCGGAGTCGAGGGATGCACCGTCAGCCAAAATTGCGGCGTAACCTGAAGTGCTCGTCGTGGTTGTCTTACCGCTCGACCATGCACCGGTACCGATATTGCGGGTACCACCAGCCCAATTCACATAAGCTTGGCCAATGCTGCGCACTTTATTGAGCGCACTGTTCTTCTTGGCGGATCGCATCACGCCTTGAATGCCAGGGAAGAGAACGGCTGCCAAAATGCCGATAATGGCAATAACGGTAAGCAGTTCGATGAGCGTAAAGCCCTTACGGTTGCGGATAGGTGAGTTCATTAGGGGGGGGTAGTTAAAATAATGTGACAGAAGTCAGGCAGTTGTTCAAAGCAAAAAATGTGACAAATTAGGGACTTTTTCAGGCGTACGGGAGGGGGAAGGACTTGCACAGTTCTGAAGCAATCGCACTCCCAGCCGAGATTTTAAGCGGGTCTTGAGGCCCAGATAGCACAATCGTGATAGCCTCGGCAATTTTGCGCATTTCCGCCTCACCCATACCCCGGGATGTTACTGCAGCGGTTCCCAGGCGTATACCACTGGCCTGGAAGGGACTACGGGTTTCATCGGGTACGGTATTCTTATTTGTAGTGATATGAGCGGCATCCAAGGCGACTTGGGCGTCCTTACCTGTCACATCAGGATGGCTGACCCGAAGATCAAGCAAGCATAGGTGATTATCGGTACCCCCGCTCACGAGGCGGAAACCTTTTTCAGTTAAGGCATTTGCCAGCGCCTTGGAGTTCGCAACGACCTGGGCGGCATAGAGTTTAAACTCAGGCTTCGCACATTCCGCAAAACAAACCG
Source organism: Opitutia bacterium (assembly GCA_003485955.1). Classification (GTDB taxonomy): domain Bacteria; phylum Verrucomicrobiota; class Verrucomicrobiia; order Opitutales; family UBA953; genus UBA8828. The sequence goes on from DNHH01000083.1 coordinate 8,156, forward strand.
CCTTGGCCGCAATAACATGCTCCAAGGGGCCACCCTGGGTGCCAGGGAAGACAGCCGAGTCGATTGCCTTGGCATGTTCAGCCTTACAAAGAATCAGGCCACCACGGGGACCGCGGAGGGTCTTGTGCGTGGTTGTGGTTACAAAGTCAGCATGCGGAATCGGCGATGGGTGTACACCCGCGGCAACAAGTCCGGCGATGTGGGCAATGTCGGCGAGCAAGAGGGCCCCGTTCTCTTTTGCAATTTTACCAAAACGCTCGAAGTCGATGGTGCGAGCGTACGCCGAAGCACCTACGGTGATCATCTTCGGCTTCTCGCGACGTGCCATTTCAGCAACTTCATCGTAGTTGATACGGCCATCGGCACCGACGCCGTAGTGAACGGCCTTATAAAATTTTCCGGAGAAGTTAGCAGCGTTACCGTGCGTTAAGTGGCCGCCGTGGGAAAGATTCATCGTGAGGATCTTGTCACCAGGGACGAGGGTTGCTAAATAGACGGCAGCATTTGCTTGGCTACCCGAGTGTGGCTGGACGTTTGCATGATCAGCGCCGAACAGTTTCTTCGCACGGTCGATCGCAAGTTGCTCGACGATATCGACAAATTCGCAGCCACCATACCAGCGCTTACCGGGATAACCTTCGGCATACTTGTTCGTCAGGATGCTGCCCTGGGCCTCCATGATGGCGGGGAGCGTGAAGTTCTCGGAAGCGATCAGCTCGATGTGCGTCTGCTGACGCTTGAGCTCGGCCTTGATCAGGCGGTCGATCTCGGGGTCCAGCTGGGCGAGAGGGATGCGGCGAATGGCGGTCAT
>DNHH01000022.1:0-191 GCA_003485955.1 Opitutia bacterium
CCGAGCCACTGCTTAAATTCTTTAGCACCTTTACCATTAGAACCGCGACCGGGTGAAGGCGGACGCGTCTTGCCGTCCCAGTGCTCGCAGGCGTAGGCAGGCTCGACTGCATAATGGAGGCAAACGAAACCGCAGCCCGCAGCCATCTTCTTTGAAAGTTGATCGAGGTGACCGAGCGCAGGGTGGCCGTT
>DNHH01000022.1:357-1128 GCA_003485955.1 Opitutia bacterium
GGCCGTTGCCGCCGTCGGAGTAGATTAAGATAGTGTCGGCCTTGGCGACGATTTCGTCAGACGGCCACTGGCCGTTAAGGGCAACTGTGACTTCAACCTCGTCGGCCGCGCCCTCGCGCAGACACTTGGCGAGAAGTTGCACACCGGCGTTGTGCTCGTGCTCGCCTGGTCCGTGGCTGGGACGTCCAGCAACAAGGAGGACTTGTTTCTTGTCGGCGGCATCGAGCGAGGCAAAGAGGAGGAAGGCTAGGAGGAAGTGACGCATATGGTGAGAGGTTTAAGACCTGCGGGAGGGGCGCTTAGTTCCCTTGCCGAAGACTTTACGAAGATGGGCGAGCCCACGTTTAGGGATATCGTCCTTGTGGGGGACAATCGAACGCCAGATGGCGGCGGCCTTCGCAATCACTTCGACGTCGGGCGTAAAGGATTCAATGACGACATCGCCATCGTACCGAATCGCACGAAGCGCAGCGACAATCGCAGGCCAGTCTAAATGGTCGTCGCCCGGAACGCCTCGGTCGGTGCCACAAGCATGGAAATGGACAAGGTGGCGACCGGCTCGACGAATGGCATCTGCCTGATCTTTTTCCTCAATATTCATGTGGAAGGTATCCAACAGTAATCCTGCAGCAGGACTCTCGATATCGCGCACGAGTGCGATACCTTGTTCAACCGTATTCAGAAAATCTGTTTCAAAACGATTCAGCGGCTCGATCGCGAGAGTTACACCGCGGGCTTCGGCATGGTCAGCGAGTTCGCGTAAATTCCGCA
>DNHH01000022.1:1365-3360 GCA_003485955.1 Opitutia bacterium
CTTTGCATCATAGGCCTCGGCGCGACCGACCACAGAATAAAGGGGCCCGATAAGGTGGCTCGCGCCAAGCTCAGCGGCGTGGTCAACCAAAGCCGTCAGGTAGAGCATCGATGTGCGTTGTTCGGCTGGCGTCCCACGTAAATCCCGACCAGGTCCAAGTGCCGCACAAACCGATCCAATCTTAATGCCGGCCTTATCGGCCACGTCTCTCAGTCGGCGCGGGTTAACATGCTTAGGGTCTTCAATAGCGACCTCGGCGGTGTCAAAACCCCACCGGGCAAATTTGCGGAGCAGTGCTGGTGCTTTCGCATCTGTGAAAGGACTCGCATAAAGGAAGGTATTTAGACCGTAGCGCATAAGGAGATTCATCCTCTTGATGCCCCCGCTTTGGTCAAGCCACAGCCGTGTGCTGGCTTCCTTTCCCCTGTAAATCACTTATCTTACCGCCAATGGACAATCTCGCCCATGCGGCTTTAGGTATTTGCTGTGGCCTGGCAGCGCGTCGAGCCAACGCGCCCGTGGCTCCCGCTGCCCTAGCCGCACTCCTTGCCGCAGAAGCTCCAGACCTCGATATCCTTATTCGTTCCGCGAACGACCCGCTCGTCGCTTTTCGCTGGCACCGACATTTTACTCACAGCTTTGTTTTTCTCCCGATCATTGTACTTTTATCCGCACTGCTTGCTGCATGGTTTTTTAAAGGAAAACATGAGACTTCAACCAAGGCGCTACTAATACCTGCAGCCGCAGGCGGTCTTTCACATCTACTGTGCGACGCTTGCACAAGTTTTGGCACAATGCTACTCTGGCCATTCTCAAACGAACGGATTGCATGGGACTGTGTCGCCGTTGTTGATTTGGCAGTCACACTTCCGTTGGTCGTCTTGGCCTGGCGTGCATGGAAAAGCCACCGACATGTACTCGCCTGGCTGGGCGTTAGCTGGTTCGTTTTCTATGCAACCCTTGGCCGGATTCAGCACAACCGAGCAGAGGCAATACTCCAACAATGGATCGGCAATCCATCGGTTACGCGCATTACAGCTAAACCGACGATTTCAAATTTAATTCTTTGGCGTGGTATCTGGCTAGAGAACGGCGTTTGGCGTGTCGCGGCGCTTCGGATTTCGCCATTCAGCGTCACCCAAGTTCTCGCAGGCGAATCTCGTGTTGCCTGGACGCCCGAAACGCCCGGTACGCCTCTTGCAGGTACGCACGCGGGTTCAATTTTAACAGACTTCAGTGAATTCACAGGCGGCTGGAATAGCGTCGAGTCATCCACTTCGCAAAGCCTGACCGTTGGCGACATTCGCTTTGCCATGCTAGCGGATCGAGCGAAATCACTTTGGGCCGTACGCCTACCCGACAACGATCAAAGCCCTGAGCTGGTACGCGCGGAGTTAGAACCAGGCGACTGGTCTCATTTTGCCGAGTTACTGAGTGGCAGTGCAAGCGACTACAAGACCTTGCCCTGAAACCTTTGGGCTTCACAGGCACACCCACAAGCGAGCAATGTCATCCCTGATGGCTAACTTTTATAACCCAGTCTATTGGCACACGTGGCTCGGACTTGGTATTTTGCGCTTAGTCAGTCTTTTACCTTGGTCGCTTCAGCGCATGGTGGCGTGGGCATTGGGCGCAACCTGCTTCTACCTAATACCCATTCGACGGTTTGTCGTTCTCGTCAACTTGCGCATTTGTTTCCCAGAATTAACGGAGGCCGAACGTCGGTGCATTGCTCGCCGTCACTACCAATCACTCGTCTTAGGGATTTTGGAAACTACCCGCGCATGGTGGCAAAAACCCTCAAAGCTTCCCCCTTATCGCATCGAAGGCCTTGAGCATCTCGAGAATGCTAAAGCGAAAGGAAAAGGCGTACTTCTCGTTTCAGGACACTTCACAACTTTAGAAATTGCTGGCCGCATACTCTGTTTAAACACACGCATCTCTTGCCTATACCGGGATCCGAACAATCTGCTGCTCGCTAAGTTTCTGCGCGAG
>DNHH01000022.1:3541-5253 GCA_003485955.1 Opitutia bacterium
TTCTGCGCGAGTATCGTACCTCTTGGACAAATCGGGCCATCCCTATGGCTGACTTAAAAGGCCTGCTCTATGCCCTCCGTGCAGGAGAAGTTGTTTGGTATGCCCCCGACCAAGGCAAGGCCTCTGCCCATTCAAAGCTGCTCCCATTTTTCGGAGAGCCTGCGGTGACAAATACAGCGACCAGTCGCCTCGCACATATGAGCGGAGCCACCGTCGTTCCCTTTTACCCTAAACGGCTGGCAGACAATACGTACGTCCTAACTATTTTGCCTGCACTTGAAAACTTCCCAACGGGCGATGAGTCAGCAGATACACTTAGGATTGTTGCGAAGCTCGAGCAGGCCATTCGGTTGGCGCCCGAACAATACCTCTGGGTGCACCGTCGCTTTAAGAGACGCAAGGGTCTTCCACGCGTTTACTTCAATCCAAGAACTTCAGTATAGTGTCGCTCGAGCTCGGTAAGGTGAACTGCCGGGTTGTACATGAGGCGCGTGCGCTCTAGACCGAATGCTACGAGGTTTGCTCGCGCTTGTGTGTCGCTAAGTAATTCGGTTAAAATTTGAGACAATGCGCGCGTATCGTCGGCCGGATAACTAGCGCCGGCACCTCCAGCGACAATGTCAGCAAGCCCGCTCACGGCCGAAGCGACGACAGGGACCCCACATGCCATTGCTTCAATCGCTACTAATCCAAAAGGCTCATCTCGAGAAGGTACCAGGCAAATGGTTGCATGCGGCAATAGTTCAGAAATGTCATTGCGGTGGCCCAGCACAGTGACTCCACGTACGTTTAAAAGATGATCGGGTAGTGAGCCTTGGCCTATAAAAACGAGCCGTGCATCTGGGTGCATACGCAAAACACCAGGCCAAGCCTGAATTGCCAAGTCTTGACCTTTCCGCGAACAAATCTCCCCGATCACAACCACCACAGGTGTTTCTGCGGCAACTAGCAGCAGCGCTCGCAGCGCATCACCCCTTCCCTCCCTTGGATGAAATTGTTTAGGGTCTACGAAGTTGACGAGGACGGCGCCCTTTTTACCCAAGCCTGCTAAGTAATACCGATGGCGCGTTAAGGTATCTTTAGAAACTGCCAGCACACGGTCATGAAACCATGTGTGCAACTGTGGGTGATTCGCATGCAAGTGCGCAATGCTATGAACACCATGTCGAACTTTGAGCAATGCCCCAAAATGACTCGCCCGCGTGTTGTGTGAATGAAAAATCTGGATACCCTCTTGGCGACAGAAAGCTGCCACACGATCAACCTCAGATAACGGCCAACGGGAAAACTTTGTATGCAAAAGTGGGATCTCGCCCTGGGTTGCCTTGGCAATCCATGAATCCTCTTGGGCGGCCAGCCAAACACGGTGGCCCCTTGTAGCGAGTAAGGACGCCAGCCTCCGGGTGTACATAACAGCCCCGTTGCAACCTATGTTAGATGAGGCAAGGACTAGATTCACTCGAGAAAACCTTGTAGCCCGACGCAACATTAGCAACTCGAACGATTGCAAAATCGCCTAGATTCGACTGGAGTGCAGCATGCGTTTGTTTCTTTTTTTAGTTACTTTCACAACTTTCATTCAAGCGGCACCACCTCAAGACAAAGGATATGTGGTGACGTTCGAAGATGAATTTAATGGCAGCGCGCTGAATCCAAGTCGCTGGCAGGCCCAAGACGAAAACCGGCGCGACGCACGTAATTCACCGCGCGCA
>DNHH01000011.1:0-2925 GCA_003485955.1 Opitutia bacterium
CAAAGGGATGATCTTTCCAGGAGATCGTGTGACGATTGAGGTTCGCCCGGTTGAAACGCTGCAACAATTTCACTTTATGACTGGGACAGTACGTAAAGACGGTAAGGCTGTACTTACGATTCGCTACGCACTCGCCCTTATCGATAAAACCCACTGAATATCCTCATGTCTTTCCTCGGCATTCAAGGTCGCACCTACCTCGTTGTAGGAGTGGCTAATCGTAAATCAGTCGCGTGGCATGTCGCCCAAACCCTTGAAGGGGAGGGCGCTAAAGTCGTCTATTCCGTGCGCTCGGAAGCACGTCGAGCCTCTTTGGATAAGCAATTAGCGGGTAAGTCCGTGTACGTCTGCGACCTCGAGCATGAAGATCAAATCCGAAAACTCGCTGCAGATGTTGCCAAGGATCACGGCCCGCTGGATGGCGTGCTGCATAGCGTCGCCTTTGCCAATTATTCCAAAGGCTTAGTGCCGTTTCATGAAACCGTGCGCGCTGATTTTCTTCAAGCGACCGCCATTTCTTGCTTCTCGTTGGTTGAGTTAGCCAATGCGCTGAAGGGTCACTTACGTAAGGATGCCTCGGTTGTTGCTATTGGCATTTCATCACAGGTTACCGCTGCGAGTTACGGATACATGTCGCCGATTAAGGCTGCGCTTGAATCGGCAACACGCTTTCTCGCTAAGTCCTTTAGTCGCGAAAGCGAAGTTCGTTTTAATACCGTGAATGCCGGCCCTTTGAAAACAAGTGCCTCGGCAGGTATTCCTGGCTACCTCGCCAATTATGTTTTTGCAGAAAAACTCACCTTCCGTCGTCGTGCAGTAACCACACAAGAAGTTGCCGATGCGGCTGTTTGGCTCCTTTCTCCTCGTTCCAGCGGTGTGAATGCTCAAGGTATTGTCGTGAATGCAGGGATGGATGCGAATTACTTTGATGAAGATGTGGTTAAGGCAGCCACGCGTCTCGACTGATGCGCTTCACACGCACTGTTTTGACGGGACTCGTTGCCGAGTTGCCTCCGGAGGTTTGGACATCCGATGAAGTCGAGCGTCGCCTAGCCCCCCTTTATACGCGCTTAAAGCTGCCTGAAGGCCGTTTAGAGCTCATGACGGGTATTCAGGAACGGCGCTTCTGGCCATCGGCGATACGCCCATCCGAAGCCTCAGCCTTGGCCGGTCGTCGTGCGATGGTGGCTGCACAGGTGGGCCCTGCTGACATTGATTTACTTATTCATTGTTCAGTTTGCCGCGATCGCCTTGAGCCTTCAACCGCAGCGTACATCCACGGCATTCTCGGTTTAGGTGCTCAGTCTCAAATCCTGGATATTTCAAATGCGTGTCTTGGCTTTGCGAATGCAATCACGCTCGCTGCGGGATTGATTGAGTCGGGACAAATACGCCGGGCATTACTTTGTGCGGGCGAAGATGGACGTCCATTAGTCGAGCGAACAATTCGAACATTGAATGAAGACACCTCTTTGACGCGCGAAACGATTAAAGCTTACTTTGCAAATCTGACGATTGGTGCAGGTGCCGCTGCTGCAGTGCTTTGTCGTGACGACCTCGCAGTCCCTGGCGGCTACCGTATTCACGGTGGTGCCGTGGCCACTGATTCGTCTGCTAACCATCTTTGCGAAGGGGATAGTGCTGCTTCGGAGTTAGATATGCGTACAGATTCTGAGGCGCTGCTTCATGCAGGCATCAACTTAGCTGGCGCATGCTGGGAGCGTTTCTGCGCCACCACAGGGTGGGATGCAAACACGCCCGATCGCGTCGTCACGCATCAAGTCGGTCGGCGCCACTCGCAGATGCTTTTCGAGCGCCTAGGTCTGGATACTGCGAAGGACTGTGTGAGTTTTGACCGCCTCGGTAATGTCGGCTCCGTTTCACTGCCAGCAACGCTAGCCTTAGCGCGTGGAGACGGCCGCATCGTCGCAGGGAATAAAATTGCCCTGCTCGGCATTGGGAGTGGCTTAAGTTCACTCATGTTGGCTGCGGAAGCCCTCTAAGCATGGACCGTATCCCCGAGTCGCTACGTACTTTATGGCCACATATGCCATGTTGGCACCAAACAGATGCAGGTCGCATGCACTATGTTGATCTCGGTCCGCGTGACGCTCGCCCAGTGCTCTTAGTGCACGGTAATCCGAGCTGGGGATTTCTTTGGCGCAATCTCGCTGCGGAGTTGGTCACACGTGGTCGTCGCGTGATTATTCCAGATCATGTGGGCATGGGGCTTTCCGATCGCCCTGGCCGAATTATTCGGCTGTCGGATCGTATCCGCCACCTGCGAGAGCTCTGCGATAAACTTAATTTACAAGAGATTGACCTTGGAGTCCATGATTGGGGTGGCGCCATTGGTTTAGGCCTCGCCAGCGAACAGCCGCAGCGCTTTAGGCGGCTACTCGTAACCAACACTGCTGCCTTTCCTTCGAATAAAATTCCGTTGCGCATCCGACTCTGCCGTTTGCCAGTGATTGGGCGCTTCTTAGTTGAGCACTTAGATGGTTTTGCCTGGCCAGCCACCTGGATGGCTACTTCCGACGGTCTACCTGCGTCTGTGCGGGCCGGCTTCCTTGCTCCCTATACAACGGCAGCGCGCCGTCATGCCGTCGCCGACTTCGTCGCCGATATTCCTCTCGAGAAAGATCATCCAACGTACGCATCGTTACAAAAAGTCTCCGAGCAACTGCCCCAGCTGTCTCAACATTCTATTTTGTTACTTTGGGGTGCGCGCGATTTCTGTTTCACGCCACACTTCCACGATATTTTTCAAAAAATTTGGCCACATGCACAATCATGTGTCTTCGAATCAGCGGGACATTATGTGCTCGAAGATGCGGGTGAAAATGGTCTGAAAAAAGCAGCTAATTTTCTCGCTGCATAGGCGTTTAAATTCGGCTTATTGCAACTTGAGAAAAGCAGGGGTTA